>PLTE01000427.1 GCA_003164375.1 Hyphomicrobiales bacterium | reverse complement strand
GAAGCGTGGTGGAGGGGGCGCGGGCATCGAAGGGAACGAGACAACGCAAGGGGAGATGACAGATGACGTTTTTATTTCCTTGCGACGGCAACGAAGCTTTGAGTCAGTCGCCCCTCCCACCATCCTTCGCCCGCTTCGCGAGCTACGCATGGTCCCCCCTTCCCGCTAGCACGGGGCGGGAGGATGCGCGTCCGTCGCGAGAGCGGATTTACATGCGTCAATGCAGCGGCTCAGCACTACCCTCACGCCGCGTGGCGCTGCGCCTTCATCCAGGCTTCGATCTCGCGCTCGGCTTCGGCCTTGGCAAAGCCATAGCGCGCCTGCAGCCGGCCGCGGAGCTCGGCACGGCGGCCGCCGATACGCGTGACATCCTCATCGGTGAGCTTGGCCCAGTTCATACGGACCTTGCCCTTGAATTGCATCCAATTGACTTGAATCTGATCCCAGTTCATCGATTGTCTCCCTGTTCGAGGATGGACAAATGACGCCGCAGACCACTTCAATTGCCGCGTCGTTCTGGCCGGGCGATGACAGCCGCGCGATGCGGCTTCAATTCGGCGATATCGGGGTCATTCGGCGATGAATTCTGGTCGGTCTGCGGCGATTCCGGAATGTCAATTCAAGATGCTAGGAAGAGTAGCATGCGCATCGCTTTTCCCGCGTCTTGCGTTAAGAAAACTCGAATCCAATCGACCACTCAATCGTTACCGCGCACGCCGATGATGCATGATGACTGCGCCTCCACCGTTTCCTGATGTCAAACGGCTCGCACGCGAGATCCGCGCGGGCGAGCGCAATGTGCTGTCGCGCGCCATCACCCTGATCGAGAGTAAGCGCGCCGATCATCGCCACACCGCGGCAGCGCTCACGCAAGCGCTGCTCGATGCGACCGGCAACGCGGTGCGCGTCGGCATTACCGGCGCGCCGGGCGTCGGCAAGTCGACCATGATCGATGCGCTAGGTACGCTCTTGACCGGGCAGGGCCGCAGAGTCGCGGTGCTCGCGGTCGATCCGTCGTCGCGCCGCACCGGCGGTTCGATCCTCGCCGACAAGACGCGCATGGCGCGGCTCGCCAACGACGCCAATGCCTTCATCCGCCCCTCGCCTGCCTCCGGCACGCTCGGCGGTGTCGCCGCCAAAACCCGCGAGACCCTGCTGTTGTGCGAGGCGGCGGGCTANNCGGTCGCCGACATGACCGATTTCTTTCTGGTGCTGGCGCTGCCCGGCGCCGGTGACGAATTGCAGGCGCTCAAGAAAGGCGTGGTCGAGCTGGCCGACATGATCGTAGTCAACAAAGCCGACGGCGATAATCTCGGCCGCGCCAGGCTTGCGGCGGCGGAATATGGCGCGGCGCTGCATATCCTATCGCCGCGGTCGCAAAACTGGTCGCCGCCGGTCATCACCTGCTCGGCGCTCAAAAGCGAGGGCGTCGAGGCGCTGTGGTCGCATGTTCTCGACCATCGCCAACGGCTGACAGCGTCGGGCGAGCTTGCGGCGCGGCGCGGCGAACAGCAGGTGAAATGGATGTGGACCATGCTCGAGGAGCGGCTGTTCGCGCCGTTACGATCCGATCGCGCGCTCAAAGCGGCATTGCCGCGGATCGAGGCCGAAGTCGCTGCGGGTCGGCTGGCGCCGGCGACGGCGGCCGAAGAGATCGCCGCCATGTTGACGAACTGATAGCGCCGCCGGCGGGCTTCGAACACGTCCTTAACCGCAAGCCGACGTTAACCCTTAACGCGAAAACGGGTCTCGGTTGGGGACTTGAGCGGCGCATTGGCCCATCAATTTCTGGCACATCGTTGGCTGCAACTGCGCTCCACCGGGACTGCCATGATGCGCTTTAATCGTCGCCGCCTGTTTGCCGCTTTCGCCGGCGCGGCGTCGGCCGGCACAGCTGGGCCCGCGGTCGCGCGCGATGAGCCGACAGCGCGCGCCGAGATCGACGCAGCGTCGCTCGGCGTTCGTCCCAATGCGGAACTCGATCAGTCGGCGGCGTTACAACGCGCCATCGAGCGCGCGGCGGGGGCGGGCGCAGTGCTGCGGTTGCCGCCCGGCATCTATCGCGCCGGCGCGCTGCACTTGCCGTCCTACACGACCATCGCCGGCATCGCCGGGGCGACGCAGATCGTCATGGCGGGCGGCCCGTCACTGTTGTCCTCAACCGGCAGCGATCATATCAGCCTGAGCGGACTTCTCCTTGACGGCGCCAATATCCCGCTGCCCGACGGCCGCGGCCTTCTGCATCTGACGCAAGGCCGCGCCGTCCGCATCGCCGATTGCGAGATCGTCAATTCCGGCCGCAACGGCATCGCGCTTGAGGCGATCGCCGGCGAGGTGACCGACAATACGGTGAATGCCGCTGCCGACTACGCGATTTTCTCGAACAATGCCGGGGGGCTCAGGATCGCGGGCAACACCGTGCGTGGCGCCGGTAATTGCGGCATCTCGGTCTGGCGCAGCACGCCGGGCGACGACGGCACGCTTGTGGTCGATAACCGCATCGAAGACACCGAAAACACATCCGGCGGCACCGGACAGTGGGGCAATGCCATCAATGTCTTTCGCGCCGATAATGTC
>PLTE01000264.1 GCA_003164375.1 Hyphomicrobiales bacterium | reverse complement strand
TTCCCGAACAAGTTCCTGGTCTATCAGCACGACACGCCGGACAAATATTTGTTCGCCAACGAGAAGCGGGACTTCAGCCATGGCTGCATGCGGGTGCAGGATCCGCAGCATTACGCCGAGGTTCTGCTGTCGCTGGTGCGTCCGAACGACGGCTATACCGAGGACCGCATCAAGAAGATGATCGCGGCCGGCGGCGAAACCGATATCCAGTTCCCGACCTATATTTCGGTCAACCTGACCTACCAAACCGCTTTCGTCGACGACTCAGGCAAGCTCGAATTTCGCGACGACATGTATGGCCGCGACCGGGCGCTCATTGCCATCCTCAAGGGCGACGATCGCAGGGTCGCGGATATCCCGGTCGAGCACAAAGAGGACATCTCGCAGCGCGAAGTCCTGGCCATCCCCGATCAGGCGTCGCTATCCGGCGGACGAGGCATCTTCAGCGGCGGAGGCAGCTATTATCCGAATGGCGGCTCCGGTGGCGGCGGCGACAATTTCTTTTCGCGGCTGTTCGGCGGCTTTGCGTCGGCTCCCCCGCCGGTCCCACGCAAGCCGGCACCGCATCCGCGCAAAGAGACCCGTACCCACGACACCATCGAGCGGTAGCGCCTTAAGGCCTGATCGCTCTCCGGAATGCCGGGTTCCGGTTTACCAGAGCACCATCTGCGGTCGACGTTAACCACTTTTTCCCGCGTTGGCTGAGGTTTTGACCCAAAACAGCCCACGCGGCCATATTTTGCCACACTAGGTCGTTAGCCCTGGACCCGTCGGGGGTGGGGTTGCGGCAAGTTCTCGTTAACCCTTCCCACATTTGCAACGCGTTAGCGTTATCCGGTGCGGTCCGGTGTCTTGGTGGGATGACCGCGGCGAATGACGTCTTTGAACGCTTCGATGCGGGAATGCTTGTGCACGTCGGTAACGCGCGCCTGAAAACGTGTCGATTCTCGGTGGCCCGCGCCGGCTATTCGTGCGCTTTGGCGCTGCTGTGTTTCCTGTTCGGTTCAAAGGTGCTGCAGAACGCGATCGCCGAAGGCGACACGCGCACGATCACGATGCACCACCTTCACACCGGCGAAGACATCACCATCACCTATAAGCGCGACGGCCGCTACGACGAGGCCGCGCTGGAAAAGCTCAATTGGTTCCTGCGCGATTGGCGCAAGAGCGAAGCAACCCATATGGACCCGCGCCTGATCGACCTGGTGTGGGAGGTGCAGCGCGAAGCCACGCCCAACCAGCCGATTCAGGTTGTCTGCGGCTACCGTTCGCCGGAAACCAACGCCATGCTGCGTCACCGCAGCGGCGGCGTCGCCCGCTTCAGCCAGCACATGCTGGGCCGCGCCATGGACTTCTTCATTCCCGCCGTTCCGCTCGAAAAGCTTCGCGAAATCGGCCTGCGCCTGCAACGCGGCGGCGTCGGCTTTTATCCGGAATCGGGCTCGCCTTTCGTGCACATGGACGTCGGCGGCATCCGAATGTGGCCGCGCATGACGCACGAGGAACTGGCGCGCGTATTCCCCGACGGCCGCACCGTCCATATTCCGACCGATGGCAAGCCGCTGCCGGGTTATGCGCTGGCGCTCGCCGATATCACCAAGCGCGGCAGCACGCCTTCGCAAAATTCGCTTGAGGCCGCGCGCACTGCCGGCGTCCACATCGACACGCTGTTGGCCAGCAACGAGCGGCCCGCGGCCAATCCTTTTGCCAAGCTCTTAGGCTTGGCAAAAGACGAGGATGACGAGGACGACACGGCGAGCACGGCTTCGCCACGCGCCGCGGCGCCGGCAGTCGCTGCGGCCGCGACCCCGTCGAAACACCCGGTCCTGGCCGCGATTGAACGCGGTGCCGAGACCGCTGGAAAGGCCACCGTGAAAGTTGCGATCAAGGTCGCCGACGCGGCCTCAAAGGCCAAGCTGATCCGCACCGCCTCGGCGGCAACCGCGCCGCAGGCACCCGCCCAGCCGAGCGTCGTTGCCAGCGCGGCGACGACGCCGAACCAGATCATCGTCGCGCGGGGCTATTGGCAGGGCCCGGCTGACCCATCGGCCACGGCAAATTCGCTCGCCTCGGCGCAGCGTCAACGCCGTACCCCAAGTGCTGCCCCAAGCGCCGTTGCCGACGCCACCGGCTCGATCGGCCCGTTTGCGAACCCGCATGTCGACGGCGCGGCGCCGCAACTCGCGCTCGCCTATGCCGATCCGCCCGCTCGCGACGCCGTGGGGATCGCAGCGCTGCGCGCCGCCGCTATTTCGGCGCAGCAGACCGTTGCCAACGGCACCACGATCGCGGTGAAACGCGCCGCCAACCAGGTCGCCTCCGCGATCACGACGGCCGGCACCGCGTCACTCACGGTGATCAAGGCGGCGGATGCGCATTTCGCCAATCCGTGGCTGCGCGCCGTCGTGCTGTCGCCGAGCGTGCAGCACTTCCTGACCATCACGGCACTCGGCGCGCGCGACTTCCGCTCGCTGGCAACGCTGATGGTCAAGCCTTCCAGTTCGGTGCTGATGACGTTCTCGGCCGATCCCAATCCCGGCCTCGACAACGATCGCTTCAGCGGCTCAGCCATCGTCTTCGTGTCGACGGTGAGCTACCCGACGCGCACAGCGTCGTTGCAGTAAAGCCACGGTCCTTCCGGGGCACCGCGCAGCGGCGCGCCCGGAATTGATGTGCTGGCTACCCCAACATCCCGAGTGCGTGCAAATAGGTCTCCAGAATGGCCTCCTGCTCCTTGCGCTCGTTGACGTCCTGCTTGCGCAAACGCACCACGACGCGCAGCGCCTTGACGTCGAAGCCGTTGCCCTTGGCCTCGGCATAGACGTCGCGGATGTCGTCCGAGGTCGCCTTCTTCTCTTCTTCGAGCCGTTCGATGCGTTCGACGAAGGCCTTGAGCTGATCCTTGGCGAAGCGGTGGGCGGTCTGTTCGTCCTTAACGGCGGCGGCGGTGGCCATCGGGTACTCCTCGCGCTGAACTTGAGCGAGAGGTTTCGAAAGCGCGCGGCCTCGCGTCAAGCCGGGAGCGCGTTCATCCACAGCACTGCACAGGACGACCCTGCCGCGCGCACAGGCTCAGTGCTTTTGACTTGCTTTTTCCAATGCCGCCTTCTGCTCGGGCGATGCGTCCTTTTGGTACTTCCCGCGCCATTCCTCGTAGGGCATGCCGTAGACGATCTCGCGGCTTTCGTCCTTGGTCATCGGCAGTCCCTTGGCGTCGGCGGCGTCCTTCATCCAGTTGGACAGGCAGTTGCGGCAAAAGCCGGCCAGATTCATCAAGTCGATGTTCTGTACGTCCGTGCGTGAACGCAAATGCTCGACCAGGCGGCGGTAGACGGCGGCTTCGAGTTCGGTTTTCTCGTCGGTAGCCATGATCTCCTCCGCGGTTTAGGTATGACGAAGATAGAGGCGTGACCGCCTTCTTGCCATATGTCGCCGGGAACCCAATTTTGGCCACGCAAAATCGCGAATTGCTCGAATCGCTGTTCCGCGCGGCGGTCAGCGCGGCACATCCGTCGCACTGCCTGCCGCCGCACCTGCCGGAACCGCCCGCGCGCGGCCGGCTGATCGTGCTGGGAGCGGGTAAAGGCGGCGGCGCGCTGACCGAGGTGGCGGAACAGCACTATCTCGCCCGCATTCCGGAGCGCAGGCTCGACGGCATCGCCGTAACCCGCCACGGCTATGGGCGTCCGACGCGGCATATTCCGGTGATCGAGGCCGGCCATCCGGTCCCCGACGCTGCAGGCGTTGCCGGGGCCGAGCGCATGCTTGCGCTCGCCGACGGCGCCGGCACCGAGGATCTGGTGCTGGTGCTGCTGTCCGGCGGCGCCTCGGCCAATCTGATCGCGCCGGCGCCGGGGATCACCCTTGCGGAAAAGCAGGCCACGACGCGGGCGCTCCTGCGCAGCGGGGCCAATATCGGGGAGATCAACTGCGTCCGCAAACACCTGTCCCGCATCAAAGGCGGCCGGCTCGCCCGGCGCGCTCACCCGGCGTGCGTGGTCACCCTTGCCATTTCCGACGTGCCCGGCGACGACCCGGCGGTGATCGGTTCGGGGCCGACCGTGCCGGACCCGACGACGCTCGCCGACGCTCGCGCCATCGTGCGCAAATACCGGCTGGAATTGCCCGAAACCGTGAGCCGGGCGCTCGACGATCCGGGCAACGAGTCGCCGAAGCCGGGCGATCCGGTCTT
>PLTE01000213.1 GCA_003164375.1 Hyphomicrobiales bacterium | reverse complement strand
TTCCGCCGCGCCATGCTGATCTCGCGCGGCGACCTCGCCGTCTTCGTCGAGCGGCCGATCAGCGCGGTGTTTGTCGGGCTGTGCGTGCTTCTGATCGGCTCGCAGATCTATATCCGCCTTAAAGGCGCCAAGCCGCCGATCGAGCCGTCGCTGCAGCCGCACGGCAATGGCTCGCCGACCGTGCCGGCCGAGATTAGCGCCGCGGCGGAGTAGGAGCGACAACCCCGCGTTCAAACCGAGGTGCCGCGCACGCCCCGTCCGAGCACGCGCGCGAGGCGCTCGGAGAACAGCCGCGTATCCGCCGGGCGATCGCCCTCGACGAGCTTGGCTTCATCGAACAACAAATGCGCCGCGTCCTCCTTGAAGGCGCGCTCGGTGTCTGCAAGCGCGGCGAGCGCGATCACAAGCTGGTGTTGCGGGTTGACCTCGAGGATCGGTTTTGAGGCCGACGTCAGCCGTCCGGCGCCGGCAAGAAGTTTTTCCAGCGCCCGATCCGGACCGAAATCGGGCGCCACCAGACACACCGCGCTGTCGGTGAGCCGGTCCGACGCCCGCACCTCGGCGACCGCGTCGCCGAGCGTTGTCTTCACGAAAGCAAGGAAGTCCTTCACCGTATCGGCTGCGTCTTGAGCCTTCTCCTCGCCGGCGTCGAGTCGCGGAATGAGCGCGAGATCGGCCGCGCCTTGCGTCACCGACTTGAACGGCTTGCCGTCGAAATCGATCCCCGGCGTAACCCAGAAGGTGTCGACCGGATCGGGCAGCAGCAGCACTTCGATGCCGCGTGCGCGAAAGCCTTCCAGATGCGGCGACGAGGCAAGCCGCGCGATATCGTTGCCGGCGAGATAATAGATCGCGGTTTGGTTAGGCTTGAGCGCCGCGACGTAGTCCTTCAGGCCGCGCCACTCGTCGGCCGCGGCCGTGGTCTTGAAACGCGCCAGTTTGAGGAGCGCATCGCGGCGCTCGAAATCCTCGTAAATGCCTTCCTTGAGCACGGCACCAAAGGTGTCCCAGATCTTGGCGTAAGCCTGCGGCTCCTTATCGGCGAGCCGCTCCAATTCGGTGAGCACGCGGCCCGTCGCGCCCTTTCTGATGGCGGCAAGCAACGGGCTCTCTTGGATTTTCTCGCGCGAGACATTGAGCGGCAGATCGGCCGAGTCGACGAGACCGCGAACGAAACGCAAATAGCGCGGCAAGATCTCCGCATCGTCGGTGATGAAGACGCGCTTGACGTAGAGCTTGATGCGGCCTGAGCGGTCGGGATCGAACAGGTCGAACGGCCGAGATTCCGGAATAAACAGCAGCGTGGTGTAGTCCTGCCGCCCCTCGGCGCGGAAATGGACGGTCAAAGCCGGCTCGTCGAACGCGCCGGCAATGCCGCGATAAAAATCGGTGTAATCCGCCGGCGTAATGTCCGCTTTCGGCTTGGCCCAGAGCGCCGCCCCGTCGGTGACTTCGGCGGGCGCGTCGCCGGGCTTGTCGACGATCGCGATCGGCACCGGCACGTGGCCGGACTGCGCTTTGATGAGCTGCTCGATGGTGGAGCGCTCGGCATAGGTCTTGGCGTCTTCCAACAGATGCAGGATGACGCGGGTGCCGCGGCGCGGCGCCTCGTCGCCGGTGGCGGGGGATACTGCGAATGTGCCCTGGCCGTCGGACGACCACAGCCAGGCTTCAGCGGTGCCGGCGCGCCTTGAAATGACCTCGACCCGCTCGGCCACCATAAAGGCTGAATAGAAGCCGACGCCGAAACGGCCGATCAGCGCCGAGTCTTCGGTCTTCTGGCCGTTTTCGCCCTTTTGCGCCGCCTCGATCCGCTCCAAAAACGCCTTGGTGCCCGAGCGGGCGATGGTGCCAAGCGCTTCGACCAGTTCGGGCTCGGTCATGCCGACGCCGTTGTCGCTGAAGGTCAGCGTCTTGGCGTCCTTGTCCACGGCGACGGTGATCGCGAAGGGTCCACCGTCCCGGACCAATTCGGGATGGGCGATCGACTCGTAACGCAGCTTCTCGCAGGCGTCGGCGGNNCGATGCCGTTGTCTTCCACCGTAAGCCGCTTGGCGTCGGCATCGAGCGTAACCGTGATCCGCGGCTTGACGTCGTCGCCCTGCAACGCCGGCGCGGCAATGGCCTCGTAGCGCAACCGTTCACAGGCGTCCGCGGCATTGGCGATGAGCTCGCGCAGAAACACCGATTTGTCGGAATAAACCGAATGCACCATCAAGTGCAGGAGTTTGGCGACGTCCGCCTCGAATGGGCGGTTTTCCGATTTGGCTTCCTCGGCAACGGTCATGACGGTATCCCCAGCAAGAATGATCGGCTCCCAGATGGCGAGGCGACGCAGTTGATTCAAGGGCACCGGATGGAAGCGCTCACACCGGTACCCGCACTGTCGCCCGCAACCCCCCGAGCGGAGAATCGCCGAGCGTGATATCGCCACCATGGGAGCGCGCGATATCGCGGGCGANNGGCGCAGGAACGGCTTGAACACATCCTCGCGCAAGGAAATCGGGATGCCCGGTCCGTCGTCGTCCACCGTGACGGTGAGCCAGCGGTGATCGCGGTGACCGGTGATCGCCACCGTCGAGGCATAGCGCGAGGCATTGCTGACCAGATTGGCGAGACAGCGCTTGAACGCCGCCGGCCGCACCGTGACCTCCGGCTGGCCGTGGAAGCTGACATTGGCCTGATGGCCGTGCCGCTCGGTGTCGAGCTTGAGCTCTTCGAGCAAAGCCGAGACGTCGGTCGGCGCCGACTGCTCGCCCATGTCGCCGCGGGCGAAGGCGAGATAGGCCTCCAGCATCGCCGCCATCTCGTCGATGTCTTTCTTGATGGCGTCGATTTCCGGCCCGTCGCCGAGCAAAGCGAGCTCGAGCTTAAAGCGGGTGAGGATAGTGCGCAGGTCGTGCGACACGCCGGCGAGCATGGTGGTGCGCTGCTCGATGGCGCGCTCGACGCGGCCCTTCATTTCGAGGAAGGCTGCCGCCGCGCGGCGGACTTCGCGGGCGCCGCGGGGCCGGAAATTCTGCGCCTCGCGGCCTTTGCCGAAGGCTTCCGCGGCGTCGGCGAGCCGCACGATCGGCCGGATCTGGTTGCGCAAAAAGGCGATGGCGATGGCGAGCACCACCAGCGAGGTCGCCACCATCCAGACCAAAAAGATCCAGGAATTCGGGTCGTAGACGTCGGCACGGCGCGCGAAAACGCGCATGATCGTGTTGTCGAGCTTGATGCGGATTTCGACGATCGAGGAGCGGCCGACGGTGTCGATCCAGAACGGCAGACCGATCTGCTTGCGGATGTCGTCGGATAGCGTCGCGTCGAGCTGGGAGAAAAACGGCTTCGGCCCGGGCGGCGGCAACTGGCCGCCGGGCAAAAAGTCGACCACCAGCCCAAGCCGATCCTGGGCAATGCGACGCAGCTGCGCGTGATCTGTATCTTGCGGAAAGGTGCGGTAGACGTCGATCAGGGTCGCAATTTCCTGGGTCACCGCCGATGACAGATAATTCGTCACCAGATTCCAGTGCCGCTCCATGAACAGAAAGGCGACCACCGACTGCAGCACCACCATCGGCACGATGATGATCAAAAGCGCACGGGCATAAAGCCCCTTCGGCATCACCGATTTCAGCCAACGGGTGA
>PLTE01000083.1 GCA_003164375.1 Hyphomicrobiales bacterium | reverse complement strand
CGGTGCGGCCGCCGAGGATGATGCCAAGCGTGATCCAGATCACGAAGTCATCGAAGTCGAGCAAGGTGATGGGCGCTTTGCCGCCCCATAACCGCTCCGAAACGATAATCCTGCGCGCATAGAACCAGCCGCCGATGATGCCGACGATATAGGCCAGTGCATACCAGCGCACCGCGAGCGGTCCGATGGAGATCAGGATCGGGTTGATGGCGGGAAACGGGATGACCGGCAGAACGAACATCGATGGGCTTTCCTTGNNGCCGGTGCGGCGTTCTCGTTGCGGCTTAGCCCCCTTGCGGCCGCGTCGCACCATCGCCATTGTGTCCGACTATAGCAAGCGCGCCGGGCGCGGGAATTGGCGAGGTTTCGCCAGCAAGGCTTTTCGCCAGCAAGGCTTGGAGGCGATCATGGTCCAGACGACAAACCGGTTCTTCGACGAGGTCGCGCGCTTAATGAATGACGCGGCCGGTGTTGCGCAAGGTGTGCGGCGCGAATTCGAGACGCTGTTCCGTACCCAGGCTGAACGCTGGCTGCGCGATCTCGACCTGGTCAAGCGGGAAGATTTCGAGGCGGTCAAGGATATGGCGCGCCTGGCGCGCGAGGAGAACGACGCGCTTAAAGGCCGGGTTGCGGCCCTCGAGGCTGCCGTCGCCAAGTTCGGCACAGAAACCACCACGTTCAATGCCCCGCCGAGCTATCCGTCTGCCGGCGGAACGGCGATGGGGGATAGCTTCCCGTCGCAGGGTCCGGGGGGGCCCAGCGGGCAGATCGACCCCGGCACGTTCTGAGCCGGCCTTTCGGCCCTTTCGCATTCCTTGTTTTTAAGATTTAGCGCCGCTATAAGCGCGGCGTCCGCGCGCTGCTACAGCACCCCTGGAGGCTAGCGCGGAATTTCCCTTTTACAACAGGGCTTAAGACGAGGATCTCATCATGGCGACCGTCAATCTGATCAAGGCGGCAGTGCGTTCGCGGGCAGGCAAGGGGGCCGCCCGGGCCGAACGTCGTGCCGGCCGGGTACCCGGAATCATCTATGGCGACGGCAAAGAGCCGCTGCCGATCTCGCTCGATTACGCCGATTTGCGCCAGCGCATTTATGCCGGCCGTTTCCTCACCACCATTCACGACGTCGAGGTCGACGGCGTAAAGCACCGCGTCATCCCGCGCGATTTTCAGCTCGACGCCGTCCGCGACCTGCCGCTGCATGTCGACTTCATGCGTCTGGGCGAGGGTGCGACGATCCGCGTCAATATCCCGATCCATGTGCGCAACGCCGAGCAGTCGCCGGGCGTCAAGCGCGGCGGCACGGTCTCCATCGTGACCCATTCGATCGAGGTGCGCTGCCGGGCCGATGCCATTCCGACCGGCATCGAGGTCGATGTCGCCGAGCTCGATATCAATCACTCCAAGCATTTGAGCGACATCACGCTGCCGGAGGGCGTCCGCTCGGTGGCGGGTCGCGACATCACGTTGGTCACGGTCGTGCCGCCGTCGGGCTATGCGGAAGAAATGAAGGCGGCCGCCGAAGCTGCCGCTGCCGCTGCCGCTGCCGCCGCTGCGGCCGTCGCTGCCGGTCCCGCCCCGACCGGCGCTCCAGGAGCTCCGGGTGCCGCTCCTGGCGCTGCGGCTGGCGGCGCGGGTGCCGCGCCGGCTGCCGGTGCCGACAAGAAGTGAGGTTAGCCGCATAGGACGACGACGATGCTGCTCCTGGTCGGACTTGGAAATCCGGGAGCGCGCTATGTCGGCAACCGGCACAATATCGGCTTCATGGCGGTTGAAGAGATCGCCAAGCGCCACGGCATCGGGCCGTGGCGCCGGCGCTTTCAGGGCTTAGCCTGCGAGGGGCCGGTCGGCGGCGTGCGTGCGCTTTTACTGTTGCCCGGCACCTTTATGAATGAATCCGGCCGCGCCGTCGCGGAGGCGGCGCATTTCTACAAGGTGCCGCTGGATGGCATCACGGTGTTTCACGACGAGATCGACCTGCCGGCCGGCAAAGTCAGAGTCAAAATCGGCGGCGGCATCGCCGGCCACAACGGCTTGCGCTCGATCTCCGAGCATATCGGCAACGACTACCGGCGGGTTCGCATCGGCGTCGGCCATCCCGGCAACAAAGACATGGTGCAGCATTACGTGCTGAGCGATTTTGCCAAAAGCGAGCGCGGCTGGGTCGAGGCGCTGATCGATATCCTCGCCGACAATGCCGGCCTGATCGTTCGCGGCGAGGATGCGAGCTTTGCCAACAAGGTTCATCTCGCCATGGTCGCGAAGGGTTTTGGCGAGACGGAAGGCGGCGACCCCGCTGGCTAGAATTAAATCTGAGTTCTGGCATCATCACCAAGGGTTTAGCGGCCAATACTTGACACAAAAACACGAAAACATGATATCTGTGTCATGAAGAACGTCACCATTACGCTGCCCGAGGGGCTCGCCCGGCGGGCGCGCGTCGAGGCCGCCAAGCAGGACAAGAGCCTGTCGCGATTCGTCGCCGACCTGCTCGAGTCGCGCTGCGGGGCCGAGCATCGCGCCGAGCTCGCCAAGCTGCGAGAATTTTTCGACGGGCCTGGTTGGCCTTCGAGCGGCGGACCGCTGCCCAAGCGCGAGGAAATATATGCCGAACGCGAGGATGAATTGCTTCGTCGATACGAACGTTCTCGTTTACGCGGCGGACGAGAGCAATCCGGACAAAAGAATACGGGCTCGAGAATGGCTAGACGCTCTCGCCAGCCATAACAGCCTTGTTCTGAGCCCTCAAAGCATCAACGAATTCTATCATGTGTCGCGGCGTCGGTTTCCCAGCGTTGCGCGCAGGGACGTGTTACAGGCATGCGAGTGGTTTCTAGTTTGGTGCACCGCCGCGCTTGACGTCCATACAATCCCCAAGGCCTGGTTGATAGAGGAAGCGACCGGCTATCAGTGGTTCGATTGCCTGCTTCTTGCTTCGGCGACCATCGCCGGCTGCGGATATTTTTTGTCGGAGGACTTGCAACATGGCCGTCTCATTGACGATCTCAAGGTCGTCGATCCGTTTCAGATCTCCCCGTTCGAAGTCTTCACCTCCGGCTAGTGTGCGATAACAATAATGGGCTTCAAATGCGGCATCGTCGGCCTGCNNGCGGCGCGTCGAAAGGCGAGGGGCTAGGCAATCAGTTTTTGGCCAATATCCGCGAGGTCGACGCCATCGTCCATGTGGTGCGCTGCTTCGAGGACACCGACGTGACCCATGTCGAAGGCCGCATCGATCCGATCGCCGACATCGAAACGGTCGAGACCGAACTGATGCTGTCCGACCTCGAGAGCTTGGAGCGCCGCGTCGATAGCCTCGCCAAGAAAGCCAAGGGCGGCGACAAGGAAGCCAAAGAGGCGGTCGATCTGATCAATCGCGCGCTTGTGCTGCTGCGCGACGGTAAGCCGGCGCGTCTGACCGAGCGCAAGCCCGAGGAGGAGAAGGCCTTTCATCTGCTCGGCCTTCTGACCTCGCTGCCGGTGCTCTACGTCTGCAATGTCGACGAGAATTCCGCCGCCGAGGGCAACGCGTTTTCGCGCCAGGTCGAAGCCCGCGCCAAGGAAGAAGGCGCGGTCGCGATTGTGATCTCCGCCAAGATCGAAGCGGAGATCGCCGTGCTTTCCCGCGATGAGCGCGAAGACTATCTTGCCACCGTTGGCCTCAAGGAGGCCGGTCTCGACCGCCTGATCGCCGCCGGCTACGGGCTTCTTCATCTGGTGACGTTCTTTACCGCCGGGCCGAAGGAATCGCGGGCCTGGACGGTGACGCGCGGCACCAAAGCGCCGCAAGCTGCAGGCGTCATCCATACCGATTTCGAGCACGGCTTCATTCGCGCCGAGACCATCGCCTATGCCGATTACGTGACCTGCGCCGGCGAGGCGGGCGCGCGCGACGCCGGCAAGATGCGGCTCGAAGGCAAGGATTATGTCGTGCAGGACGGCGACGTCATGCACTTCCGCTTCGCGAACTAAAGATAGCGATCGGTCACCGGCCGTCGGACATCGCAGACGAGATCGGTCTTCCGATTACTGACCTCTGATGTCCGTGCCCTGATTCCTGATCGCGCCGAGATGCTCGTTGATCCGGAACACGATGAGCACGAATTCGGCGATGATGCGGGCCAGGATCACGCCCATGAAGGCGCCGAGCAGGCTGGTGATCAGAAATATCATGCCGACGAACGGATTAAACGCCATGGTGGTCAGCGCACTGACCATGCCGGCGAAGCCGAGCAGGATGGCGATGACCACGGCGAGCCAATAGAAGACTTTGATCACGGTGGGCGTCACGAACCGCTCCCACTGGAACAAGTCGCCGAGGCCGAACATGATTCCCCCTCGCAATTGTCCGCGCGTGATTCCCGTCGCGGGTGGCAGACTGCACCGCGCCATTGCAACGGTCAATCGACGTCCATTTGATCGGCTCCGAAAGCCTGCGGCTACTTCCGGAAGCATGCTTCATTGACGGCCCGTCGGGGGATGGCTACGGACGTGACGCAACGTTCACAGGACAAAATGCGCAGACTGAGCTGGGAGCGCTTCGCCGCATTGGCGCCCGAAATGTCGGGCGACCAGCGCCGTGCCGCGAGCGTCGCCAGCGCCGCGCATGCGCTGCATGACGGCTACACCGA
>PLTE01000319.1 GCA_003164375.1 Hyphomicrobiales bacterium | reverse complement strand
ATGGGCAGCCAGTCCGACTGGCCGACGATGCGGCGCGCCGCCGAGACGCTGCGCGAGCTCGGCGTCGAATTCGAGGCGCGCATCGTCTCCGCCCACCGCACGCCGGATCGGCTGTATGCTTTCGCCAAAGGCGCGAAGGCCGCGGGCTTCAAGGTCATCATCGCCGGCGCCGGCGGGGCCGCGCATCTGCCGGGCATGACGGCGGCGCTGACCAGCCTGCCGGTGTTCGGCGTGCCGGTGGAATCGAAAGCGCTGTCGGGCCAGGATTCGCTGTTGTCCATCGTGCAGATGCCGCCGGGCATTCCGGTCGGCACGCTGGCGATCGGGCAGGCCGGCGCGATCAACGCGGCGCTGCTCGCGGCCAGCGTCTTGGCGCTGAGCGATCCTGAACTCGACGAAAGGCTCGAAGCCTGGCGGGCGCGCCAGACCGCGGCTGTCGCCGAGACGCCGAAGGACGGCGCGTGAGCGGATCTTCGCCCGCTGCCGTGCCCGCACTTCAAGCCGGAGCGACCATCGGCATTCTCGGCGGCGGTCAGCTCGGCCGCATGCTGGCGCTGGCCGCGGCGCGGCTGGGTTTTAAGTGCCATGTGTTTTCGCCGAGCCCGGATTCGCCCGCCTTCGACGTCGTGCATCGCGTCACCGCGGCCGATTACACCGACACCGATGCGCTCGACCGTTTTGCCGCCGACGTCGACGTGGTGACTTACGAATTCGAAAACGTGCCGGCGGAGACCGCGACCTTTCTCGCCGCCCGGGTGCCGGTGTTGCCCGATCCCAAAATCCTCGCCATCACGCAGGATCGGCTTGCGGAGAAAAACTTCGTCACCCGGCTCGGCATTGCGACCGCGCCGTTTGCCGCTGTGGCCGGGCCCGCCGAACTTGCGGCGGCGCTCGAACGCGTCGGCCCGGCGGCGGTGCTCAAGACCCGCCGCTACGGCTATGACGGCAAGGGCCAGATGACGATCAAGAACGGCAGCGATCCCGCGGCCGTCTTTCGCGAGCTCGGCGGCCAGCCCTGCATCCTTGAAGCCTTCGTGCCGTTCGAGCGCGAGGTCTCGCTGATCGCTGTGCGGGCGCATGACGGCGCGGTCGAATGTTTCGACGTCACCGAGAACGAGCACCGCGACCACATTCTGAAAGTCTCTCGCGTGCCGGCGCGGCTGTCGGAGGCCGATCGGCGCGAGGCGCGGCGCATTGCCGAAACCATCGCGCAGAAATTCGCCTATGTCGGCGTGCTCGCCGTCGAGATGTTCGTGCTGCCGGACGGTGCCGGGCTCCTGGTCAACGAGATCGCGCCGCGGGTGCATAATTCCGGCCATTGGACCATCGACGGCGCTTCGGTGTCGCAATTCGAGCAGCACATCCGGGCGGTCGCCGGCTGGCCGCTTGGCAAACCGATCCGTCATGGCCGTATCGAAATGACCAACCTGATCGGCGCCGAGGTCGAGGACTACCGGCGCTGGCTCACCGTCCCCGGTGCTGCAGTGCACCTTTACGGCAAGGCCGCGGTGCGGCCGGGGCGCAAAATGGGTCATGTGACGCAAGTTTTTCCGGAGTAAGCCGGTTTCCCGATCGGTCGCGCCTGCGCCGGACTTGTGGACTTTTCGGCCCAGCTCTGCTACAGGCCCGCGCCGAGACAGACTGGGCATTGCGCCCGGGCCGTCCCGCAACCTCATGAACCGACGACAAAAGGAGCACGTGTGCAGGTTCTCGTCCGCGACAACAATGTCGACCAGGCCCTTAAGGCGCTGAAGAAGAAGATGCAGCGCGANNGAAGCCGTCCGCCGCGCCCGCAAGCTGGCGCGCAAGAAGCTGCAGCGCGAGGGACTTCTGCCGATGAAGCCAAAGCCCACCAACGGTTTCGGCCCCGGTGCAGGCGCCGGCCCCGGCAACGGCAGATCGAGCTCGGCGCGGGCCCCCCGATTCGGCTGATATCGCAGCGCGTTCGCCGTTTTTTTGGCGGGCCGGGGTGCTACCGTGCCCACCGCCATGAAGGATGACCGACCGACATTGCAGAGGATTGCGCGGCAGGGGATTGCGCGTGGCGCGGCGCCGCTGTTCGCCGTGCTTCTTCTCGCCGGCTGCACCACGCTCGGCAATCCACCGCCGGCCGAGAACGACGCCCCGCTTTACGCCACGGCGCAATCGAACCTGACCTCGCTCAACGAGGTCATCGAGAAGCACCCGGACGATCCGCAGGCCTACAATATCCGCGGTACGGTCTATGGCGAGGGCGGCAGGAACGAGCAGGCGCTCGCCGATTTCGACAAGGCGATCGGCCTCGACCCCAATTATGCGCAAGCTTACGCCAATCGTGCGCTGATCTATCGCAAGACCGGCCGGCTCGATCTGGCGCTCGCCGACGACAACAAGGCGATCGCGATCGACGCCAATTACGTGCCGGCCTATCTCGGCCGCGGCATCGTCTACCGCGAGCAAGGCAAATCGAGCCAGGCGCTGGGCGACTTCAACAAGGCGATCGCGCTCAAGCCCGACAATGGCGAGGCTTATTACAATCGCGGCCTGCTCTATCAGAGCCAGCACCAGCACCCGTTCGCCATCGACGATTTCACCACCGCTATGGCGCTGACGGGCCAGAAATCCGCGCCCTTTGTCGCGCGCGCGCTCAGTTATCTCGCCACCGACAACAACAAGGCCGCCGCCGACGATCTCGACCAGGCGGTGCAGCTCGATCCGCTCGACATGCGCGCCTGGACCAGCCGCGGGCTTGCCTATGAGCGGCTCGGCGACAAGGACAAGGCCGCGGGCTCTTACGCCAAAGCGCTCAACCTCAACGACAAATACCAACCTGCGGTCACCGGTTTCGCCCGCGTCGGCGGTAAATTCGGCCAGACCTATCCGACGTTTTGATCGCACGCCCGCTAGATTGTTTGTTTGAGCATGATCTCTTCCGAAAACCGGTATCCACTTTTCGGGATCATGCTCTAGCGCGGCGCGGCCACGCCGGGAATCTTAAGCACGTCGAGGAACGCGCCAAGCCGATGCGGGTAGGCAGCCTCCGCCGCGCGCTCCTTCTCCCCGCGCGCGGGGAGAAGGTGGGGATGAGGGGGCCTCTCCGCCGGGCTGAGCATCTAAGAAATATCTCCAACGCCGTAGTTCGATCCGCATCGCTCGGAATCGCGGAGAGGCCCCCTCACCC
>PLTE01000045.1 GCA_003164375.1 Hyphomicrobiales bacterium | reverse complement strand
AGCAGGATGATGTCGTAATCGTAGATTTTCCCGAGATCGATGCCTTCTTCGCCGAGATCCGTCGTATAGACGTTAAAACTCTCGGATTTCAGCATCAGCTCGATCGATTGCGCGGTGGCGCCATCGTCTTCAATCAGCAATACGCGCATGCCAGTCCCCTTCTTCGCCGCGCGGGCTCAAGGTTGGCGCGCCGAAGCGGCGGCCCCTGGAAAAACGCCTTGGACAAACTGATTCGGAACACTAACGGCGCTATGGTTAACAAAACCTGATTCCTTCGCGCAAGCATCCAGTAGGCAAATTCGCGCGAATCGCCTTAAGATGTTGCTCGACAGTGGTTTTTTGGCCACGTTTGAGTTCATGTTCCAAATTAAGTTTCGGCGTTAACCGACTCATCTGACTCGACCCTTCCATTCTGGATGGGCGAGCGTGCCTTAGCCCTAAGGACGACGGCGCAATGATTAACGGCCCGGGTAAACAACCGATTAATATTGAGCTGCGGAGGGTAACCATTCTTTTGCGGCCGTCGTCGCCGAATCATTGGGGTCGGCGCGGGGCCGGCCGATGAAGGCGCTCGCCGAACAGATCAATGAGCTCGACGGCATCGCGATCTATGGCCGCGTGGTGGGCGTGCGCGGCCTGATGGTTGAGGTCGCGGGGCCGCTGCATGCGATGTCGGTCGGCGCCCGCGTGATCGTGGAGACGCCAGCGAAGTCCATTCCCTGCGAGGTGGTGGGGTTTTCCGGCGTTAACGCCTTGCTGATGCCGTTCGCACCGCTCGAAGGCGTGCGGCGAGGCTGCCGGGCGCTCGTTACCTCGGTTGCCGGCGCGGTGCGGCCTTCGGCCGCCTGGCTCGGCCGCGTGGTCAATGCCTTGGGCGATCCCATCGACGGCAAGGGCCCTTTGCTGTTCGGGTCGTCGCCCTATCCGTTCCGCAGCACGCCGCCGCTGGCGCACCAGCGCCGCCGTGTAGGCTCGCCGCTCGATCTCGGGGTCAGGGCGCTCAATACTTTCATAACCTGCTGTCGCGGCCAGCGTATGGGCATTTTCTCCGGTTCCGGCGTCGGTAAATCGGTGCTGCTGTCGATGCTGGCGCGAAATGTGGCGGCCGATGTCACCGTCATTGGGCTGATCGGTGAACGCGGCCGCGAGGTGCAGGAATTCTTGCAGGACGACCTCGGCGATGCCGGTCTCGCCCGCTCGGTCGTCGTGGTCTCGACTTCCGACGAGCCGGCGCTGATGCGCCGCCAAGCCGCCCATGTCACGCTCGCCATCGCCGAATATTTCCGCGACGAGGGTAAGGACGTATTGGTGCTGATGGACTCGGTGACGCGTTTTGCCATGGCACAGCGTGAGATCGGGCTCTCCGCCGGCGAGCCGCCGACCGCCAAAGGCTATACGCCGACCGTTTTCACCGAATTGCCGCGGCTTCTGGAACGCGCCGGCCCCGGCACCGAGGAGGGCACGATTACCGGCATATTCACCGTGCTGGTGGACGGTGACGACCACAACGAGCCCATTGCCGACGCGGTGCGCGGCATTCTCGACGGCCATATCGTCATGGANNTCATGGAGCGCGCCATCGCCGAGCGCGGCCGCTACCCGGCCATCAATATCCTGAAATCGATCTCGCGCACCATGCCGCGGGCCGCCGATCAAGCCTATTTACCGGCGTTGAACCGGGCCAAGCAGATCATGGCGACCTATGCGGATATGGAGGAGCTGATCCGGCTCGGCGCCTACCGCGCCGGCACCAGCCCCGAGGTTGACGAGGCCATCCGCCTGCATAAGCCGCTCGAGGAATTCCTCTCCCAAGGTAAGGAAGAAGCAACCAGCTTGGCCGAAGGATACCGACGATTGGCCCAGATCGTGGCCGCCACGGAAACCGAACGCTAACGTTATCATGCCATGATCGCTTATCGGGGGCGCCGCGCGAGCAGTTTCGGGCGGCTGTATGCTTCCGGGGTTCCGGGTTTGGCTTCGGGGGAGTAGCAGTCGATGAAGTCCCGTGAGACGCTCATTCGCCTGAAGAAGTTTCAGGTTGACGAAAAGCGGCGCAAAGTGGCGCAGATCGAAACCATGATTGCCGAATTCGAGCGCATGGCGGCCGATCTGGAGCGCGAAATCCGCGTCGAGCAGGATCGGGCCGGAATCCACGATCCCGGTCATTTCGCTTATCCGACTTACGCCAAGGCCGCGATTGCGCGGCGCGAAAACCTCAAGCGCTCCGCCGACGAACTGCGTATCCAGCTCGACGATGCGAAATCCGCGCTCGGCGAGGCTTTCGACGACCTCAAGAAGGTCGAACTGCTCGACGAACGTGACCAGATGCGCGAACGCGAGGCGGAGAATGCCGCCGAGCAGGCCGAGCTCGACGGTATCGCGATGCTGCGCGCTCGCGGCGTCGCGCCAGCGTAAATTCCAATCGGTCTTTCCGCGGCCGAGCGTCAGCGAGCAGCCCGGAATCCACAGTCACTCGTGGTGCATATCTGGCCCCGCCGGCGGCTCGCGTTCCGGGCTCGCCGCTATCGCGGCACCCTGGACTGACCAAAAGCCGCTCCTTTCGCTCTCGACGAAGGCCACACTCCGCGGCGATAATCGGCCGGGGTGAGGGATGCCCCGGGGGTTCTCAGGGGCTGCGCCGTCATGTTGATGCCGACCGAACTTGTTTGGCTGCTCGGTGCCGTCGCCAAAGGCGATGAGGCCGCGTTCGAGCGCCTCTATGACGCAACGCGCGCGAAACTCTACGGGGTCCTGCTGCGTATCTTGGGCAGACCGGCATTGGCCGAAGAGGTCATGCAGGAAACCTATCTGAAGGTTTGGAAGATGGCCGACCAGTTCGACCCCGCGATTGCCAGCCCGATCACATGGATGGTGGCGATGGCGCGCAACCGGGCCATCGATATCGTGCGTAAAAGGGGCGACGTCTCGATCGAGGACGAGCCCGAGGCGCTCGAGGTCGCGTCCGAGGCGCCGCCGCCGCTTGCCCGCCGCGAGATGACCGAGGAACTCAAGCGCCTACTATCCTGCCTCGGCAAGCTCGATCCGGAAAAGCAACGCATTGTGCTGTTGGCTTATTACAGCGGCTGGAGCCGCGACCAACTCGCGCAAAAGCTCGACATTCCTGTCAACACGATCAAGACCTGGCTCCGCCGCAGTCTCATCGAAATTCGCGAGTGTATGGGAAACTAGCATGATCCGGAAAAGCGGCTGCCGGTTTTCGCATGAGATCGTGCCCAATTAAAGAATGAGTGGTAGAAATGTACGACGATGATCGGGATGCTCTGGCCGCCGAATATGTGCTGGGAACGCTGTCTGCCGACGAGCGCGACCAGGCCGAAGCGTTGCTCGCGATCGATCCGGGTTTTGCCGAGATCGTACGCATGTGGGAGCGCCGGCTCGGCGAACTCAATGTGATGGTTGAGGCGGTTGAGCCGCCGCCTGACGTTTGGAACAGAATCCGCGCCGAGGTCGAAGGCGTGACACCGCAAAGCGCAGCCGAGATGCAAGCCGCCACGCCGGCGCTCGAAGAATCTGCGCCGCTGACGGTGCCGGAGGCGGCACCGGAGACGGCCGCTGTGGCGCCGCCAGAGCCGGCACCGGAGTTCGAGCTGACACCGGAGCCCACGCCGGATGTGCCGTCGGAGCCGGTGCTGGATCTGCTGTCGGAGCAGGCGCCAGACTTGGCCGCCGCGCCGCAGGATTTGGACGATACGTCGGTGGTCGCGGCGCTGGCGTCGAGCCTGCTGGCACCGGAGCCGCAAGCCGAGATGCCTGCACCGCCGGAGACGATATCGCCGCTCATCCCGCCGCCGGTCGGACGCGGCGCCGATATCGTCAACCTTCAGCGTGGCGTGCGGCGTTGGCGCGGCGTCACGGTTGCCATGAGCGCGCTTGCGGCAATACTGGCGATCTATATCGCGGTTGAGCAGTTCGCTCCCGGACTTGTGCCGCTCGGCCGGCAAGCGCCGACGGCTGTTGCCGCCCGACCGCAGCCAGTCGGCTCTCGGCTCGTGGCGGTCCTGCAGCAGGAGCCTACGGCGCCGGCGTTCCTGCTCACGCTCGATCCGCAGAACCGCACCTACACTGTGCGCACCGTTTCCGCGACGCCGGAAGCCGGCCGCAGTTACGAGCTGTGGCTGATCGCAAGCAAGAATTCGGCTCCGCGTTCGCTCGGCCTGGTCGGCGGCAATGAATTCACCACCCGTCCACTGCCGGCGAGCTTCGACGTCGCTACGATGCGCGGCGCGAATTATGCGATCTCGCTTGAACCCGCCGGCGGTTCGCCGAAAGGCGCGCCGACGGGGCCGATTCTGTTCACCGGAAAAATGGTCGAATCGGTACCGGGATCGCCGCCACCCGGCTAACAAAGAAACCGCTCATTCCCGCGTCTACCGAAAGCGTGCGGCACAAAAACTGTGTCCCCGCTTGCGCGGGGACGAACTGAGGCGCAATCGGCTTAGCGAATGACTGGAATATGCCCGCTCAACGTGGTCGGCTCGCCGGCTTTGACGAGCGCCGTCGTGCCGAGATCAATGTTGCTGCTGACCTGCGCGAATATGCCGACGACGGCGACCAATATCGCGCAAAGAAGGCCGATGACCACGATCTTCAAATGAGTGGCACGGTCGGCGCTATACATCGAATGGTTCATGACGACCTCCCGTTTCTGCCCATTAGTCGCGGCAGCCGGGCCAAAGGGTTCAAGCGATCCAACTACTGATCCCTACAACTAGGTACTGATCTTGGTTGTAAAACGCGTCTTCACCGAAGCTTGAAGACCCGTGATAACGGTTGATCGAGGGGTTTGTTCCGGGTGTCGGGGCCGC
The DNA here is from genome assembly GCA_003164375.1 of Hyphomicrobiales bacterium. GTDB lineage: Bacteria > Pseudomonadota > Alphaproteobacteria > Rhizobiales > Xanthobacteraceae > BOG-931. The sequence goes on along the minus strand of PLTE01000045.1, from coordinate 1,801 downwards.
GATAGCCGGCGCCCCGAAACGACGCGCCGGATCAGATACTGCCGACCGTCTTCAGCCGCGCCCGCGGATGGATTTCCGATTGCGCCAAAACGCTGGTCTGGGCACGGAAGCGCTCGACGATGCCGCGCACGAAGGGCCGGATGGCGGGTGAAGTCACCAGCACCGGCGCCTCGCCCTCGCGTGCTGCCTGCTCGAATTTTTCCCGAACCAGATTGATGAACTCAGTCAGTTTCGACGGCTGCATGGCCAGACTGCGATCGTCACCCTGGCCGACGATCGATTCGGCGAAGGCCTGCTCCCATCTGGCGGTGAGCGCAATGATCGGCAGCGTACCGGCGGGCGTCACATGCTGGGCGCAGAGCTGGCGCGCCAGCCGGGCGCGGACGTGTTCGGCCAGCATCGCGGCATTGCGTGTTCCCGGCAGTCCGTCGGCGATGCCTTCGAGGATCGTCGACAGATCGCGGATCGATACTCGCTCGGCGAGCAGGATCTGCAGCACGCGCTGGATCCCGGAGATATTGATCTGTGCCGGCACGATGTCCTTGATCAGTTCGCTTTGCTCCTTCGGCAGTTCCTTGAGCAGTTTCTGCACCTCGCCATAGGACAGAAGCTCCGCCATATTCGCCTTGATCAGTTCGGTGAGGTGGGTGGCGAGCACGGTCGCGGCGTCGACGACGGTCAATCCCTTGACCGCGGCTTCTTCTTTCAGCGATGCGTCGATCCAGGTCGCGGGCAGTCCAAAAGTCGGCTCGGTGGTGTGCACGCCCGGCAGCGTCACCTGATTGCCGGACGGATCCATGACCATGAACTGGCCATGCCAGACTTTGCCGCTGCCGGCTTCGACCTCCTTGATCTTGATGACATAGGTGTTGGCTTCGAGCTGCATGTTGTCGAGGATGCGCACCGCGGGCATCACGAAACCCATCTCGATCGCGAGCGACCGCCGCAACGCCTTGATCTGCTCGGTCAGGCGCTCGGAGCCGTCCGGCGCATTGACCAGCGGCAACAACGCATAGCCGAGCTCGACTTTGAGGTCGTCCATCTTGAGCGACGCCGTGATCGGCTCTTCGGTCGGTGCCGCCTTGGCGACGTCGGCCTGCTTCACCTCGGCCGCGACCGCCCGTTTGCCGCGCCGATCGATCAGATAAGCCAGGCTCGCGGTGCCGCCGCCGAGGGCGAAGAACGGAATCATCGGGATACCGGGCAAAAGCCCGAGGGTCAGCATGACGGCGGCCGACATGCCGAGCGCTTTGGGATAGCCGGAGAGCTGGCTCAGCAATGCCTTGTCGGCGGCGCCGGCGACGCCAGCCTTGGAAACGAGCAGGCCCGCGGCGGTCGACACGATCAGGGCCGGAACCTGCGTCACCAAGCCGTCGCCGACCGTCAGCAGCGTATAAGTGCGGGCCGCCTCGGCGAAAGTGAGGTCCTGCTGCACGATGCCGATGACCATGCCGCCGATCACGTTGATCATGACGACGAGCAAGCCCGCGATAGCGTCGCCGCGTACGAATTTCGAAGCGCCGTCCATGGCGCCGAAAAAGCCGGATTCGTCTTCCAGGGTCCTGCGCCGCTGCCGGGCGATCTTTTCGTCGATCAGGCCGGCATTGAGGTCGGCGTCGATCGCCATCTGCTTGCCCGGCATGGCGTCGAGGTGGAAGCGCGCCGCGACTTCGGCGATGCGTCCGGAACCTTTGGTGATGACCACGAAATTCACGATCACCAGGATGGTGAACACGATGATGCCGATGACGAAATTGCCGCCCATGACGAAGTGGCCGAACGCCTCGATGACGTGGCCGGC
>PLTE01000195.1 GCA_003164375.1 Hyphomicrobiales bacterium | reverse complement strand
GTGCGCGGCACCACCTCCAAGAAGATCGTGCGCATGATGCGCGACGCCGGCGCCCGCGAAGTGCATTTCCGCATCGCCTCGCCGCCGATCACCCACCCCGATTATTACGGCATCGACACACCCGAGCGGGACAAATTGCTCGCCGCCACCCACGACCTCGAAGGCATGCGGAAATTCATCGGCGCGGATTCGCTGGCGTTCCTTTCGGTCGACGGCATCTACCGCGCCATGGGCGAGAAGGGTCGCGACCCGGTGCGACCGCAATTCACCGATCACTGTTTCACCGGCGATTATCCAACCCCACTCACCGACCGCACCGCGCAGGACGCCACGCCCCGGCAGCTCTCGCTGCTCGCCGAGGCGAGCTGAGGAATGACCCAGCCGCTCGCCGGTTGCATTGCGCTCGTCACCGGCGCGTCCCGCGGTATTGGCCGTGAGACCGCGCTTAAGCTCGCACATGCCGGTGCGCACGTCGTTGCGGTGGCCCGCACCGTCGGCGCATTGGAAGAGCTCGATGACGCGGCACGTGCGGCCGGGGGTGCGGCGACGCTGGTGCCGCTCGACATGCGCGATTATGCCGGAATATACCGGCTCGCCACGGCACTCAACGAGCGCTATCAGCGGCTCGATATCCTGATCGGCAACGCGGCGGTGGCGGGTCCCCGCTCCCCGCTCGATCACATCGAGCCCGCGGTCTGGGACGAAGTATTCGCCGTCAACGTCACCGCGAATTGGCACCTCATCCGCGCCATGGACCCGTTGCTCAAACGCGCCAAGGCCGGCCGCGCGGTGTTCGTGACTTCGGGCGCCGCTTGGCATGCCCGCGCCTACGCCGGTCCCTATTCGGCGTCGAAGACCGCAGTCAACGTGCTGGGGCAAACTTACGCCGCGGAAACGGCCTCCACTACGGTGCGCGTCAATCTGTTCAATCCCGGTCCGACCCGCACGCGGATGCGGGCGCAAGTGATGCCGGGTGAAGATCCGATGACGCTACCGACGCCGGAACAGGTCGCGGAGAAAATTCTCGAACTATGCCAGCCCGATTTTTCCGAATCCGGCAAACTGTACGATTTTCGCGCCGGCAAATTGCTGCAATTCATGCCGCCCGCCTGAATTTCACGCGCGCCTTACCGGCGGCGCTTCTTGCCGGCGTAAGGATTGGCCTTGGCCCGCAGATTGAGCCTGATCGGCGTCCCCGGCAGCGCGAAGCTTTCGCGCAAGCCGTTGACCAGGAAGCGGCGGTACGTATCGGGCAGCGCCGCCGCGCGCGACGCGAACAATACGAAAGTCGGCGGTCTCGCCTTCGGCTGCGTGATGTAATCAAGCTTCAGCCGGCGGCCCTTGACGGCAGGCGGCGGGTGCGCCGTCATGGCGTCGGCCAGAAATCGGTTGAGGCCCGCCGTCGGCACGCGACGGTTCCAGACGGCGTGGGCTTTCAGCACGGCGCCCATCAGCCGATCGAGCCCTTCGCCGCTGCGCGCCGACAGCGTAACGACAGGAACACCCTTGATCTGCGGCAACAAGCGATCGACATGCGCCTGCAAACGTGACTGTGCACCCGGTTCCGGCTCGACCAAGTCCCACTTGTTCACGGCAATGACAATGGCACGCCCTTCCCGTTCGACCAGGTCGGCGATTCGGGTGTCCTGCTCTTCGAACGGTGTCTGCGCGTCGATCAGCACGATCACCACTTCCGCGAAGCGGATGGCGTTAAGCGCGTCGGCCACCGAAAGTTTCTCGAGTTTCTCATCGATGCGCGAACGCCGGCGCAGACCGGCGGTGTCGTGGATCCGCAAGTGCCGGCCCTGCCAGTCGAGCTCGACGGCGATGGCATCGCGAGTAATGCCCGCTTCCGGTCCCGTCAAAAGCCGATCCTCGCCGAGCAATCGGTTAATGAGCGTCGATTTGCCGGTATTCGGCCGGCCAACGATCGCGATCCGGATGGATCGTTCCTCGGCAGGGGCTTCGGGGGCAATATCGTCGTCACGCTCGGCGGTGGCCTCAGGCAGCGCCGCGCGCAGCGCGTCGTAAAGGTCAGCCAAGCCCTCGCCGTGTTCGGCGCTAAGCGCAACCGGGTCGCCGAGACCGAGCGAAAATGCTTCGAGCGCGCCAGCCTCGCCGGCGCGGCCCTCGCTTTTGTTAGCGATCAGGATGGCGGGCTTGCCCGACCGGCGTACCAGTTCGGCGAAGCCGCGATCGGCGCCCGTAGCGCCGGCTCGCGCATCGATAAGGAACAGCACGGCATCCGCCTGCGCAATCGCCGCCGCCGTCTGGGCTTGCATTCTCGCGGTCAAACTCTCGCGCTCGGCGTCTTCAAGGCCGGCAGTATCGATGACCTTGAATGTGAGGTCGCCGAGCTTGCCGTCGCCTTCGCGCCGATCGCGCGTTACCCCCGGCTGATCGTCCACCAGCGCGAGACGCCGGCCGACGAGACGGTTGAACAGCGTCGATTTGCCGACATTGGGGCGGCCGACGATAGCGAGGGTAAAAGTGCTTTCGGGAGCAGACATGACTTTGGCTGTGCAAAAAATAGCTGGAGTTCATTGTAACCGAGCCGGCACGGCAAACGCGCCATCCGGCCGCGTAAGATCAAGTGACGCCGTAGCTGGCTAAACGTGGGTGCCCGGGAAGCGGAACGCTATGGCGGCCGCGCTCCCGCCTAATGAGAAGACGTGCCAGGTGCGGGAGGATTCGGCCAGACCGATTGTGACGGCTGTGCCGTTTGCTGAGCCGGCGCGGATTGTGGCGATGCCGGCCAGGGCGCCCCGGAAGCAGGCGCTTGTGGTGGCGCTGCCTGCTGTCCTGGGGACACAGGCGGTTTGGATCCGACGCTGATCCGGGTCGGTCCGGCCGGCACGGGCTTCTGGCTCCAGACCGGATCCTGCTGCTGCGCCGGGGCAGCCGCAACCTTTGGCTTGGGTTTGGGCTTCGGTTTTGGCGCTACGGCCGCTGGCGCTGGCGCCGGTGGTATGCCGGCATCGGCCTGCTCCGGCGGCGGTTGATAACCCTTGACGAGATCCGCCGGCACCCCGGTCGTCGTACCCGGTACTCCATTCGGAAATACCGGCTCCCGGTCGCCCTTGAGCTTCTTCTTGGTGTCGAAGGCGTCGGAGTTGAACATATCCGTAGGATCGAATTGGCCGCCCTTGGTGCAGCCCGCAAGGACGAGCACTAGCGCAAGCGCCGAACCGACACGAACCAGCGAAGACCTGGACCGTCTCGACATCGCGTCAGCCCTTGCCGCTCGCTGCGATCAGTTCACTCAAGACTTCGACCCGGCTCCGGGTGCCGGCTGGAGTCTGTGGATCGGTGATGATCACGTTCGCCCATTGCCGCGCCGCGGTCATATCGCCGGACTTCCAGGCGGAGAGCGCCAAAATTTCGCGGGCGCTGTGCCGAAACGGCCGGTCGGCCGCGGTTAGCGGCTCAAGCCGAGCACGAAGCTCGGAATAAGGCGCGTTATCAACGAGGAGAAAGCCCGCGCGTNNGGCCAAATCCTGGAGCGCACGGCCGGCATCGCGGTCGGCGCTGATCTGGTCATAGGCGGCGACAGCGGCCTTACTGTCGGTCCGAGCGAACTCGGCGGCTTCGCGCAGTCGCGCCAACACGCGGTAGCCGGCGGTGCCGTCGCTCGCAAGCTTGGAGAAGGCCGCTTCGGCCTCCTGGTGTTTGCCGGTCTCGGCAAGCGTCACCGCCTGCTCGAATGCGGTTCCGGCCTCTCCCGCCTTCTTGGCTTCCCACCATTGGTAGCCGCGCCAGGCGCCGACGCCCACCACGATGAGCATGCACAACGCAACGAGATGATTGCCGTAGCGCTGCCACAGCCTTTTAAGCTGTTCGCGGCGGACTTCCTCGTCGACTTCTTGGAAAATATCGCTCACGGAACCCGTCCCAGCCCCTACGCCCAGCACTCACACATAACCCAAAATCCCCACCCGGCCAGGCTTTCACCCGGAAGCCCGCTCGGCCGGACCGAAGGGGGAGAAATGCAATAAATCCAGGCACCTGTCCCCTAAAAGCCCTGCCGCAACTAGTTTAATGATGTGGCGCGAGCAAGGCAAAATTGGCGGCCATGCCTGCGACAAGCTTGCAAACATTGCGCATGGTTTAGAGCCGCCTCAAGCGCGAGATGGGCCCTTGCCACGCTCCGGAAGCTTACTCACGCTCGTGCTGCGCATCGGATAAACGTGCTCCGGGCCCGGGAAGGTCCGCGCTCGCACTTCCTGCGCGTAGGTTTTCACCGCCTCTTCAATCGAGGGCCCCAACTCGCCAAAGCGTTTGACGAACTTCGGCACACGGGGCGACAGTCCAAGCATATCCTCGAGCACCAGAACCTGGCCGTCACAGGTCGCGCTGGCGCCGATGCCGATGGTCGGAATTGCAATTTGCGCCGTGACACGACGCCCGAGCGGTTCCGCAATCGCTTCCAGCACGACAGCAAAGGCGCCGGCTTCGGCCACCGCGCGGGCGTCTGCTTCAATGGGTGCCCAGTCGCTCGCATCGCGGCCCTGGGCGCGAAACGATCCGATGGTGTTGATCGCCTGCGGCGTCAATCCGACATGGGCCATGACCGGCACGCCCCGCTCGGTCAAAAACGCGATTGTTTCGGCCATCCGCCGCCCGCCCTCGATCTTGATTGCGCCGCAGCCTGTTTCCTTCATCACCCGAGCAGCCGAGGTGAAGGCCTGCTCCTTCGAGGCCTCGTAGCAGCCGAACGGCATGTCGACGACCACGAGCGCGCGCTTGGAGCCGCGCATCACCGCGTGGCCCTGGAGGATCATCATGTCGAGGGTGACCGGAACCGTGGTCTCCAGACCATGCATCACCATGCCGAGCGAATCGCCGACCAGGATGACGTCGCAATACGCATCGACAATACGCGCTGTGTGCGCGTGATAAGACGTCAGGCACACGATCGGTTCGCCGCCCTTGCGGGCGCGAATGTCGGGCGCGGCCAGCCGTCGTATCTCGTTTTGTACCGACATTGTCAGTGTCCAAGCGCCGGCGTGCCGAACGCCGGGACGCCGATGACGATCGGATGGAAGACCAGGCCAAGCGCCAGATAGATCAGAGTACCGACGATGATGGCGATAATATCGTTTTTGCCGCCGCCGGCCGGAATTGGCGGAGCGCCGGGATCGCCGCGGTGCTTCAACGTGATGCGGTCATAGACCGCCCAAGCGAGCACTGAGCCGAACAGGATGATGCCGCCGAGATCGCCATTGGCGCACAGATGCGCGAAGGCCCAGGTTTTGATTCCGACCAACATCGGATGCTTGAGGACGCGTTTGATGTTGCCGGGGATATAGGCCGCCGCCACCATGATGCTGGCCGGCCACATCAGCACCACGACGATGTGACGCGTCCAGGCCGGGGGATTCCACACTGCCACGAGACCCGCCGCGCGATAGTCGGCAAACCCGTAAGCGAGAAGGACGATGCCGACGATCGAGACGAGCGAAAACAGGCCGCGATAGGGCCATTCGCCGATCTTGGCGACCAGTACAGCGCGCTCGTTGCGCCGCGTTACAAAGACGTGCGCGCCGAGAAATATGACGAGCCCGAGAATTTCGACCGCAAGTCCCATAATGCAGCGCCAATCGTTCCGAGATGAATTTTCCGGGCGGCTAAGTAAAGTTCGGCTAGGGCTTTACGTGACGGCTGCGATCTTGGCCAGCGGACTCTTATTGTCAATGTGGCCGAACCGCGCCTAGACCGCATAACGCTTGTCGCGATCGAGATAGGCGGCCGTGCCGATGACGGCCTCACGTTCCTTGAACGACACCATATCGCCCCGCATCGCCGCCGTACTGCCGTCGCGCGCGAGCGCGGCAAGCGCGCGCTGCATCGCCTTGATGGCGGCGCGCTGGGCGTCGCTTGGAACGATGACAAGATGGTAGCCCAGAGTTTCGAGCCGCGACACCGGCATGAGCGGCGTCTTGCCGCCCTCGAACATATTGATGAGTTTCCAACCCGGCAGCCGCTTTGCGATCGCTTCGATTTCAGCTTCCGACGTCGGCGCCTCGACAAAGAGCATATCGGCGCCGGCATCGAGATAGACCGACGCTCGGTCGATCGCAGCCGAAAGGCCTTCGACCGCAATGGCGTCGGTCCGCGCGATCAGGATAAAATCTGGATCGTGCAATGCGTCGCGCACCGCTTTTAGCTTCTGCACCATTTCCGCAACCGGCACGAGACTCTTGTCGTCGTAGTGACCGCATTTCTTGGGGAATGTCTGATCCTCCAGATGCAACGCCGCGACACCGGCCCGCTCGAAAGCGCGCGCCGCCGCTTGCGCGTTGAGGGCGTTGCCGTATCCCGTATCGGCATCGGCGACGACCGGCGCTTCGACGACGTCCACCATCGCGGCAAGCCGGTCGACAATCACGCTCATCGACAGCAAGCCGAGGTCGGGCACGCCGGCCGAGCGCGCGATTGCGCCGCCGCTTGCATAAATCGCCTTAAATCCCGCCTGCTCGACGAGCCGCGCCGACAGCCCGTCGAACGCGCCGGGCGCGACCGCGATGCGGCCCGAAGCCAACAGTGCCCGCAGTTTCGTGGTGGTGCGCAAAGTCTCCCTCCGCTTCGCCTTCCCGAACCGCCATGATACGTCTTGTGTTGGCAGTGGGAAATGCGAAGAAAGTCCCTATGAAGCGTAGTGTCTTTACGGCAATCGCCTGCGGCCTCCTCTCCACGTTCGCTGCCGCCGCTCCGGATTGGCCGACAAGGCCGGTCAGGATCATCGTACCCTTCGCGGCCGGCGCGACGCCCGATGTCGTGGCTCGGCTCGTCGTCGATGACCTGCAAGACAAGCTCCAGCAGCCGTTCATCGTCGAGAACAGGCCGGGCGCCGGTGGCAACACAGGCACCGACGCTGTGGCCAAGGCCGTTCCCGACGGCGCGACGCTCGGCATCAGCATCGGCGGACCGCTCGCGGTCAACACGCTGTTGTTCAGCAATCTGCCTTACGATCCGAGGAAGGATCTGACGCTGATTACTACCCTCGCCACGCAACCGAGCGCGCTCGCGGTCAATGTCAGCCTCGGCGTCAACACGACGCGCGAACTGATCGATTTGATCAGACGCAATGCCGGCAAATACGCTTTCGGCTCGATCGGCACGGGATCGCTGTCGCACCTCGCCATGGAGGCGATCGCGCTCAAGAGCGGCACGCAGCTTGTGCATGTTCCTTATGCATCGTCGCCGCAGGCGATGACCGCGCTGATCCGCAACGACGTTCAGATGGTGTGTCTGCCGGCGATGGCGGTGGTGCCGCAACTCGGCTCCGGCACCGTCAAAATTCTCGCCGTCTCGACCGCCGAACGCTCCGCGCTCCTTCCCGACATAGCGACGCTGAAGGAAGCCGGCATCGACGTGGAAGCCGACGCCTGGAACGGCCTTATCGGGCCGGCCGGACTGCCCGATGCCATGGTCACGCGGATCGGCAGCCAGGTCGCCGGCGCGCTCAATTCACGCGCGATCCGCGAAAAGCTCACCGCGCAGTTGATGGAGCCGATCCCCGATACGCCGGCGAAATTCCGCACCCGCATCGATGCCGACATCGCGCGCTGGGCGCCGGTGATCGAGGCCGCCAAGATCAAAATGGATTAGCGAATAGCGGAGAAACACCGCCCCTCTTCGCTATTCGCGATTTTCTACGCGCCTGTTACGGCCCCCCGAACTTGAAGTTGATGCCCGCCTTGACTTCCTGGACGTTCAGCGAGGCACTCGAAGAATAGGCCGGGAAAGCGGGGGTTGGCAGGTTGAGCGCTTCCGAGCCGAAGCCCAGATAGTCGTACTCGATCTTGTTGCTCCAGTTTTTGTCGAGCGCATATTCTAGGCCGGCGCCGGCGGGCCAGCCAGTCCGCGTCAGACTTGTGCTCGCCGCGCCGCCAAAGGTATCGTTCAGGCTGCTCTGGTCCTGAGCGAAGGCGACGCCGCCTTTGCCATAGACAAGCAGACGGTCGAACGCCGCGCCAATTCTCCCGGTGGCGGTCGATGTCCATTCGGTTTTGGTGGTGATCGCATTGCCGAGCGAATCGGTGCCGCTGCCCTTGAGACCGGTCCAATCGAAATCACCCTCGACGCCGACCACCAGCCAGTTGAACTGCATATTGGCGCCGATTTGACCGCCGCCGATGAAGCCGTCCTTGCTGAAATTGTTGTTCGCGCCAGTGAACGGATCGGTCCACGACGAGTTGCCAAAGCCACCGCCGATGTTGCCGCCGACGTAAAATCCGCTCCAATTGTAAACTGGCGGCTCGTAGGTGACTGGCGCTACCGGTGCAGGTGCCGGACGAACCGGCAGATCGGCCGCCTGCGCACCACACACATAAGCAACACTCCCGGCGGCCAACGCCACGCCGCCCAACAACACACGCAAAGTCATGTGAGCCTCCAGCCTCATTCCGAATTTCAGCACTAAGATACAGTCCCCGACGATCGAGCTTGAGATTCTTGCCCGCCGCCTATGGACTAGGAAGCCGTACTTCTTCGGGGAAAGCATGGTCGATCGGTGGCGGGAAAAAGGCCGTCACCGTGAGAGTAACTGGGTCGTTGAAAAAAGTTCCGGGCGTCAAATTTTGGCCCGATAAACGACGCGAAATGATCGCGGTGTCGGGCGAGCGCGTCGCGTCGGCGCGATCAGCCTCGCCCGACCGAAGTGCTGTACAGCTCCGGCTTGAATCCGACCAACAATTTTCCACCGCCGAGATCGAGCACCGGCCGTTTGATCATGGACGGCTGCTCAAGCATCAGCGCTATCGCTTTTTTGGCGCCGAGCTCGGCTTTGTCTTTGTCGGGAAGTTTTCGGAACGTCGTTCCGGCGCGGTTGAGCAACGCCTCCCAGCCGACTTTCTTGCACCATTCCTCGAGCCGATCCGGCTCGATGCCGGCCGTCTTGTAATCATGAAAGGCGTAAGCGACGCCATGACTATCCAGCCAAGCGCGCGCCTTCTTCATGGTGTCGCAGTTTTTAATGCCGTA
>PLTE01000003.1 GCA_003164375.1 Hyphomicrobiales bacterium | reverse complement strand
CTCTTGTCGCCGCAACAGATCGTTTTTTTTGAGCAATAACGCCTGCTCACGCTCGAGAGCGGCGCGCAACAGGGCGCGCGATGTTAGGCCCGTTTCGAGTTCATCGCTTTCGCATTCGACCGAGCGCGGTGAAGCATGCTGGCGTGTGGCGCTGCGCGACGAGGCCGAAATGCTCATGAGTTCCTCTCCAGTTGCTCTCGTGACGTTGAAAACACAAGGCTACCCGGAGAGTCCTGAATGGCCGCTTGTCGGGACGGAAGACCCTCAATCTATGCAATATCGCACAGCACCAGCGATCGTTCTGTCCAAAAGTGAACACTTCCCGGATCCAAGTTCCCGTCCATGTCCACGAATATCGGGCACGAACGCCGCTCTTCCGGAAGCTGGAACTGGCAGGTCGAGCGTCTAAAGCCGGATTTAGAATTATTTTTCAGGCCTGTACAACTTGTTACAGCGCAGCGCCGCCGACAGCGCGATCATTTCAAAATGTCTCGAATCAGTCACGCGCTAAGTGGGGCCGTGGCCCCTCCGTTCGACCCCGCCCTCTTTGTCGCCAAGTACGGCGGAGTTGTCGGGTGCAAATATGGAGCAAGGCATATTCTCTACTCGCAGGGAGATGTCGCCGATTGCGTTTTTTACTTTCAAAAAGGTCAAGCCCAAATCAAGGTGATTTCCCAGCAAGGCAAGGAAGCCGTCATTGCGGTCGTTGAATCCGGCCAATTCTGCGGCGAAGGATGCCTGGTCGGTGAACCGCTGCGGATGTGGACGGTAAAGACGGTGACGGAATGCATAGTCACGCGGCTGGAAAAGACTGCAATCATTCGCGCTATTCATGACGACGTGGCATTCTCGGAATTCTTTACGATGTACGTCTTGCAGCGGACGGTTCGACTGACGGACGATTTGATCGATCACATGTTCAATTCAAGCGAGAAACGCTTGGCGCGAATTCTTCTCCTGTTGGCAAATTACGGAAAAGAAGGTCGCGTGGAGACCGTTATAGCCAACGTCGACCATCAGACCCTTGCACAAATGGTCGGCACAACTCGCTCTCGTGTCAATTTCTTTATGAACAAATTCCGCAGGCTAGGGTATATCGATTATAATGGACGTATCAGCATTCATAGTTCGCTGTTAAACGTCGTTCTTTACGATCAGCCGGCGGATGGCATCGGCAGTTCGGAGCCGCCATCGAGCTTAACGAGTCGCAACGGCTTGTAGGTTTATGGCGCCCCACGCCGGTCTCCGTTCTTTGGGCAGGGGGCGATATTTCGGGCGCGGTCGCCTCCGTCGGGGAGACGGTATAAATCTGACAACAGGATAGCGATCAGTCGCAGTCCATCACCGACAGATCATACAAAAGCGCGGCGCCGAGGATTGAGCCAATCTGGATCTGAATTTGCAGGCGCAAGCGCGCGGTGGGCGAGCTAAAACGGACCGCGTACCGTTTATCGGGATATTGCGCTATCGGACTTCGTATTTCCACTTAGCGAAGTGCGCGCCGAACCAACCAACTATTTATCGCTATGTTAAATGTTGATACGGCAGTGTTGTCGTGTCTGACGGTGCGCACTTGCGGCCGGCAAACGCCAAGTTGCTGATACAAAGGCTGCGTTGATGAGCGCGAAAGTGATCAAATCCATTCTGCTGATCGAAGATAATCCCGGAGACGTCCGCTTGCTCCGCGAAATGTTCGACGAGCACGGCGCGCATGACACCGAAATGACGAGCGTGGATTGCATGAGTGCGGCTGAACGGCATCTCCTAGAGCACGTCGTCGACATAATTCTACTCGACCCGGGATTGCCGGATGCGCAAGGACTCGGAGCGATACGTCGGGCCCACGCCGCAGCGCCGCGTTTACCCCTCGTGGTGCTGACCTGTTTGGATGACGAGTCGGTGGCCGAACAAGCTTTGCAAGAAGGTGCACAAGACTATCTCATTAAAGGCCAAATCGAGGTGCGCGGGATCCTCCGGGCGCTACGTTACGCCGCCGAGCGAAAGCGCCTGGAGCGGCTAAAGGACGAATTCGTTTCGACAGTGAGCCATGAGTTGCGCACCCCATTGACGTCGATCACCGGTTCTCTCGGCTTGCTGATGGGCAACGCGGCCGGAAGCATGCCGGCGCCGATGGCTCGTCTGCTTGCAATCGCGCACAGCAACAGCCAGCGCCTGGTACGGCTTGTCAATGATATTCTCGACATCGAGAAAATGGAGGCCGGAAGGGTTGTCTTCAACTTCAGCCGCGTCGAAGTCCGGCCGTTAGTGGCGCAAGCGATAGAGGCCAATCGGGGATTTGCTGAGGATTATGGTGTGCAGGTCCGACTTGAGGACGCTCATGGCGCCGCCGCAGATGTGCGCGCTGATCCGGATCGGCTGCTTCAGGTCATCACAAACCTGCTTTCGAACGCCATCAAATTCTCTCCGGCGAATCATGAAGTGATCATCGCGGTCGAAAAAGGCGCGGACACGGTCCGCCTTACGGTGCGCGATCATGGCCCGGGCATCCCGCTCGATTTCAAGCCGCTGATCTTCGAGAAATTCGCGCAAGCCGACGCCGGGGCCGCGCGGCAGAAGGGCGGCACCGGACTTGGCCTGAGCATCGTCAAGCAAATCGTCGACCGACTCAGTGGCGAAGTGGGCTTTACCGATGCTCCCGGCGGCGGAACGATCTTTCACGTCCAGCTACCTTGCTGGGATCATGTAGCCAGCCTCGCCGTCGATCGTGACGCGAAACCGGGTGCGGCGCGCCTATTGCTCTGCGAAGACGATCTCGATACGGCGCTCACGCTGCGCGCGCAGTTGAGGCAGGTCGGATTTGCGACGGACTTCGCCTATTCCGTGGGCGACGCGCTCGCGCGTGCGGTGACGACTCATTATCACGCGGTTTTAGTGGATATCCATCTGCCGGATGGCGACGGCGTAAGTCTAATCGTGCGCTTACGCGCGTTACCACAATATCGCGACACACCGATCATCGTTGTATCCGGCGATCCCGGCTCCGGACGTGACGACCCAAGAGCGTCCCAGCTCAGTGTTCTAGATTGGCTGAATAAACCGGTGGACCTCGACCGCCTGGTGCGGATCCTTGTCAAACCGACCGCGCAGCAGGCGAACAGACGTCCGCGAATCCTACATGTTGACGAGGACAACGCCGTCGCGCGCGCGCTTAGCGAAATCGGCGATGTTGTCACGGTCAATACGATTGAGGAAGCCCAACGCGCGCTGAAGGCCAGCGATTTCGATCTTGCAGTGCTGGACGTAGCGCTCGCAAAGGGGGCGGACCCCGATCTGTTGCCCGAGCTACGTGACAGTAACGGCAATGTTATTCCGGTCGTTGTATTTTCGGCCAAAGGCGCAAGCCTTGCGTCGGATGCGCAAGTGTCGGCCGCGCTGGCCGAATCGCACACATCAATCGACAGCCTTATGGCAACCGTGCGGGATCGCCTTGCGTCCCGGATAACGAATATCAGAGAGGTCGTATGACTGACATTCGCATTCTTCTGGTGGACGATGAGCCGGACATCCGAGAAGTCGTGGACGTATCGCTTGGTCTCGACCCGGAATTCAAGATACGCGCCTGCGCATCAGGTGCGGACGCGCTGGTTACGGCTGCCGAGTGGTCGCCCTCAATCATCCTTCTGGATGTGATGATGCCGCTGATGGACGGGCCAACAACGCTCGTCAACCTGCGCAATAACCCGCGGACAGCCGATATCCCGGTTGTGTTCCTGACCGCCCGTACGCAGGCCGACGAGGTCGAGCAATACATCTCGCTTGGCGCTCAAGGCGTATTGTCCAAGCCGTTCGATCCAATGACGCTCGCGGCCTCGGTACGCGACTATCTGCCGCCGTCATCGCTCCACCATGCCGTCTGATGCAGGCGGTTCGTTCTTTCCTTTCTGCCTATCGCGCGGCTCTCATTCGCACCGGACGGTCATCGCGCGATAACCAGATCAACGAAGATGCTCGTCGTCATAGGTATATCTGCGCAAGACAGCACGCCGCCGCCGCGAGAAAATGCCAATTGCGGCAATGCTATTCCTGGTTCTGCTCATGACTCAGCGAGCGATTGGCAATGGAAAAACGAGACGCCCCCCGTCACAAATGCTTTTTGCGGGCCTTTGTCTACGTAGAAAACAGCTCCGTTGCCGTCGAATGCGTTGTTCGCGAACTGTCCGATACCGGCGCGCGACTGCATTTTTCTAAGCTTCCGCCTGTTTCAGAATTTGTTGATTTGCATATTCCTATCAAAGGACAAAATTTTCGTTCAAAGGTGCAGTGGCGCGAGGGTGACGAGATCGGCGTCGCGTTTCATAGCACCACATACATGAATACGGGCGAGATTGGCCTTGACCGGCGTGTAGACCGGCTCGAGTCGGAAGTGGCCATGCTCAAGAAGGCGATCAAGCTTCTGCAGAAGGACGCCGACCGAAAACTGGAAGTGGCGTAACACGCGACATCATCGAGGCGCGACGTGCGGAGAAACGAAATAGTGCGATAGCGCTCTTGCCGAGCGGCGACGGCGAAATGCGCCGTGTCGGCAATTCGCGTAAGAGAAGTGTCGCTAAGCAGATGAACCAGTGTGCGTGAGTATGCAGTGATGTTTAGGTCGCTAACAATCCGAACCGTTCAGATCGCGTTCGGATCGGCCATTCTAATTCTGCTTGTTCTCGGCGGGTTTGCTTATCGCAGTATAACCGTTTTGAGCGAGAGCGAACGCTGGGTGCAACACACCCACGAGGTTTTGGATAACCTTCAGGAAATGCAATTCGCGATGGAGACGGTCGCATCGAACGTCCGCGGGTATCTCCTGGTTGGGGACGAAATCTATCTCGAGCACTACCGTGCTGCGAGATTAAGTCTGGAGCGGCATACGGCGGCCGTCCGCGATTTGACCGTGGATAACGCCGCACAGCAGCGCAGAATTGCAGATCTCGAACGCCTGACCGCCCAGAGGTTGGATCTCGCGGAGAAAAACATTGATTTGATCCGAAATCACCAGACTCTGCCTGAAGTGACCACAGCTCGGGCCGGACCCGGGCTGCAGATCATGGTTGACTATCAAGTGATCGTTAACGAGATGCAGGACGAAGAGCACCGATTGTTGGTGCTGCGCGATGCGGACACCAAGCGCAACACAAGCCGTACCGAAGCTATTCTCATCCTTGGAACCGTCCTCGGCCTGTTGATCACCATCGTCGCCGGCTGGATCGTTCAGCGCGACAACTCGCGGCGCGAGAGTGCCGAGGCAGCGCTGCAGGAAAGTGAGCGTAAATATCGGACCCTCATTCAGGGGGTTAAGGACTACGCCATCTTTATGCTTGGTCCTTTGGGCGAGATCCGCACTTGGAATCCCGGCGCAGAGCGAATGTCGGGTTACACGTACGAAGAGGTCGCCGGTCAGAATTTCTCGCGCTTCTTTCCGGCGGATGACATCAAGCTTGGCCGGCCGCAGGCGATACTTCATCTGGCGGCCGCAAGCGGTCAGTACGAAGAACAGGGCATGCGCGTACGCAAGGGCGGTGCACGCTTTCAGGTCCGCACGACTTTCACGGCGTCGCGCGACCACACCGGAAAGCTGCGCGGATTTTCCGTCGTCAGCCGGGATCTCACCGAGAGCAAGGAGTCGGAGGCGAAG
>PLTE01000398.1 GCA_003164375.1 Hyphomicrobiales bacterium | reverse complement strand
GCGTGTCGGCGAGCGCCTGCAGCGACTCCACCGTGCGTCGATTAAGTCCCCAGATGTCGAAGGTGTACGACACTGTCGCCTGCGCGGTGTAAAGATTGAAAGGGTTGGCGCCCGAATTGAGGATCGGAGCGAGCGAATTTGCCGTCTGGGTGCGCGTCGGATTGAAGTTGGCCTCGACCAACGGGAAGAACTTGCCCTGCTGGGCGTAGACGGCTTCCTTGTTGGCGCGCAGCGTCGCGATCGCCGATTGCAGATTGGGATTGTTCTTCAGCGACTGCTCGATCAGGGCATTGAGCGCGGGCGACTTGAACAGCGCCCACCATTCCTGCGGAATGTCGCGGCCGGCGACAAAGCGCTGACTCCGGCCACCCGGCGCATCGGTCGACGATGTCTGTTGTGCGAGCGGCTCGATCGTGTAGCGGGTAATCTCGGGCGCCGCGGGGTGAACGAAATCCGGGCCGACCGCGCAGCTCGCCAATAGTGTCGCAGCCGCGAGAACAGTGGCACTTACAGAGCACAACCTTGCCGTGTATTCGGACATATTGAACAGAAATAATTCGCGCCACTGAAGCGGGAGCACGCAGTATGCGCTGTCGCCACGAGCGTTATTATTTCCGAAATGTCGGACCTTGTCTGTTGTCGCTCGGTCACACTGACATTTATTCTGTATAGCTTTTTTCGCTTAGGCCGGAATGGCGCACGGTCCTGCCTAAAGTAAGGGCACCACCACGCTTGGGGATCTGGCGATCGACGAAGTAAAATAACAAATCAATATCCAAGTCTAGCTTATCGCTGGACAGAAAATAGCAAGTTCATATACGCGTTGAAACGTTTCGCACGCCGTGATTAATGTGAATCCATGGTGAGAACGAGCGAAATTCCTGTGATAACGCTGCCGCTGTGATTAATCACAGGCGACCATTTGCGTCAGGTTGTGATAATGCCGACAGCTGTGATTAATAACAGGCTGCCGCATGGGCTATGTTACGGCCACACAGCCGTGATCTTCCCGGCTCCGGACGCGACCAATCGATGATTCCCCGCATAGCAAGCACCCGGGTGAGAGTGGCGGTCGTCGGCGCCGTTATAGTCGTCGCGGTCATTGCATATTGGGCTTGGCATTCGGGCAGCGGTTCGACCGCCGAAGTCGGCGGAGCCACTCCTGCGCGCGCCGCGCTGTCCGAGGCACCGAACGCCGCGCCTGCCGATCCTGACAGCGTCGACCTATCGGAATCCCAGCTTGCTTCGGTCAAGGTCGAGCCGGTCGCCGAGCGCGAATTTCCGATCGAGAAGGAAGCCGTCGGCAGCATCGATTTCAACGAAGACATGTCGGTGCAGGTTTTCACGCCCTACCAGGGCCGGATCATCGCGCTATTTGCCGAGATCGGCGACGACGTAAAGAAAGGTCAGACGCTGTTCACGATCGACAGTCCTGATCTTTTGCAGGCCGAGTCGACATTGATCGCCTCAGCGGGCGTGCTTGAGTTGACCACCCGCAATCTAGAGCGGCTTCGCGACCTCTATTCCACCCGGGCCGTTTCACAGCACGATCTCGAACAAGCGGTCTCCGACCAGCAGACCGCCGAAGGCAATCTGCGGGCGGCGCGCGACGCGGTTCGTATCTTCGGCAAGGCCGATGCCGACATCGATCATATTGTCGCACAACGCATAGCCGACCCGACGCTGGTGGTGCCGAGCCCGATCGACGGCCGGATCACCGCCCGCAGCGCGGCGCCGGGCTTGTTCGTGCAGCCGGGTAACGCACCGGCTCCCTACAGCGTCGCCGACGTCAACACGATGTGGATGCTGGCCAATGTAGCGGAGATCGACAGTCCGGCGTTCCGTGTCGGCCAGCAGGTGCAGGTCAAGATAGCGGCGTTTCCCAGCCGCGTTTTCGACGGGACGGTTACCACCATCGGCGCGACTGTCGATCCCAATACACGTCGCGTCTTGGTCCGCTCCGAGGTCAAGGATCCGCAGCATGAACTGCGCTCGGGAATGTTCGCGAATTTTGTCATTCGTGTCGGCACACCGGACCGCTCTCCGGGTATTCCGATCGACGGCGTGGTGCGCGAAGGCGACGGCACGATGACGATATGGGTCACCGCCGATCGCCGCCGATTCATCAAGCGGACGGTCAAGGTCGGCCAAGAGCGCGAAGGCTACCGGCAGATTCTCGAAGGCGTGCAAGTCGGCGAGTTGGTCGCCACGGAAGGCGCGATCTTCCTCAGCAATGCGCTTTCCACGGCTGCCCAGTGAGGCCGATCGCTCGGGCCTAGACCATGACATCTGAGTGAGAGAAAAACTGTGCTCAAGGGGCTTCTTACTTTCGGTTTGACTCGCCGGCCCCTCGTCTTACTGGGGTTGCTGGTGTTCGTGGGCGCCGGCCTGTTCGCATTTTCCAAGCTCAACATCGAGGCCTATCCGAATCCGGCGCCGGTGATTCTGGAAATCACCGCGCAATCGCCCGGCCAGTCGGCCGAGGAGATGGAGCGCTATTTTACCATCCCGATGGAGGTTGCCCTTGCGCCAACGCCCGGGGTCGACGTCATTCGCTCGACCTCGTTCTACGGGCTCTCCTTCATCCGCGTGACGTTCTATTACGGCGTCGACTTTTATTTCGCGCTCACGCAGGCCGCGATTAATCTGCAGCAGAACGCCAGTCTTCCAAACAATGTCACGCCGCAAATTCAGGGCGGCAGTCTGGTCGGCGAAATCTACCGCTATCAGGTGGTCGGCCCGCCGCACTTCGGTTTGACCAATCTGCGCACCCTTCAGGACTGGGTATTGACGCGGCGCCTTCTGACCGTTCCTGGAGTCGTGCAAGTGAATACCTGGGGCGGCACGACCAAGGAGTACGACGTCGAGGTCGATCTGCACAAACTCGACGCCTATAGCGTCACACTGCCCCAAGTGATCACCGCGCTCGGTAATGCCAACGTCAATGTTGGCGGCCGCACCATCAATGTGGGGCAGCAATCCGTGAATATCCGCGGGGTCGGTCTGATGGACTCTGGCGGCACCTCGGATTTGACGCAAGGCTACAAGGTTGACGACATCGAGAACGTCCAGCTTTCGCAATCGAACGGCGTGCCAGTCTTCGTAAAAGACGTCGCCAAGGTCACCGTCGGCTACGTGCCGCGGCTCGGCAAAGCCGGACGCGATCATGAGACCGACGTGGTTGCGGCGATCGTCATCATGAATCGCACGCTGCACACCAACGACGTAGTCGCGCGCGTGCGGTCGGAGATCCAGAAGATCAACGCCGACGGCAGCCTGCCCCCCGGCGTGAAACTGGTTCCATTCTATGACCGCACCACGCTTGTCGGCGTCACCACGCACACGGTCCTGCACAACCTCGCCTATGGCTGCCTGCTGATTTTCCTCATCCAGTGGATCTTTCTCGGCGATTTACGCAGCGCGATCATCGTCGGCATCAACATCCCGTTTGCCTTGTTCTTCAGTATCATCATCCTGGTGATACGCGGCGAGGATGCCAATCTTCTGTCCGTCGGCGCCGTCGATTTCGGCATCATCGTCGACGCCGCCGTAATCCTCGTTGAAAATATCTACCGGAACTTCCAGGCACACCCGGAAGCGAGACAGGCGCTGATTCAACAATTGGCGGAGGAACGGTGGGGTGCCGATCCGACGCGCGGGAGAGATTCGGCCGACCCGCGGGCGTGGAACGACCGGCTGCGCCTCCTGCTGGCCAGCGGCCTGCAAGTCGACAAAGCAATATTTTTCTCCACCGCGATCATCGTGGCGGCCTTTATCCCACTGTTCACCATGCAGGGAGTTGAAGGCCAGATATTCGGGCCGATGGCGCGGACTTACGCCTATGCACTGGTGGGAGCGCTGATCGCGACGTTCACGGTGACGCCCTGCCTGGCGTCGTTGTTGCTCCCGGAGGAGATCAGGGAAGTCGAGACCCTCGTGGTGCGTGGGTTACGTTCGGTCTATACACCGGTCCTGCGATGGTCGCTGGCCAACCGGCGGATCACCATTGCGATCGGGCTGGTCTTCCTGCTGATCAGCGGCTTCCTCGGCTCGCGGCTCGGCAGCGAATTCCTGCCGACACTGGAAGAAGGCAATCTCTGGATTCGTGCGTCGATGCCGCCGACGATATCGCTCGAGGCGGGAATGCCGATCGTCAACAGGATGCGCGAGATCCTCTTGAGCCACCCCGAAGTCGTTACGGTGGCCTCCCAGCATGGTCGTCCGGACGACGGCAGCGATGCTGCGGGATTCTACAATGCCGAGTTCTTCGTGCCGCTCAAACCGTTCGACGAGTGGCCCGCCGGCATGGACAAGCCGAAACTGATCAATGAGTTGCAGGCCGAATTCGAAAAGGAATTCGTCGGCATCGACATGAACTTCTCGCAGTACATCCAGGACAATGTCGAGGAAGGACTGTCCGGCGTCAAAGGCGCCAATTCCGCCAAGGTCATCGGCCCAGACCTCCCGACGCTGGAGAAAATCGCCAAAGCAGCCATGCGTGAAATGGCGCAAGTGCAGGGAATCACCGATCTCGGCGCATTTTGGGTGCTCGGGCAGCCCAATTTGAACATCAGGATCGATCGCAAAAAGGCCGCGCGCTACGGCCTGGCGGTCAGCGACATCAATACCGTCGTTCAAGCTGCGATGGGCGGAACCGTGGCGACGACGCTACTGGAAGCCGACCGCCAATTCGGTGTTGTGGTGCGGCTCGCACCCGAATATCGCGGCAGCGTCGATGCCGTCCGCAACATCAAAGTCGGCTACCAGACCGCAGCCGGCACCAACGCTTACATTCCTTTGACCGAGCTTGCCGATATTTCCATCGATTCCGGAGCCTCCTACATCTATCATGAGCGCAATCAGCGCTTCATGCCGATCAAGTTCAGCGTGCGCGGCCGCGACCTCGCCGGCGCGGTAGCGGATGCCCAGGAACGCATCGCCAAGAACGTGAAGCTGCCGAGCGGCTATCGTATCGAATGGGCCGGCGAATTCGAATGGTTGCAGGCAGCCAAGCAGCGGCTTTTGATCATCATGCCGATCACCTTCGCCTTTATTCTCATCCTGCTCTATGGGCTGTTCAATTCGTGGCGCGACAGCTTCCTGGCGTTGCTCGGACTGCCATTTGCGGTGTGCGGCGGCATTTTGGGCTTGTATGTCTCTGGATTGGATTTCAGCATCTCGGCCGCGATCGGATTTATTTCGCTGTTCGGCGTCTCGGTGATGAGCGGCATCCTCATCATCAATGGTTATTATCGCGTGGCGGCAGGCGGCATGGAACCGCTCGAAGCGATGTTCCATGCCGTCCAGGAACAGATGCGGCCGATCCTGATGATGTGCCTGTCGGCTTGTATCGGCCTGTTCCCGGCGGCGGTCTCGACCGGCATCGGCAGCCAGGTGCAACGGCCGCTTGCCACCGTGATCGTGGGCGGCATGCTGATCGGGCCGATCATGCTGCTCGTGGTCGTGCCGGCGCTGCAGTCGCTATTCCTGAAACAGCCGAATTCTGCTACGCCTGCGGTTGAACCCGGCGCGACGGAAGCGGAGGTGTTCGATTGAAGCTCTGTCTTTATATTCTGGCGGTCGCGCTCACTGGCGCAGCGACGATGCGAGCCGGGCTTACCGAAGAAGCCCATTCGAGCATGCACGCCGTCGGCCAGTCCCACCGTTCCGGCGGCGCGGCCGATAGAGCTCGCACGACCGTCAAGTTCGGCGTTACGGGACGGCAGCAAGCACGGCGGCTGCCGGCTCGGGGGGCGCCGAGAATTGTCAGGCGCAATGCGATCGGTCTGCCGATCGTTCAGCATGACGTCATCGGCGTACACCCCGACGAGGCTCATGGATCGCCGCGCAACTTTTCAGTTCCGGCAGTTTCTGCCAGTCCGACAACCAAGCCCGGAAATTTCGCCGATACCGAAGCCGAGTTTGGCCGACCGACGATTCAGCATCCGATTGAGAGCCGGGTCCTTCCTACCGCTCCGCAGCACCAAGGCAAGATCGATGGCAGCCGCCTGATCCGTCCGGCATCAGCTCCAACGCGCTTAGGTGGCCCGGCGAAGGTCGCCGCGGGCATCAACGGAACCAATATTCGTCTCAAGCATCCTTAAGCCAACCTAATTTCAGGTTCTTCGTCACGGTTTGATCAGACCGCCGACCGCGGCTTTGATCACGGCTTCAGTCCTTGTCGCCGCTCGCAGTTTCGTCCGGGCGTTGTCAAAGTGAAAATCGATTGTTCGCTTGGACAAGCGGAGCTTGCGTGCAATGTCGATGGACTTCTTGCCGCGGGCGGCCCAGGTCAGGACTTCGATCTCGCGGGAGTTCAGGTTGACATGCTTCTCTTGTCTCGGCGCCAGCTTGGTGCGGGCGACACCCGCAAGTCGGGCATTGATAATGAAAACCAGCCGTTCAAAATCGATTGGTTTAGTGACGAAATCGTCGGCTCCGAGCAACCGCCCCCTGAGTTCGTCGCCCCGATCGGCCAAGGCAGTCAGAAATACGAAGGGTATCCGTCCCAGGCGAGGAGCGAGCTCATTCAAACGCTCCAGGACTTCAAAACCGGTCATACCCGGCATACTGATATCGCATAGGACCAGCTCCGGCGTGGCCTGCATAACGGCCAGCAAGGCTTCTTGACCGCCATGGGCGACCGAGACGTCGAAGCCGCGATCTGCCAGTTCCTCGGCGATCAGCGCCGCAGTCTCGCGATCATCTTCGACGCATAGAACCCGTCTGCCAGCAAGTGCCATACGGTCTCTATCCAGGAGCGGATGGCATTGCCGCGCATTTCGAGTCGCCATCATCGGCCGAACTTAGCCAATTGGTGTTGGCGATAAACTGTGAATAATCGCAGCGCGCGCCGTGACTAATCACAGTAGACCGCGAGCGTTCGGAAGTGGAAATCTCGCCGCGACCTCCACGAATCTGGACGCGATGTATTGATGTTTCCCCGCATAGCAAGCAGCCCAGCGCGAGCGGCGGTCGTCTGCGCCATCGTTGTCGCGGCAGTCGGTATTTATTGGGCTTGGCACTCCGGCGATGCCGCGACCGCGCCGGCCGGCGGTACCACGGCTGCCCAGGCCGCGGAGGCCACCGCACCGGGCGCCGCTGCCGATCCTGACAGCGTAGACCTCTCGGAATCCCAGCTCGCCGCAGTCAAAGTCGCAACGGTGGAGGAACGCGACTTTCCCGTCGAGAAAGAAGCGGTCGGCAGCATCGATTTCAACGAGGATATGTCGGTGCAGGTGTTCACGCCCTATCCGGGGCGGATCATTTCGCTGTACGCCTCGATCGGGGACGATGTGAAGAAGGGCCAGACGCTGTTCACCATCGACAGCCCCGATCTACTCAACGCCGAATCGACCCTGATCGCCGCGGCCGGCGTCCTGGAATTGACCTCGAAGAACCTGGATCGGCTTCGCGAACTCTATACCACGCGGGCGGTTTCCCAGCACGATCTCGAACAGGCGACCTCCGACCAGCAGACCGCTGAAGGCAATCTGCGGGCGGCGCGCGNNTGAGATCGACCGTATCGTCGCCAACCGTACCGCCGACCCGACACTGATCGTACCGAGTCCGATCGACGGGCGCATCACCGCGCGCAGCGCGGCGCCGGGCCTATTCGTGCAACCGGCCAATCCGCCTGCGCCTTACACGATGGCCGACATCAACACCATGTGGATGCTGGCAAATGTGCCGGAGAACGACAGTCCAGCCTTCCATCTCGGCCAACCGGTGCGGGTGCGGCTCAGCGCGTTTCCCGATCGCCTGTTCGACGGCAAGATCACGACAATCGGAGCGATCGTCGACCCGAACACCCGTCGCGTCCTAGTCCGCTCCGAGATCAATGATCCGCAGCATGAGCTGCGCTCGGGCATGTTCGGGAATTTCGTCATCGACGTCGGCGCTCCGGTGCGCTCGCTCGCGGTTCCGCTTAACGGCGTGGTGCGAGAAGGCGACGGCTCGATGACCGTGTGGACCACCGCCGACCGCCGCCGGTTCAGCAAACGAACGGTCAAGATCGGCGAACAACGCGACGGTTACCGGCAAATCCTCGAAGGTCTGCNNGCCGAGCGCGCTGGTCGCCACAGACGGCGCGGTATTTCTGAGCAATATGCTAGCGATCGCGGCAAGCCAATGATGGAGCGGGACTTTCGCAACAGCCGAACTCGAGGCGAGCCGTGTTAAAGGGCCTCGTTGCATTCGGACTCATTCGGCGCCCAATCGTGCTTTTGGGATTGGCCGTCTTCGTCGCCGCGGGGCTTATCGCCTTTACCCGACTGAATATCGAGGCCTATCCCAATCNNATATTCGCTCCACCTCGTTCTACGGTTTGAGCTTTGTCCGCGTCACCTTTCGCTACGGCGTCGATTATTTCTTCGCCTATACCCAGGCGGCACTAAGCCTGACGCAGAACGTCACGCTGCCGGGAAACCAGGTGCCGAGCATCTCGCAATCGAGCCTGGTCGGCGAGATCTACCGCTACCAGGTGGTCGGTCCACCGCATTTCGGGCTGACCAATCTGC
>PLTE01000413.1 GCA_003164375.1 Hyphomicrobiales bacterium | reverse complement strand
CGGGCGGTTGCGATCGGCGTGGTCAAGGAACGGGTGCCGTTCCTGCGCACCGCAAAGGGCGGCAGCTCGCGCAAAGGACCCGACTTCCCGGCATTCTGGGAGGCCGTGATCGCCGCACTGCTTCTCGTTGGCGCGATGACGCTTGTCGTGACCAATTACAAGCAGGTCCACGAGATCAACATTTTCGCTTGGGTGCTGGTGGTGCAGAGCCTGCCGTTCCTGTCAGCCGTCGCGCTCGCCACGATCGAGGGAACCCGATTCAACAACTTCGTTTATTGGCGCGGCATCGAGGCCAAGATCGGCGCGAAGATCGTAGCAAAGGCGGTCGATCTCTTGCCGCAGTCGCAGGAGGTCATCACCCAAGTGATGGCAACCCAGGTGATGGCCGAGCCGCCGAAATTGCCGGCCGATAACATCGAAGCGGCGCAATAATCGTTACCCCGTCAGCGCGCTCTCCGCGAGCCGCACCCAGTAGGACGTGCCGAGCGGGATGACCTCGTCGTTAAAGTCGTAAGCGGGGTGATGCAGGCCGGCGCTGTCGCCGTTGCCGACGAAGATGAAGGCCCCCGGCCGCTCCAGCAGCATATAAGCGAAATCCTCCGCCCCCATCAGCGGCGCGACGTCGGTATCGACCTTGTCGAACCCAGCGATTTCGCGCGCCACTTCGGCGGCAAAATCGGTCTCGCGCTCGTGGTTCACCACTACCGGATAGGCAAACGTATAGGTGACCTTGGCGGTGGCGCCGTAAAGCTTGGCGGTGCCTTCGACCACTTCGCTAATGCGCTTATGCAACAGCTCGCGGATTTTCGGTTTCAAACTGCGCGCGGTACCGCGCAGCTTGGCGTGCTGCGGAATGACGTTATCGGTATGGCCGGCCTGGAACATGCAGACTGAGACCACCGCCGATTCCAACGGATCGACATTGCGCGACACGATGGACTGCAGCTGGTTGATGATCTGGGCGCCGACCAGAATGGTGTCGACGGCAAAGTGCGGCCGCGCCGCGTGGCCGCCTTTGCCCTCGATCGCGATCTCGATGTGGTCGGCGGACGCCATGATGGCACCCGGCCGAATGGCGAATTGGCCGAGCGGAATGCCCGGATAATTATGCATGCCGTAGACTTCCTGGATGCCGAAGCGGGTGATCAGCCCGTCTTTCACCATGGCGAGCCCGCCGCCGCCGCCCTCCTCCGCCGGCTGGAAGATCACCACGGCGGTACCGGCGAAATTGCGGGTTTCAGCCAGATATTTGGCGGCGCCAAGCAGCATGGCGGTATGCCCGTCGTGGCCGCAGGCGTGCATCTTGCCGGCCACCGTCGATTGGTACGGCAGGCCGGTTTCCTCTTCGAGCGGCAGCGCATCCATGTCGGCGCGCAGCCCGATGACCTTATTGCCGGGCTTGCGGCCGCGAATGACGCCGACGACGCCGGTGCGTCCGATTCCAGGCACGACATCGTCGCAGCCGAAGCTTTTAAGCTTCTCGGCAACCGACCCCGCGGTGCGGTGGACGTCGTATTGGAGTTCAGGATGGGCGTGCAGATCCCGCCGCCAGGCGGTAATTTCGCCGTGCAGGTCGGCGACGCGGTTGACGATCGGCATCGAACAAGTCCTTCGTTAGCGGCCCACCCGGCGGATCAGTCTAGTCTAGCAAAGGCCGCCGCGCTGCTATAGACACCCCCAATCGATCCGCCGGGCGCACGCACGATAAGCATGGGCAAGGCTGGAAAACGCGAGCGGGTTTAAGCTATCAAACCCCTGGCGAGCCCGTAGCTCAGTCGGTAGAGCACGTGACTTTTAATCATGGGGTCGTGGGTTCGAATCCCGCCGGGCTCACCAACAATACCAATGACTTAGCTGAGATTGATGCCGAAGCCAGAAACGAAATTGACTATGTTTTTGACTATGTGGGCCTCTATTGCTTTTGGAGGATGTTCGCGCGACCGGGCCGGGCTTGAACGGGGCATTGCAAATCGCGACAGGTCGCATTACCTCTTCGACCTGATAGGCAACCCCGTAGGCGAATACCGTTTGAGGAAAGGGTCGCGGCGCAGTCCACTCGCGCTGCTGCCACCAAAAAACGCCCGCCGAATAGGTTGACTGAGCGGGATAACACGCAGGTGCCCCAACCCTGCGTTCGACCAGGTCCCGACTAGGTCGTGATTATTTGAACGCTCCACTGCCCCGACGAAACGGTGGAGACCCACGATCCTCGTCTTTACAGCGGCCCGCACTGCGGTCCGCCGACGAGGATTGTGTGTTATGCGACCAAATAAGCGACGACCCAACAGCGTGATTTCCGAAGAAGAAAAAGGCCGCCGCGCGGACCAGCGTCGCGCTTCGCTCGCCGCCGTGCGCCCGTTGCTCTATCCGCGCGCCATCGCCGCCCGCATGCTCAATTGCAGCACCGCCACGCTCATTCGCCTGGAGGAAAGCGGCGGCTTGACTGCGATTAAACTAAACAAAAAATCGCCGTCGGCGATGACGTACTACGCGCATGCCGAGTTAGTCGCGCTCGCGGGTGGCGACCATGCGTGAAACCACAAAAATCGGACCACGCCCGCGCACGTCATTAATCCGTGACCCCGACGTGCTGCGGCAGCATGCGCGCCGCAATCATCGGTCAGACGCCCAAACTCAATTTGTCGATGCACTAGGCCAGTGCGGGCTTGAGCTGACGCGTGAAGGTCTCGTCGCCGACGGTCATATCCATCGCTGCCACGTTCGCGGGAAGGGTCAGTCTAATCGCAGTGGCACGTATCGACTCCATCTTAACCACGGTGGCGGTATCGCCGTCGGCGGCTTTCGGAATTGGACCGACCAGCAGGGATGGCAGAAATGGAAACAAAACACCGATCGGCCTCTCACCACTGCCGAACCGGATAAAAACAATCGCGCGGGCGAAGCGGCGCAAGGAGAGTTTAAAAAAGACCGAGCGCGGCGGCAAGCCAAGGCACGGGTGAAGGCCGCAAGGTTGTGGGGTGAGGCAGACGACGCTTCCGCTGAGCACCCCTACTGCCGACGCAAAAAGGTCGAACCGCGTAGGCTGGCAATGATGCGGTTCAAAGACGGCAATTCATTGCTCGTGCCCATGCTCGACGAAAAGGACGACTTGCAAAACCTGCAGTTCATTCGTGCCAACGGCAACAAGACCTTTCTCACGGGCGGCCGTGCCGCAGGTTCTCACCACTGGGTCGCCGAACCCGACGATGACGGCAGCAAGACGATTTGCGTGTGCGAAGGCTGGGCGACGGGCGAAAGTATCTTTCAGGCGACTGGACACGCGGTCATGCTCGCATTCAGCGCCCAGCATCTGAAAGCGGTCGCCGAATGGGTGCGCAAGCGCTACCCCGAACATCGGCTCGTCATCTGCGCCGACGACGATTGGAAAACCAAGGGCAATCCCGGCGTAACGTTCGCGCGCGAGGCGGCGCGTGCAGTCGGTGGTTTTTTAGCGGTTCCCGAATTCGGCGAGAAGCGTGCCGACAAGGATACTGATTTCAATGACATGATGATCACGGGCGGTCTCGACGCCATGCGCCGCGTCATTGAAGGTGCTTCCCCTCTTGAGCAGGAAGCGGGCGCTGCCGAACAGGGCAAGCAGGAAAAAAAGGAGAAACAAGCGCTTGTTCTGCTGAACCTAGCACCAACCGTTCAAAAAGGGGGACTGTTTCGCACAAAAGACCATGTTGGATATGCCGATATTGTAATCAACGGTCACCGGGAGACTTGGCGTATCCGATCGACGAGTTTTCGTCGTTGGTTGGTGCACGGGTTTTACATGAAGACGGGGGAGGCACCGACAGCTGAAGCCGTGCGCGCAGCCATCGAGATGATTGAAGCGCGGGCCCAGTTCGAGGAAGGGGTGCCGATACGGGATGTCCATGTTCGCGTCGCCGGGCATGGAGGCAAGATCTACCTCGACCTCTGCGACGAACAATGGCGTGTTGTTCAGATCAGCGTTGACAGCTGGTGCGTCATCGGCGATCCGCCGGTGCGGTTCCAACGTGCGGATGGTATGCTGCCGTTGCCAGTGCCCACCAAGAATGATCCGGTCGATGCAGCTTCGAGGTTGTGGTCGTATCTCAACATCAAAGCCAAGAACGAGTT
>PLTE01000241.1 GCA_003164375.1 Hyphomicrobiales bacterium | reverse complement strand
GACCGTCGGGCTGCGGCAAGTCCACTTTGTTCAACATCATCGGCGGTCTCCTTGGCGGCTATCGTGGCCGGGTCGCGGTCGGCGGCGAGACCATTTCCGGCCCGCACGCCTCGATCGGCATGGTGTTTCAGGAGGAATCGACATTCCCGTGGCGCAATGTCGTCGACAATGTCGCGTTTCCGTTGGAAATCGCCGGCGTACCGCGGCGTGAACGCCTCGAGCGGGCCCGGCGTTTCGTCTCCATGGTCGGACTCGACGGCTTCGAAAAGCGCTACCCGTCGGAGCTCTCCGGCGGCATGCGCCAGNNTCGCCGCGCTCGACGAGCAGACGCGGTTGTTGCTCGGCGACAAGGTGCTGCAGATTCAGCAAGAGTTGAAGCAGACTACGCTTTTGATCACCCATAATATCACCGAAGCGGTGCAACTCGCCGACCGCATTTTAGTGATGAGCTACCGCCCCGGCCGGGTCAAGCGCATCGTCGACATCAATCTGCCGCGGCCGCGCACGTCGGAAATTGTGTCGAGCGAGGCGTTCGGACGTTATGTGGCGCAGATCTGGGGCGATTTGCGCGAGGAGGCGAGCCGCGGCATGGTCGACGACGAGGCGCGCGCATTGCACGCGCACGATCACAAGCACGAGCAAAAGGCGTGAGCGCGGCGGCTATCACGGCGCGCCGCTTTACGCCGCCCGTCGTCGGGTTCGGCTCCGCCATCTTCGTTCTGGCCGCCGTCGAATTCCTCATCCGCATCGGCTTGATCAACCGCTTCATCGTTCCGCTGCCGTCGGAGGTCGCGGCGAGCTTCGGGCGGGTCATCGTCGAGGAGGATATTTTGCATCGCTTTCTGCAGACGGCGTGGGAATGTTCTGCCGCGGGCGTGCTGCTTGCCGTGTTCGGCGTTGTAATCGGTGCCGTCATGCATCGCCTGCCGCTGTTCCGGCGCGCCTGCGAAACCTGGGTCGCGGCTTTTGCTTCGGCGCCGCTAGTGCTGGCCTATCCGTTGTTCTTGGTGTTGTTCGGCCGCAGCGCGCTGACCATCATCATGCTGGCGTTCCTGTCGGGCCTGCCGCCGGTCATTCTCAAGACGCTTGAAGGACTCGGCGCGACGCGCCGCGTGCTGATCAATGTCGGCAGGAGCCTCAAGCTCACTCAGGCGCAGCAGTTCCGCAAGATCCTGTTCCCCTCAGCCTTGCCGACGATCTTTGTCGGCATCCGGCTCGGGCTGATCTTTGCCCTTATCAACGTGGTCGGCGTCGAATTCTTGATCAATTTTGGCGGTCTTGGGCAACTGATCAACGACCTGGCCGAGCGCTACGATCTGCCCGGCGTCTATGCCGCGATCACTTTCGTCATTCTCGTCAGCGTCTTGTTTTTCGTCACCACGGAAAGGGCCGAACGATGGCTGAGATCGGTCGGATGACGCAAGCGCGGCGCGCGCCGCGCTGGCTGTCGGGCGTTGTGCTGTTACGCGCAGCGATCGTGCTTGTGGTGCTTTTGATCTGGCAGGGTCTCGCAGTTTCCGGCTGGTTTTATCGCGACGTCATGCCGGCGCTGCCAAAAATCTGGGACGCGCTGGTCAAGCTTCTTTCGGGCGTCAATTTCTACTGGAACCTCGGCGTCACGGTCGAGGAGGTCGTCATCGGGCTTGCGATCGGCGGGCTTCTGGGCGTCGTTGCTGGCCTTGTCGTCGGCAGTAACGCGTTCATCGCCAAGGCGTATGAGCCTTACCTGTATTATCTCGGCCCGACGCCGAAAATCATCTTCTTTCCGGTCATGATCATGTGGTTCGGCGTCGACTCGGGCTCGAAAATCGCCATGGGCGCGGTGTCCTGTTTCTTTCCGATTGCGCTTTGCGTTGCCGCCGGCATGCACCAGATCGATTCCGTGCTGATCAAGGTCGGGATGAGTTTCCGCGCCAATCCGTGGCAGATGGCGACCAAAATCTATTTGCCGGCGATGCGCCATCCCGTCATCAACGGCTTGCGGCTCGGGCTCGGCGTCGCTCTGATCGGCACGCTGCTTGCCGAAACCAAGCTCTCCAATCGCGGCATCGGCTTTCTGGTTATCCAAGCTTACAACAATTTCGATATGCCGCGGCTTTACGCCGTCCTCGTCACGCTGTTCGTACTCGCCATCGGCGTCAATGCGCTGGTGGCACGTTTCAGCGGTCTCGACGCGATCAAACAAAAGTAATGGGAGCGGCGGCGCTTCTTTGCGAGGAGGATCGAATGAACACCGCAGTCCCGCCCAAGTCGCTCAAAGTGCCGACCCTGCAGCTGCCGGCGCACCGCGATGCGTTCTACGGCGGCGAATGGCATGAGGCGAAATCCGGCCGATCCGCCGACGCCATCAATCCGGGCACCGGTAAATCGCTCGGCGCCGTCGCCGATTGCGGCTCAGCCGATATCGACGCCGCAGTCGGCGCCGCAAAGGCCGCTTTTCCGGCCTGGCGCGATACACCGCCGCTCGAACGCGCGCGTTTGCTCAAGCGAATCGCCAACGTGCTGCGCGATCACGCCGAGGAACTGGCGATGATCGACGCCGCCGATTGCGGCAATCCCTATGCCGAGATGGTGCGCGATGCGACCATCGCCGCGGCCCAGATCGAATTTTATGCCGGGCTCGTCACCGAGATGAAAGGCGCATCCGTCCCGATGGGACCGGACGTGGTGAATTTCTCGGTGCGCGAACCGCGCGGCGTGGTCGGCCGCATCATTCCGTTCAACCATCCGTTCATGTTCTGCGCCGGCAAATCGGCCGCGCCGCTCGCAACCGGCAATACCGTGGTGATGAAGCCACCGGAACAGGCGCCGCTCTCCTCGCTTCGACTTGCCGAATTGATCGGCGATATCCTACCCCCCGGCGTGTTCAACATCGTGCCCGGCGGCAAGGAAGCCGGCTCCGCGCTCGCCGCGCATCGCGACGTCGCTATGATCGCCTTGATCGGCTCAGTGCCGACCGGCCGCGCGGTGATGAAGGCTGCCGCCGACACGCTCAAGCCCGTGATGCTCGAACTCGGCGGCAAGAATGCGTTGATCGCCTATCCCGACGCCGACCCGGAGGAAGTCGCCGACGGCGTGATCGGCGGCATGAATTTCACCTGGTGCGGCCAGTCCTGCGGTTCGACCAGCCGCGCCTTCATCCACGAGAGAATTTACGAGACCGTGCTCGCCAACGTGAAGGCCAAAATTACGCACTACAAACCGGGCATCGCCACCGATCCGGCCACCACCATGGGCGCGATCATCTCCAGGACCCAGCATGAGCGCATCTTGGGCTTCATCGAAAGCGCCAAGCAGGAAGGCGGCCGGCTCCTTTGCGGCGGCGGCAGACCGACCGACCCGGAGCTCGCCAACGGCTTCTTCATCGAGCCGACGGTGTTCGCCGACGTTCAGCCGACCATGCGCATCGCGCGCGAGGAAATTTTCGGTCCTGTCCTTGCGGTGTGCAAATGGCGCGATGAAGCCGAGATGCTCGCCGAGGTGAATGCGGTCGAATACGGCCTCACTGCTTCGATCTGGACCAACGATCTTTCGACCGCCCACCGCGCTGCGGCCGCGGTGCAAGCCGGCTTCGTCTGGATCAACGAGGTCTCGAAACATTTCCTCGGCGCGCCGTTCGGCGGCTACAAGCAATCCGGCATCGGCCGCGAGGAATGCTTCGAGGAAATGCTCGCCTATATGCAGGAGAAGAATATTCACGTGCGGCTCAAGCCGGCGAAAAAGTGACGCCGAGGCCACTCGGCGATCGTGTTGCGCGCGCCGGTCCGGACGTGGTCACCTGCTCGGCGTCGGATTCGCGTTACGTCGGCATCGATTGGCGCAATGAAAGCATTGAAGACTGCACCGGGGACGACTGTGAGACGGCGAGATTTTCTGACCCTTTTGGGCGGCACGGCGGCCGGCTGGCCGCTGGCCACGCGCGCGCGGGCAGCCAAGATCTACCGCGTCGCCTTCCTCGCTTTGCTCGACGAGCAGGATGAAGTCATCGTGCGGGAACGGCTTGCCGAGCTCGGCTACAGCGAAGGCAAGAATTTGATTTTCGATTTCCGCTCCACTAATGGACAACGCGACCGCCTGCCGCAACTCGCCGTCGAATTAGTCAAGACCAAGCCGGACGTCATCGTGACCGGTTTCGGAACGATGTCCGCCATGGCGGCGCAGGCCGCGACCGCAACCATCCCTATTGTTTTTACCAGCGTCGGCGATCCTGTCGAGGCTGGCATCGTCACGAGCCTGAACCGGCCCGGCGCGAATATTACAGGTCTCAGCTCACAGACCACCGAAATCAGCGGCAAGCGGCTGCAGATTTTGGCGGAAATCGCGCCCGCCATTCGCAGCCTCGCAGTGTTCCTCAACCCGGACAATCCGTTTACGACGGTGGCGCTGCCGGATTTGAAGGCTGCCGCCAACGTCCGCGGGCAGCGTCTGGAAATCTGCCAGGTGCGAACCGCCGATCAACTGTCGACCAGCCTCGATGCCGCGGTGAAAGCCGGCGCCAGTGGCCTGACGATCCTGGAAACGCCCGGACTGCTCGGTTTTCGCCGGCAGATCGTCGACCTCGCGGCAAAGTATCGGCTGCCCGCCATCTACGCCAATCGGGACTTTGTCAGCGCTGGGGGACTAATGTCGTACGGAACAGATCGCCGGCAGCAGTATCAGCGCGCGGCCGAGCTCGTCGACAAAATCCTTAAAGGCGAAAAGCCGGGAGACATTCCTGTCGAACAACCGACGAAATTCGAACTCGTGCTCAACCTCAAGACCGCCAAGGCACTCGGCCTCACCGTGCCTCCGACACTGCTTGCAATTGCCGACGAAGTGATCGAGTGAAGCGGCGCGACCTTATTGCGCTCATTGACGGCGCTTGGGCCATCCAGCCGCCGCGCGCGCAGCTGTCGGCAACGCCGGTGATCGGAATATAGGGCGGCGCAAATCAGTGCGGCCAGACCCGGAAAGCTGCCGAGCCGATCAGGCAAGATTCCTCTTGTTGTTGCATAAAAGCAATAGATTTTTCTCGTGTAACGTGTATTAGTAAATATTGCGCCTTTGTCGTATCAGACGGCGAATGCAACGCCAATTCGCTTCGTTCAGAAGGCGACACGCGCCACGAAATCAGGTGGTCGATTAAGTAAACGGCGCAACGGGAATGACGTGGGGAGGGATTAATGGGCCGATTAGTTCGAAGGGATGAGAGACTTGCCGCGGGTAGCCTTTTCAGTTTGCAGGCGAGCCCAGTGCGAGCCCAAATAACAGCGGTCGCGCCCGCTGTAGCAAATCAAGCACAGGCGCCCGGCGCGGCAAATCAGACTGATACCGACGACTACGCCACTCGTATGGTCAAATATATTCCGGCTGAAGTGGTGGCGTTCTACCTGGCAGCGGACAAGCTCTTTGTAAAAGGTGCCGAGGCAGTAAATTCCAACATTGCTGACATATTCGTTGCGGCCCACCTTTTCTATTTTTCTATCGCCGTCTTCGTTCTCGCTCTCATAGGCACGCCGATTTATCTCCGGCAACAAGCCGCCGATAACGAGCCGTGGCAGGTTCAGGCCGCGGTTTCTACCGTCGCATTTGCGATTTGGGCCTACGCGGTCCACGGACAGGTGTTCGTGTCCATATATTCCTCAGCTATCTCAGCCTTCCTGGTCTTGGTCTTCACGTTTTCGAGCGGATTTATAAAACCAGGGAAATAACCTCCCGCGCCGTGCGCCGGGTTACAACTTGAATGTCTCGAATGTCGAGGGATGAAACAAGTCCTCGACCGCTAGGCGGCGTGAGGAGAGCCCCTCAAGGTGATGTTGCGCGAGGAAATAATCGAGCACCTTGCGGTTTTGCGCGACGCCGTAAGACCAGAAATCGTGGCCCATGAAGTCGCGCGCTTCCTTCAACCGTTCCTCGACGAAAGGCAGCGTCACCTTGGTGGCGGATGTGTCCGACAGTTTTTTCATCGCGGCTTCCTTGGCCTGCGCGAACGCCTTGAGCACTGCGCCCGGGAGCCATGGATGGCGCTCGGCAAGCTCGCGGCGAATGCCGACGACGTGCATGATCGGAAAAAAGCCAGTGCGCTTGAAGTAATCTTTCGCGACCGCCACGGGATCGGCAAACAGCCAGCCGATATGCGGGTGACCATTTTCGATCAGCGTCGGCGGTCGCGGCGCGATGAAGCCGTCGATCTCGCCCGCTTCGAGCATTTTTGAAATCGTCGCGCCCTCGGGCGCATTGTCGAGCCGGACACCGGGCGGCAACTTGACTGAGATCTTCTCCGGCCGGCCGATCTGTTCGATGCCGCCGCGGATCCAATGGATATCCGTTCGTTTGACGCCGTAATCGTCTTCCAGCATGGCGCGCGCCCAGACATTGGCAGTAAGCTGATATTCTGGCACGCCGACTTTGCGGCCCTTGAGGTCCTCCGGCTTTTTGACGCGGTCGGTGCGGACATAGATCGAGGTGTGCCGGAAGGCGCGGGACGGGAACACCGGCACCGCGACATAGGGGCTCGTCCCGGCCGCCGTCTTGACGCTGT
>PLTE01000266.1:873-7822 GCA_003164375.1 Hyphomicrobiales bacterium | reverse complement strand
ATCGATACAAAATCGATAGTGCGGTTAATTCCTGACAATCCCTCAGAGGCTGACCCGGAATGCCATCGGAACGATAGTTTGCGTCGCTTCAAGCGTTGCGACCTGCCGTGGTCCGAAGGCGCGTTTGCCAAAGCATGAGGACACAGAAGGGGTTGCGTGATTTCAGCGGCGGCGATTCTCTCGTGTTTGCGAAGACACCGAGGAGCACGCCGTGGCCTGGACTGAAATCACGCGTCGGCAGTATCAGCGCGATCATCTGCGCTATGCAAGCGACACCACCGACGACGAGTGGAAGGTGATTAAACCGCATTTTCCGCCGCCGGCCGATTGCGGACGCACGCGTGAGACCGATTTGCGCAATGTCATCAACTCCATCTTCTATATCGCGCAGACCGGCTGCCAATGGCGCCTGCTGCCCAAGGACTTCCCGCCCTACACCACGGTGCAGCGATATTTCTATGCGTGGCGCGACAGCGGAGTGTGGCAGACCATCAATCATGTGCTGCTGATGGACGTCCGCGAAGCCGCCGGACGCGAGGCAAGTCCGACCGCCGGCGTGATCGACAGCCAATCGGTGAAAACCACGGAAAGCGGCGGTCCACGTGGCTTTGATGCAGGCAAAAAGATCAAGGGCCGCAAACGTCACATCGTCATCGACACCGAAGGCCATCTGGTCGGTTTGCAGATTCACTCTGCCGACATCCAGGATCGCGACGGCGCGGTCGGCGTGTTGTCGTCGATCCGCTTTTTGTATCCTTGGCTGCGGCATGTCTTCGCCGACGGCGGCTATGCGGGTGATAAGCTCCGCAACGCCCTGACCAAGGTCGGACAATGGACCATCGAGATCATCAAGCGTTCCGACCAAACCGCAGGCTTCGAGGTGCTGCCGCGCCGATGGGTGGTCGAGCGCACTTTCGCCTGGCTCGGACGATGCCGCAGGCTCGCCAAGGACTTCGAGACAACAATTGCCAGCGCCGTCGCTTGGCTCCTCGTCGCCCACATTCGAATCCTCACCCGACGGCTCGCAAAGGCTTGAAATCACACGGCTCGTTTCGAGTCAGACTCTTAGAAACGCTGGCAAGTAACACCGATTGCCCTGATACACGCTATTTCACGATTTCTACCTATAAAATACCGTGGCTTTCCGAGAACGCGGCGATGCACCGCCACGGGATAGCCAGGATCGACGTTCGAGAAGTTGACGGTCCCGAGAGCGTCTTGCGGACAAAGACCGTAAGCTCAATTTTGCAAGCTTGGATCATATTTTCATACTTCCGCTGTCTAGGATAAGAGATGGTCGAAATACGCCAATTCTCATCCGCCCGGAAAAGGCATCTAAAGATATTGAATCCGCGACGAATCGTTCGAGAGAATATGCACCGCAAATCTACGATGCTGAAAGATCGAGGGTCACCGATTGAGGAGGTTGGGCTTCTTCGTGGACGAGGCGGCTACTGTTCCAATGTCGGCGCCCCCTCCACTCTTCCCGCTGCTGCCGCTTCTCCCTATACCCTGCCATCAGTTCATCCTCGGCAACTGAGCGCACGTATCGGTCTGCCTTATCGGTATTCCTAAATATTTTCGCACCTCCGGCAAGTTGCCCGCTGCGATAACCCAGGTGACGGGCAACTTTCTTTATCTCTGCCGTCGAAAAGCCTTTCGCCTTTCCATATTCGTATAAGGCGCCCTTGATGACATTTTTGCGGCCGGCCATCACTTCCCTGATGAACATCACGATGTTGCTCGGCGACCTGTTCTTTGTCCGATTGAGCTTTTCAATAAACCTCTGTCGCACTTCGAACGAGGCGTACTGCCACAGCCGATGTCCGTCGGGCTGCCAGAAATTATCCAATTCGAGAAGTGTTGTTTCTGGTTGCACCGCAGTTTCAGATTCATCATCATTTTCCGAGTCACCCTGCCCCACTTTGCCTGATGGATGGCGCGTTAAAGCGTTGACTTCGTCCTCATCGACCCGCTTAGCCGATTTTGCTGCCACGGGCTGTGGCTTTTTGCCTACACCGCGCATCGCCTCTTTCAATCCATCAACTTTACGGAGTTGGTTACTTAGGTTTCCCGCTTTTGCAATTTGCAGAAGCAGGCGCTGATTATTGTCAAGGCGGGCTTTAACAACTGCTCTCTTGACCTCGGGCGCTAAAGCGGCGATTCGATTTGCCCGCTGGATTTTTTTACGCCTCGCTTCGATTGAGCGGCCGATAACGGGCAACTCGCGAGCGGCCTGGGCGATCCCGCCAGGTGGACGCCCCCTCTTTTTCTGGTCAAGTTGACCAGAAATTGGTGTTGCGGCAAGGGAAAGCCATTCGACTAACATCTCCGCCCGCCTCAAGACGCTGTGGTTTTTGCGCCAAAGATTTTCGCCTAGCCTTACTAGCTCTGCCTCGACGACTCCCCCCTGGAGGAAGAAACAGGGGACGCGCTTCAGTCCGACAAACAGCGCTGCCTCCAACCGGTCATGCCCGCACACTAGAATGATTTCCTTGACCTTTTTCCCTGCCCTAGTGGTTCGGACCTGGCGCCTTACGATCAAAGCTTGGATTAGGCCATGCACGTAGAGGGATTCGGCTATCCGCTGCACATTGCCTTGGTCGCCAGAGTTCTGAACAGAAAGTCGAATCTTCTCGACTCTCACCATCTTGAACGGCCGAAACGATCTCTGTTCGATCTCATCTTGCGTGCTGGTCTGGTACTCAGAATGGTTTCGGATCATGATTTCCGCTCGCCAAGTGGCAACTGTTGACAAAACTTCATTGCCCATATAAATGTTATCCCATAACATAATAGTGGTCCAGGCCGATTTATGTATAATAAACTTGAGGCTCGGGAGGCGGCGCTAATCTTGCTGTACGCGCTCGCAGAGCGGGGCGTGCGGCGGGGAAAGGACCTTACGCGCGCGCGCGTCTCTCGCGTCACGCTCAAGCGCTTGTGGAACCGAGAGAATTTAAACGAGGCGTGGCTCGCCGAGGTTAATGATTGGCTGCTCTCTGCAGGTTGGACGCTGCTTTACGCAGGAGGGACCTTCGGGGTTGTCAAGAAGTCCGTCGTCGAGAATTGGCCGAGGATTGCGTCAAAACGAATTCAAGACGTTGTCGACGAAGCTGCAGCCGGAAACTTCAATTTCGGCAAACTGGAGCACTTTTTCGCGTCGCCTATGTCAGACGGGCCAACTTCGAGTCGCACGCTTCCTAAGAAACGTAACCGCTCGGCAGGAACTCGTCGTAACGGATGACCGTGCATGTATCTGTTCGTACCGACTCGCTCTGAAGTCAGACAAAGTACTCCCGTGGGCTTGCTCATAGCGGCCGCGCGCGATTCTGCCGGCGGCTCAATGACGACCCGCGGCAGGGCATTGATCGCAGCAGCCTGGGTCCTTGTTGCGTCGTGTGATCTGAGGTTTTCGAATGCCGACGTCATGCGGAACGGCGAACGGTCTGCATAACATGGCGCGATCGACCGCCCTTTCAGCCGTTCGGTCCGTTCCGCGCCGCGGGCTTACGCGCGTCGAGGCAGCGATCTACATCGGAGTTTCCGCCAGCAAATTCGATGAGCTCGTCCGAGACGGCCGGATGCCTGCGCCACGCCGGATTGACCACCGGAAGGTGTGGGACGTGCACGCACTCGATCTGGCTTTCGATTCGCTGCCCGATGATAATGACCAAGGACGGGAGAATTCATTCGACGACGCTTGGGGGAATGGTGAGCACTCATGACATCCCTGCGGCTCAAGTATGTTAAAGTCTATCGTGATCGGCACGGTAGGGTGCGGCGATACTTTCGCCGACGCGGCCAGAAGGACCTGCCGCTGAAAGGCCAGCCCGGAACGACGGAGTTTATGCTGGCCTATCAGGCCGCCTTCGATACTCATGCGCCCGCGATCAACGAGGCGAAGGCGGGGACCTTCAGGAAACTCATCATCGATTACTGCCGATCCGCAGCCTTCGCCAATCTCAAGCCCTCGTCGCAGAGGCTCTATCGCCTCGTGCTGGAGCGTATTGCCGAACGGCATGGGCATCGTCTGGTGCGAGATGCGAGGCGTAGCGACGTGCGTAAAATGATTGAGGAGATCGGAGCGGCGAGGCCCGCTATGGCAAACGTCACCCGCGCCGTGTTGCGGCTATTCATGCAATATGCGGTAGATGTCGAAGTTCGCAATGATAATCCGGTCGTTGGTCTCAAGGCTTATCGAACCGGCACGCGCCACACCTG
This sequence comes from Hyphomicrobiales bacterium, assembly GCA_003164375.1. Classification (GTDB taxonomy): domain Bacteria; phylum Pseudomonadota; class Alphaproteobacteria; order Rhizobiales; family Xanthobacteraceae; genus BOG-931. The sequence goes on along the minus strand of PLTE01000266.1, from coordinate 3,601 downwards.
GACGGATGACGAGCTTTCGGAGTTCGAGCGACGATGGCCGCTAGGGACGAGAGAACGGCTGGCATTTGCGCTGTTACTCTACACCGGGCAACGCGTGGGCGATATTGTCAAAATGCGCCGGTCCGACATCACTGACGGATTGATCCGGGTTGTTCAGCAAAAGACTGGGGCGGAGTTATCCATTCCAATGCATCATGCGCTGAAAAGCGCGATCAAGGCCACGCCGACAAAAGGCATCGCACTGATCGGCGACGCCAACGGACGTCCTATCAAACGCGCGACTCTGACCCTGATCATGAGAAAGGCGGTAGATTCTGCGGGCCTGCCGCCGCGCTGTCTGCCGCACGGCCTGCGTAAGGCAATGATGCGTCGCCTGGCCGAACACGGCTCGTCGGCCAAGGAGATCGGTGCAATATCCGGCCACCGCTCGCTAAAAGAGATTGAGCGGTACACAGCGGCGGCCGATCAGATCAAACTGTCAAAATCAGCGATGGCCAGACTGGGTAACAAAAAGAGAACGTAAAGTGTCTAACCCGAACCGGAAAAGTGTCTACCCTGCTCACAAAATCCCACAGTTACAGCGGTCCTATCATTCTCGACGTTAACGGCTCGTTAGGGTTAACGTTCTATTGCTGATCGACCCTGCGGCACGGCTCGTTCCGCGCCGTTGCAGCGACCCGGCAGCTATCGGCAGCGATCGAGATGTGTTCGACCCGATCCCGCTCTGCACGCCTGCTCGCCTCGGCCGCGATCGTCGTCATTATCGCTGCTGCGGCGGCGGGATGCCAGACGACGCAAAGTACCGATACGACCGGTTCGCTAACGCTGGCATCGGCCGACCGTTCGGACGCCGATTGGCAGCGCGACGTTGAGGCCTACGGCCAAAAATACCGTGACAAGCCGACCGACGTCGAGGTGGCGCTGCGCTACGCCCAGGCGCTGCGCGCCACCGGACAACGCGCGCAGGCGGTTGCCATCCTCGAACAGACTTCGATACGCAACCCGAGCAATAAAGTGGTGCTCGGCGAATACGGGCGCGCGCTCGCGGAAGCCGGTAATTACGAGCAGGCGCTCGAAGTCTTGGACCGCGCCCACACGCCCGACCAGCCGGACTGGCACATTTTGTCGGCGCAAGGCGCGGTGCTCGACCAGATGGGCCGGCATGAGGAAGCGCAACGCCATTACCTGACCGCGCTCAAGATCGCGCCCGATGAAGCGACGGTGCTGTCCAATCTCGGGCTGTCCTACGCGCTCTCCAAGGATCTGAAAAACGCCGAAGCCACGTTGCGGCGCGCGGCGGCGCGACGGCCGGTCGATCAGCGCGTGCGCCAGAACCTCGCACTCGTCGTCGGATTACAAGGCCGCTTCGCCGAGGCCGAGACCATCGCCCGCGCCGACCTGCCGCCCGATCAGGCGGCCGCCAACGCCCTCTATCTGCGGCAGATGCTCGCCCACAAGGACAATGTTCCACTGAGCAATCAGGCCTATCATTCCGGGCCGGGGTCGAGCTGATCGTCCGGCCGAGAGAGCTGCCTGCGCCGACTACTGTAGGGCCATCACGCGGATCGCCGCCGGGCCGAGAATGACGACGAACAGCACCGGTAGGAAGAACACGATCATCGGCACCGTGAGCTTTGGTGGCAGGCCGGCGGCCTTCTTCTCGGCTTCCGACATGCGCATATCGCGATTTTCTTGTGCCAGCACCCGCAACGTCGTGGCCAGCGGCGTGCCGTAACGCTCCGACTGTTGCAACGCCAGGCACACAGCCTTGACGCCTTCGAGACCGGTACGTTGCGCCAGGTTCTCGTAAGCCTGACGGCGATCCGGCAAATAAGACAATTCCGCGGTGGTCAGCGTGAACTCCTCGGCGAGCGCCACCGATTGCGTGCCGACCTCCTCGCTGACCTTGCGGAATGCCGCTTCAATCGACATGCCGGATTCGACGCAGATCAGGAGTAGGTCGAGCGCATCCGGAAACGCGCGCTTGATCGATACTTGGCGCCGCTGAATCTTGTTCTTGAGGAACAGATTCGGACTGTGCATGCCGAGATAGGCGCAGCCGATCGAAATCGCGATCTTGAGCATCGGCGGATAATCGAGATCGATGATGAGGAAGATATAGAACAACGAGGCGAGCAGCATGACCACCGGCATCGTCATGCGGAAGAACAGATAAGTGACATACGGCGCCTGACCGCGGAAGCCCGCCTGCATGAGCATCGCGCGCGCTTCCTCCATGCCGACCCATTTCGTCAGGTTGAAGTTATCGACCGCCCGCTTCATATAGACCTTCGGCGACTGCCGCAGCGAAATCTTGTTGCCGTGCGCCATGCGCTCGCGCTCGCGCTGACGTATCTTTTCGCGCTCGAGCGCGACCGCCTTCATGCGCTTGCCGAGCGTGTCGGTAACCATGAGCGGCATCGCCAAAGTGAGCACTGTCGCCCCGGCCGCGATCGCGGCAAAGATCACGGTCAGCGTCTGCAGATCGAGATATTGGGTGATGAGCGACGTCATTGCTCTGGCCGTCAAAAATCGAAGTTGATCATTTTGCGCATCACCAGCACGCCGATCGTCATCCAGATGGCGCAGCAGGCGAGCATGATGCGCCCGAGCGGCTCGGTAAAAAGCAGATCGATATAGGTCGGGCTGGTGAGCCAGACGAGCGCCGCCACGCAGATCGGCAGTGCGCCGATGATGCTTGCAGACGCCTTGGCTTCCATCGACATCG
>PLTE01000266.1:0-771 GCA_003164375.1 Hyphomicrobiales bacterium | reverse complement strand
GCGGCAGGCCGGCCTTGATGCCGCGAACGATCACGTCGACGGCGTCCGGAAACGCGTTGAGAAAGCGCGATTCGCGCCGCTTCTTGAGGAAGCTCAGCATCCAGAACGGCAGGCCGCATCCTGCCGCGAAGCCGAAGCCGAGCGCCGCCAACAGCCCGACGCCCATCACGGTCGCGATGCCAAATGCGCCGACGCCGAGCGAACCCGCGGTCACCATAAACCGGCGTTTCGACCAAGATAGCCCCGCCTGCGTGAGCCGCACCGAAAGCGGCGGCCGCGTGGCCTTTTTTCGCTTTTCCTCGATTTCTTTGAGCGTACCCTCGACTTGTTCGCGTCGCGTCTTTTGCGTTGTCCGCGCCGGGCCCGTGACGATCGGCTCGGAACGCGCCACGCTTGCCTTGCGTTGCTCCGCCTTGCGCTCGCCGGACAGGAATGGATAGACGAAAACCCAGGCGACGCCGCCGATTGCGATCGTCACCAGGAAAAACAGGCCGTAGGCGCTCATCGTTGCCCCCGCGCGTTAGGCTTGGACTGCTTCATTGCTGGCCTCCGCCGCGTCGAGCGCGGCCGCGAGACGCCCCTCCTCGCCGAAGTAGCGTGCCCGCTCGGCAAACTTCGGACGCCCGATACCGGTCGACCGGTGCCGGCCGACCAGATTGCCCGCGGCGTCCTCGCCAATGATGTCGTAGAGAAAAATGTCCTGCGTGATGATGACGTCGCCTTCCAATCCGAGTACTTCGGTGATGTGCGTGATGCGACGCGAGCCGTCGC
>PLTE01000416.1 GCA_003164375.1 Hyphomicrobiales bacterium | reverse complement strand
GGTTACAAGCCCCGCCCGCAGGAACCGCACCCGCCCCATCGCTCGGCTGTCACCGGTCGACGCCCCTCGATGGGCGAGATGGGCGCTACGTAACTGTAACGAGGACCATTGTCAAGGGCATCGTCACCGTCCGGACGAAATATTGCCGACCTTCCTTGGCGGCGTTCCCTGGGGCAGAAATCGAGAATGATGCACCGGCTGGAAGCGCGGGGCTGGAGCAGGGTTCACGTGCATCTTCCGCCTTTGGCGTCCGCACCGGGCCGCGACCGCAGTTCCCCCGATAACGGACTCGCCGTCACACGAACGGCACGGCCGAGATGGGCCGATGGCCGACTTACACTACGAAAGTAGCCTACACTCGCTCTTTTGCATTGAAGCGCTTGACCAATATATAGTTATATGGCTATATAGCGTTATGAGTATGAAAAGCGACCTTCACATACTGGATCGTACCTTCGCGGCACTTGCTGATCCGACGAGGCGGGCAATTCTTGCTCGCCTAAGGCAAGGGGAGGCGACCGTCACTGAATTAATGAAACCCTTCCATCTGACGCAGCCGACGATCTCCCGACATCTCAAAGTACTGGAAGAGGCTCGACTCATCGAGCGCGGCAAGGATGCGCAGCGCAGGCCAAGAAAGCTTATCCCCGACACATTCCGAAATGTTGAGAAATGGCTTGAGCCATTCCGCCAGCAGTGGAGCGGCCGTTTTGACAATCTGGCCGCGCATCTTGATAGCCTCAAATCGAAGGAAAAGTGACAATGGTTCCGACCATTCAACATTCCGTGGAGACGCGCGCAGCTATCGATCGGCGTGAAAATGCGATCATTCTCAAGCGAAGCTTTGATGCTCCGCGCGACATGATATTCAGCGCGTGGACTGACCCCAATCAGGTGGCGATTTGGTGGGATGCCGCCGGCGCGCCTCTCGCTCGATGCGAAATCGATTTGCGTATTGGCGGAAAATTTACATTCGTCAGCGCATCGGAAAACGTCCCTCCATTCACTGGCACATACCATAAGATTGAAAGGCCGGTCAGTCTCGCGTTTGAGGCCATGGGAGCGCTCGGGACGGTCGATCTTCGGGAGGAAGGTGGTCGTACCGAAATGATCGTCACGATCAAATGCCCCACGCCTGAGCACTTGGAGACCTTTCTCGCCATGGGTGTAAATGAGGGCACAGCCGAAACGTTAGATAACTTGGTGGATTTCATTCGAAATCGACTGAGGGGCTGAAAACTTCCAAATCCCATCAACGCGATCCAGCGATAGTATCCGCCCTGCTTCCATGGAGTAACTGCTTCTGTCGGATCGACTGGGTGTAAATTGCTTTTCGCACCTAACCCACGCGGTGTTGAGTCCCTTCCGAGTCAAAAGCGGCGGTTTGGACGCGCGTCGGTCGCGTCCGCTATTACCCCGATAGCGACCTGAACGCTGCGCGGCGGTAAGCGCCGGTTTGGGCCACTTTCTGCCGCACGCACCCGCAGCAAACACAGCGAGGACCGCCGCGAAGGACGTGACAGACTGGCCTGTTGAGGCGTGATATTCTGCGTCAGTTCGCGGCGGCGTGATCCCAGTGGGGATGGGGCGGATGGCAATCGGAAGGCGGCAGTTCATAACCGCGCTCGGTGGCACTGCGATCGCTTGGCCGCTCGCGGCGCGTGCGCAACAACCGGCCAAGCTGCCCATCGTCGGCTACCTAGGTCCGAGCAGTCCCGAGAACCCGGGGCCGAATACCGAAGTTTTCTTGGAACGGTTACGTGTTCTTGGTTGGGTCGAGGGGCGCACCATCACGATCGAGCATCGCTGGGCGGAAGGACGACCGGAGCGTGTCTCCGAGATCGCGGCCGAGTTCGTCCGGCTCAGGGTCGACATCATCGTCACGACAGCGACCAACGACGCCATCGCAATGAAGAAGGCGACTTCGGTCATCCCGATCGTCTTTGCGGTGTCAGGCGACCCGGTCGGCGCGGGTTTGGTTGCAACCCTTGCGCGACCGGGCGGCAATGTCACCGGCCTGTCGATCCAGCAGACCGATTCTGCCGGCAAACGGATCGACCTCATACATGAGATCGTTCCCGGTCTTCATCGGCTGGCGATCTTGGCCAATCCTGATAGCCCAAACGTCAGATTGGAGCTACCCGAGGTGCAGGCAGGAGCACGCAGGCTCGGGTTCGACACTACCGCATATGAAATCCGGCGCGCTGAGGATATCACGTCCGCATTTGAGGCGCTCAAGAGTTGGGCGGATGCGCTGTATGTTGTCACTGATCCGCTGGTGAGTACTAACCGGATTCGCGTCAACACCTTGGCGTTGGAGGCTCGGCTGCCGACAATTTACAGCTTTCAGGGGTTCGTGGAATCAGGAGGGCTGATGTCCTACGGACCGAATTTTCCGGACCTGTACCGGCGCACTGCCGAGTTCGTCGATCAAATTCTACGCGGCACCAAACCGGCCGACATCCCGGTTGAGCAGCCAACCAGGTTCGATTTGGTCGTCAACCTCACCACCGCGAAGGCGCTCGGACTCACGATCCCGGAAACGTTTCTCGTGCGCGCCGACAAAGTTATCGAGTAGACTAGGCATCGTCTCACGAGTGCTGCAAAACACCGGCGGTGATCGCAGCGGGTCACTTTCCGCTGCACAGGCGATGGCCGTTGTGGCGCAGGAACGGACATCCCGGGCAGCCACAAACCGGCTAGAATGACAGCGCCGGTCGCAATTAGTACTATGAGCTTCGAGCGTTTTGCCGGGAGAAGCCAATGATCGCAGAATGCGCGCGCAGAGTATTCGCAACAATTGCGTTCGGCGTTTTTGCCTTACTCATCGCCGGTGCCGGAGCTGGGGCGCAACCGGCGCCTGACTATGCAGCGCTCCTGGCGGCACCGGACCGCAGCGATGCCGATCGGCAGGCCGACAAGCGCCGCGATCCAGCGCCGTTTCTGGACTTTGCCGGCGTGCGCCCCGGCATGAAGATCCTCGATATGGGCGCCGGCGGCGGTTACAGCACCGAGTTGATTGCGCGTGCTGTGGCGCCGGGCGGCATTGTATATGGGCAGAACCCGGCCGATCTCAGCGAGCAAGTCAAGACTGCGTTCGACATACGACTAAAGACCCCCGCAATGAAAGACGTCGTGACCGACATGCGGCCCTTCGACGACCCAGTGCCGCCGGACGTGCACGATCTCGACCTCATAACGTTTCTCTTCTACTACCACGACACCACGTACATGAACGTCGATCGCGCCGCGATGGACCGCAAGCTGTTTATGGCGCTGAAGCCCGGCGGCTTTTTGGTGATCGCCGATCATTCCGCGCTGCCGGGCCAAGGAACGTCGGTCGGCAAGACGCTGCATCGCATCGAGGAGAGTACGTTGCGCCAGGAAGTTGAAACGGCCGGGTTCCGCGTCGTCGCCGAAGGCAACTTCTGGCGAAACACAGATGACACGCATGACTTCCCGAGCTACCAACCGACCAAGCCGGTCGACAATTTCGTGCTCAAGTTTCAGAAGCCGATGTGAAAATCGATGTCGCGCCGACTGGCTGAGTTGGGCCCATACTCGCTTCGCGCCGCCCGCACAAAAATCATCAATGTCTCTACTGCTGCGACGCACACTCGGCGTCCGAGATGGGTTAGAAGCTGCCGCGCCATTTCACGGGAGGCGCGGCCGCAATAGCCCTCATAGCGGACACGGAATGACTACGCAGCACTTACAGGTTGCTCCATAATTCGGGGCCCGTGATCGTTTCTCAAAACCGCAGCACCTTGACCTGCTGCACGTTGGGGATCTGCTGCACCGTGGCGAGCAGGTCGGGCGGCACCCTGCCGTCGATCTCGACCAGCGCGATGGCATTGCCGCCGGCGGATTCGCGGCCGAGATGGAAGGTGGCGATGTTGATATTGGCGCCAGCCAACAGCGTGGCGAAGCGGCCGACGAAGCCCGGTTTGTCCTGGTTGGTCACGTAGAGCATCGAGGGGGCGAATTCGGCGTCGATGCGGATGCCTTTGATATCGACGATGCGCGGGCGGCCGTCGGCATAGACCGTGCCCGACACGTGCCTGGTCTGGCGATCGGAGGTCACCGTGACCGTGATCAGGCTGTCGTAATCGCCCTCGGCGTCGCGCCGGGTTTCTTCGACGACGATGCCGCGCTCCTTGGCCACGATCGGAGCGGAGACGACGTTGACGTCTTGCAGCATCGGCCGCAACAGGCCTGCGACCGCGGCCGACGTCAGCGCCTTAGTGTTCATTTGCGCGACAACGCCCTCGTAGGAAATCTGCACCTTGCTGATGCCGGTCTCGGTGAGCTGGCCG
>PLTE01000211.1 GCA_003164375.1 Hyphomicrobiales bacterium | reverse complement strand
AGGGCGACTCGGCCGGCGGCTCGGCGAAACAGGCGCGCGATCGCGCCTCGCAGGCGATCCTGCCGCTACGCGGCAAGATCCTCAACGTCGCGTCGGCCGGCAAGGACAAGCTGGCGCAAAACCAGCAGCTCGCCGATCTGGTCCAGGCGCTCGGCTGCGGCACCGGCGCGCATTACCGCGACGAGGATTTGCGCTACGGCCGCGTCATCATCATGACCGACGCCGACGTCGACGGCGCCCATATCGCGTCGCTCCTCATCACATTCTTCTACCGGCAGATGCCGCAGCTGATCGACCACGGCCACCTTTATCTCGCGGTGCCGCCGCTCTACCGGCTCAGCCACGGCGGCAAAAACTTTTATGCCCGCAACGACAAGCACAAGGACGAGATTCTGAAGAAAGAATTCAACGCCAATGCCAAAGTCGAAGTCAGCCGTTTCAAAGGCCTCGGCGAGATGATGGCGGCGCAGCTGAAGGAAACCACGATGGATCCGAAGAAGCGCATGCTGCTGCGCGTCGTGCTGATCGCCGACGACCGCAAGGACACCGAAAAATCCGTCGAACGGCTGATGGGCACCAAAGCCGAAGCGCGCTTCGATTTTATCCAGGAACGCGCGGAGTTCGCGCGCGAGGAATTGCTCGACGTGTAGGCGCTCCGCTCCAGGCGGGGACTGCATTTACTCCTTCTGAAACAGCTTATCCGTCGCGGTAATCAGACCGCTATCGGGATGGGCTGCGCAGTACTCGCCGAGTTTTTTGGCGTTGGCGACGAACTGGCCGGTATCGATCACCGGCGGGTCATCCTCGTCTTTGTAGTAACCGTCGAGCCAGGCGAGGATGACGCCGATATCGTCCTTGTTCGCCGAAAGGAACTGCCGGCACGTCCAGCTCGACAGATCGATGCCGTCGGCCAAGGCCGGCGCACTCCACGCCAGCATGACCGCGGCAAGTGCAGCGGCACCGAACTTCATAGTGGTCTCTCCGAAACCCGCCGGTAAATTTGCGCCGCGCGGCCCGGCGTGTCCAGCCGCACGGGCCGCGCCAAGGCAACACCGGTCCCAGCCTTACTATTTCTCGAAGTGCAGATTCGCAGCCTTCACCACGTCGGAATATTTGGCGATTTCCGACGCGATCAAGCGCTTGAAATCGTCTGCCGGGCCGCCGCCGGGATTGACCGCCATGGCCTTGAGCTTTCCCGCGACTTCGGCATCGCGGATCGATTGGCTTAAAGCTTTCTCGAGCTTGGCCGTGATCGGCGCCGGCGTGCCGGCTGGCGCGAACACGCCGCTCCACAAATGCACGTCGACGCCGGGATAGCCGGCCTCGCTCATGCTCGGGGTGTCCGGCAATTGCGCCGAACGTTCGGCGCCGGTGACGGCGAGCGCTTTCAGCTTTGCCGACTTGACCTGCGGCAGGGTCGGCGGACCGTCGGGGAAGGCGAACAGCGATTGGCCCTCGATGACGCTTAAGATCATCTCGTTGGTGCCCTTGTAGGGAATCATCACGCCGGGAATGCCAGACTTCAATTTGAACAGCTCCGACGCAATGGTGAATGACGGCGACGTGCTCGGATAATTCGCTTTATCCGGATGCTGCTTTCCCCATTCGACCAGATCCTTCACGTCGTTGATCGGACTGTCGCCGGAAACCACCAGGATCAATGGAAAGTTCGCGATCATCGAAAGCGGTATGAAGGACTTCACCGGATCGTATTTCAGGTCCGGGTAGATCGCGCCGGCAATCGATATCATGCCGCTCGCCCCGACCAGGAGCGTGTAGCCGTCGGCAGCCTGCTGCAACACATAGTCCGCCGCAACCCGGCCGCCAGCCGAAGGCTTGTTCTCGATCACCACCGGTTGGCCGAGAAGATCGGCAAGCTTAGCGCCGACCAGACGGGCAAAAATATCGTTGCCGCCGCCGGCTGCGAAACCGACGATGAGGCGGATCGGGCGATCCGGGTAGTCGCCCTGGGCGCGCGCCGGCGCGAGCGCGCATGTTAGCAGCAATAGCGCGAGCGCAACGGCGATCGGCTTGCGGACAAAATGACCGACCCTCATAGACGCGTCCTCCATTGCAAATTCTCGTTATCCTGGCGCGCTGCACCCACCCCGCGGGGGAAGATAATGCGCTAGCACAATCGAGCCGTTGCGGCGCGCTCCCCTCATCGCTGCATCCAGTCAACCAGCGCCGCGGTGACCGCTTCCGGCTGTTCCAGCGTCGACAGGTGCCCGCTGTCAGGAATGCTAACGAGGCGCGACCCGGCAATGCCGGCGGCAATCTCTCGGGAGAGTTCGGGCGGCGTTGCTTCGTCGCCGTCGCCGACCAACACCAGCGTCGGGCAGGCGATCGCGCCGAGGCCGGGGCGCGAATCGGGACGGCCGATGATCGCCTTCTGCTGGCGTAAGAATGCTTCCACCCCGGTCTCTTCGGCCATGGTGCGGACAATCTGCTTGAGCCAGGCGTCAGCGTGACGATTGCGGTGGACATAGACCGGAAAGGCGATATCCGGCACTTCGGCGTAACGGCCGCTCTGGGCGAGCGCGATCACCACTTTGCGCCGCTCAGTTTGTTCGGGGGTGTCGCCGCGCGCCCCGGTATCGAGCAGCGCCAGTTTGGCGACGCACGCCGGCGCCTGACGCATGATCTCGAAGGCGATATAGCCGCCCATCGATAGCCCGGCGAGTGCGAAGCGCGGCGGCGCTGAGGCCAGAATCCGCTGCGCAATCGCGGCCATGCTGTCATCGCGCCGGTGATCGGCGACCATGACCGGGCCGAATTGCCACAGCGCCGGAATTTGCCCGGCGTAAAGCCGCGCTGAACAGGTGAGGCCGGGAACAAGGATAATCGGCAACGGCTCTGCGGACATGGCATTTCCTGCTCTGGCGGCATTCCTGCGCATCGAGAAAAAGTGAAGGAATCCGTTCAACTTAGGGCATTGCGCCGGGTCTTTCTGGTTGACATTCGTCCAATCGATCTTATGTTGCCGGCACCTGCAGTAAGGCAGATTCGACCGCGTCTGCGCGCATCCCCGCTTCAACCGAAGCGTTCTTACTTGAACGAAAAGGATGCTGCCGGCGGTCCTGACTCGAGGGTTTATGTCGTTTTCCCATCTCGGCTTGTCCGATAAAGTTATCGCCGCCGTTGCGGCGTCTGGTTACAAAGCTCCCACCCCCATCCAAGATCAGGCCATCCCCCACGTGCTCGCCCGGCGCGACGTGCTCGGCATCGCGCAGACTGGCACCGGCAAGACGGCGGCTTTCGTGCTGCCGATGCTGACCATGCTGGAAAAGGGCCGCGCCCGCGCTCGTATGCCGCGCACCCTCATCCTCGAGCCGACCCGCGAACTCGCGGCGCAAGTTGAAGAGAGTTTTGCCAAATACGGCGTCAACCACAAGCTCAACGTGGCGCTAATCATCGGCGGCGTCTCATTCGGCGATCAGGACACCAAGCTCATGCGCGGCGTCGACGTGCTGATCGCGAC
>PLTE01000301.1:270-5179 GCA_003164375.1 Hyphomicrobiales bacterium | reverse complement strand
GCTTGGCCGAGCAGGAAATCGCCGACCAACACGCTCGCCTCGTTGCCCCACAACATGCGCGCGGCCATGCGACCGCGCCGCAGCTCGCTTTCGTCGACCACGTCGTCGTGTAACAGCGTCGCGGTGTGCATGAACTCGACCGCGGCGGCGAGCTTGATATGGCCGTCGCCTGCGTAACCGGCGAGCCGTGCCAGAGCCAGCGTGAGCATCGGCCGTAACCGCTTACCGCCGGAATCGATAAGGTGCTTTGCCACCTCCGGGATCATGGCCACTTCGGAACCGGTGCGCGAGATGATGGTCGCGTTGACCCTGTTCATGTCGGCCGCGACCAGCTCGATCAGCGGCTCGATAGACGGCTCACGTGGACTTTCGAAGGGGACGACAACGGCCACTTAGGCTTTCTCCACAGCGGGCTGGGAAGCATGATTGGAGCTTGGGAGCATACGTGAGAGCATAGAAACGCTATGATGACAGGGCAAGTGCGTCGACAAAATTGCGCCGAACTTTATCGATTCGGCCGCAGCGGGTCACCGGCACCGCCAATTCGACGTGGCGGCGGAGAGGTGGAATGTCAAGCAACGAAGTGGCCACACAGAACCCTGCCGTGCCCAGCCTAGGACCAGATCGGCACGACGCCGGCCTCTACGATGTGGCGGTTCTAGTGCCTTGCTACAACGAAGAGCACGCCATCGCCAAGGTGGTCGCCGACTTACGGGCGGCGCTGCCGGCCGCGACCGTCTATGTCTATGATAATAATTCCACCGACGGCACCGTCGAAGCCGCCAAAGGCGCGGGCGCCGTGGTTCGGCGCGAGAGCCACCAGGGCAAGGGCTATGTGGTGCGGCGGATGTTCAACGACATTGAGGCCGATATCTACGTGCTGGTCGACGGGGACGCGACCTACGACGCGCCGAGCGCGCCGGCGATGATCGGCAAGCTCGTCGAGGATCGGCTAGATATGGTGGTCGCAATCCGGGTCGATCATGAGGCGGCGGCCTATCGCCTCGGCCACCGCACCGGCAACCGGCTCCTCACCGGCTTTGTCGCCCATATTTTCGGCCGTGCCTTCACCGATATCCTGTCCGGCTACCGGGTGTTCTCGCGCCGCTTCGTCAAATCGTTTCCGATCCTCTCAGGCGGCTTCGAGATCGAGACTGAATTGACCGTGCATGCGCTCGAACTCGAACTGCCGGTGGGTGAGGCCAAGACGCCGTATTATTCGCGTCCGGTCGGTTCTGCCTCAAAACTCTCGACCTGGCATGACGGCTTTCGCATTTTGTGGACGGTTCTCAAACTCTACCGGGCCGAGCGACCACTGCCGTTTTTCGGCGCCTTCGGCATGGCCCTCATCATCATGTCGATCGGGCTCGCCATCCCGCTCGTCATCACCTACGTGCAAGAGGGGCTCGTGCCGCGGCTGCCGACCGCGGTGCTTTCGACCGGGCTGATGCTGCTTGCCTTCCTCTCGATCGCCTGTGGCTTGATCCTCGACACTGTCACGCGCGGCCGGCGCGAGGCAAAGCTGATCGCCTATTTGGCGCTGCGCGCGCCGGGCGAGGAACGGCGGCGGAGCTGAAGATTTTGGGAGCACAGATTGCGTGAACTCGTTCGCACCAATGATGCCGTGCTGATTTCGGCGCTCGAGGCGCTGCTCAACGGCGCGCGCATTGCGCATATGGTGGTCGACCAGAATATGAGCGTGTTGGAAGGTTCGATCGGCATTTTTCCGCGCCGCATCCTGGTTGGCGATGATCAGATCGGTGCGGCGCGGCGCCTCCTCGAAGAGGCGGGTTTTGGCAGCGAGCTTCGCCCGCAAAGTTGAATCACCAAGGTTGCGTTGCATGGCGACTGAATTGCGCGCGGAACGCGGCGAGCTGAGCGAGGATGCCGTTCTCGGCGGCAGGCTTGTCCTGCGTCAGCCGCGGCGCGGTCATCGCTTCGGCCACGACGCGATTCTGCTTGCCGCGGCAACGCCTGCGCATGCGGGCGAAGCGGCGGTCGATCTCGGCTCGGGAGTCGGTGCCGCGGGATTGGCGCTGGCGCGTCGCGTTGACGGTGTTGCCGTGACGCTCATCGAGCTCGATCCGGTGCTTTCGGATCTCGGACGCGAAAACGCCGAGCGTAACGGCCTCGATCCGCGCGTGCGCGCGGTCTGTCTCGACGTCGCGGCGTCGGCTACCGCGTTCGGCGCCGCGGGACTTGCCCCGGAATCGGTCGATCACGCGCTGATGAACCCGCCGTTTAATGCGCCGCATAATCCGTCGCCGGACCCGGGCCGCCGCGCCGCGCACACGGCATCACACGACACGCTCGCGCAATGGCTGCGCACGGCGATGCGGCTGCTGCGTCCTGCGGGGACAGTCACGCTGATCTGGCGCGCCGACGGGCTTGGCGAGGTGCTCAGCGCGCTTGCCGCCGGATTTGGCGCGATCGCCATCATGCCGATCCACCCCAAACCCGGCGCGCCCGCAATCCGCGTGCTGGCGCGCGCGATCAAGGACACTAGCGGGCCGCTTGTGCTGCTGCCGGGCTTGGTGCTGGCCGAGGCGGACGGTAAGCCGAGCCGAGAAGCCGAGGCCGTACTGCGTGCAAATGCGAGTTTGCCTTGGGCCGCTTCCGCTTCGGCCGGGTGCTGATATCGGACTGAAACCGCTAATGAAATCTGGGAATACGTCGAGATAGGCGAAGGCGAATGCTGCTCAGCCGCAAGGCATCAGGCTGGGATCGAATCGGGCGTCGTCGCGCCACGCGGTGTGCTTTTCTTTGCTTCGGAGCGAATGGGACTATACGAAAAGCCAACGAACACGCCGATTATCATCAGGAGAAAATAGATCTTCATCGTTTCATTGCCTTTGCGGCGTGATGGGACTGACTGTCCAAGCAAAAAGCATTCCACGCATTAAGAATCGGTTACTTGAGGGTTAATGCGATACGTCTTATTCGAGCTTTCATGATTCAGCCGTGGACCGGAGAACGCGTCCGAGACGTTTACGGCCGCGCCGTAGCGGCGCTGCGCCCGCTCGTGCCGTCGCGTTTTCGCCGCGACCGACCGGTCGTGCCGGTGGTGCGGCTCACCGGGATCATCGGCTTTTCCACGCCGCTGCGGCCGGGCTTAAGTCTGGCCGGCATCGCCCGGACGCTCGATCGCGCCTTTGCCACGCGTAACGCCGCAGCTGTCGCGCTCGCCATCAATTCGCCGGGCGGCTCGCCCGTGCAATCCCATCTGATCTTCCGCCGCATTCGCGAACTGGCGCGCGAGCATGAGCGCCGCGTGATCGCCTTCGTGGAAGATGCCGGCGCGTCCGGCGGCTATATGATCGCCTGCGCCGCCGACGAGATCGTCGCCGACCCGTATTCGATCGTCGGTTCGATCGGCGTGGTCGGCGGCTCGTTCGGCTTCGATAAGCTGATCGCGAAGATCGGCGTCGAGCGGCGGCTCTATACGGCCGGCGCGCACAAGGCGATGCTCGATCCGTTNNCGGCGTCGAGCGGCGGCTCTATACGTCGGGTGAGCACAAGGCGATGCTGGATCCATTCCTGCCGGAGAATGCCGACGACGTCGAACGGCTGAAGAAGTTGCAGCGCGAAATCCACGACGACTTCATCGCGCTGGTCAAATCGCGGCGCGGGGCTAAGCTTAACGGCCCGGACACCGAGCTGTTCTCGGGTGAATATTGGACCGGGCGGCGGGCGTTGGAACTCGGTCTGGTCGACGCCATCGGCGATTTACGCAGCGTGCTGCGCGAACGATTTGGCGATAAGATCGTTACACCCGTGATTGCCGCCGAACGCGGCCTGTTTGGACGCCGCGTCTTCGGCGTTGCTCGGGGCGATGCAATGCAAGTCTCTCTCGCCGAGGACGCGATCTCGACCCTTGAAGCGCGCGCCATTTGGGCGCGCTATGGGCTCTAAAGCATGATCCCGAAAAGCGGTTTCCGGTATTTGGATAAGATCATGCTTACACGCCAAATAGGAGTTTAGGCATGCCGCCGCTCATCGTCCTCGCGCTTGGAGCCATGGGCGCGACCGTATTGGTGCGCTGGTGCGTCAAGGAAGTGCGCCGCGTCAATGCCGAGCTCGACGAAGTGCGCGCCCAGGCTCCTATCGAGCCGCTCGACCGTAACAGCCTGCCGAAATTGAAACCCGATCCGGAAACGGGTGAGTATCGGCCAGGGTAATGGGACCGGCGCAACCGAGGCGTTATTGGGTGTCCTTGATGTCGCGGTCGTGGACGACGCGGCCCCATTTCTCATATTCGGCCGTCATGAATTTGCTGAAGCTCTCGGGCGTGCCGCCGGCTGGCGTCGCGCCGGCTTGAATGAGCTTGTCGCGGGTTTGCGGATCGTCGAGCGCGGCGTTNNTAATCACCGCTGCCGGCGTTTTGGCAGGCGCGAGCAGGCCATACCAATTCGAGGCATCGGTGTCGGGATAGCCCTGCTCGGCGAGCGTCGGCACATCGGGCAGAATGGCATCGCGCTTACCGGCTGCCGCGCCGACCGGCACCAGATTGCCGGCCTGGATTTGCGCGATCAGCACCGGCACGTCGGCGGACAGCACCTGGACCTGACCGCCGAGGAGATCGGTCAAGGCCGGGGCCGCGCCGCGATAGGGAACGTGCAGGAATTGGACGCCGGCCGAGGCATCGAGCAGTTCCTGCGCCAGATGCGGCGGCGAACCGATGCCGGTCGAGGCGAAGGGAATGGTGCCGGGCTTCGCCTTGGCCAGCGCGACCAGCTCTTTGACCGACTTGATGCCGGACTTCGGCGTGACNNACCAGCACCTCTGTCACCGTGGTGACCAGCGCGACCGGTGCGAAATCGCGCAACGCATCGTAATGGATATCGGGCATGATATGCGGCGACACGGTCACCGCGCCGGCCGTGGTGAGGAAAAGCGTGTAACCGTCGGG
>PLTE01000301.1:0-174 GCA_003164375.1 Hyphomicrobiales bacterium | reverse complement strand
GCGCCACGGGCGCGGTGGCCAGCGGCAATAACGCGGCGGCTGCGAACAGGATGCCCCGAAGCTTTCGCATAATGTCCTCCCCCCGGATCAAGGCGTCGGTAATCTGCGGATCAGGTAGCAGGAATCGGGTATCAAGTCTCGTTCCCACCCCCCTGACCCCCGTTCCCCGATTTC
>PLTE01000337.1 GCA_003164375.1 Hyphomicrobiales bacterium | reverse complement strand
AGTTTCGCGCTGAACGTAACGGGGGTCTTTTCAGTTCGCGCGCGAAAAGCGTGGCGCGAGGACGGGAGCGCTTATCCGCCCTCGCGATAGCGAGGGAGGGGGACCGCGCGTTTGCGCGGTGGAGGGGGCGCGGGATTTCAGGGAAGTGAGACGACGCAAGGGGAGATGGGCGATGACGTTTTCACTGCCTTGCAACGACAACGAAGCGGCGAGTCAGTCGCCCCTTCCACCGCGCAAATGCGCGGTCCCCCTTCCCCGCTATGGCGGGGCAGGAGAGCAAAAAAAACGGGGCGGCCGTGAGGCCGCCCCGTCTTGTCGTCACTTACCGTAAGAGAGTTATCGTCTCACAAGTTGTCGGCTCAGCCTTGCGAGATGTCGCGGTCTTTGGTTTCGGGCAGGAAGATCAGGCCGACGACGAAGCTCATGACCGCAATCCCGATCGGATACCACAGGCCGGAATAGATGTTGCCGGTGGCAGCGACGATGGCGAACACCGTTGCCGGCAGGAAGCCGCCGAACCAGCCGTTGCCGATGTGATAGGGCAGCGAGAAGCCGGAGTAGCGGATGCGGGTCGGGAACATCTCGACCAGCCACGCCGCGATCGGCCCATAGACCATGGTCACGTAGATGACCAGGACCCAGAGCAGCAGGATCGCCATCGGGTAGTTGATGTCGTTGACGTCGGCTGCGGCCGGATAGCCGTGGCCCTTGATCGCGTCCGCGATCACTTTGGCGATGTCGGGCGTGTCGGCGTTGATCACCTGATCGCCGATCTTGACGCTCGCCGTCGCTCCGGTCGGCGCCGCGACGTTCTCGTAGTTGACCGAGAGGTTGACCAGCGTCGACTTGATGATGTCGCAGCCGGTCGTGAATTTTTCGGTTCCGGTCGCCTTGAACTGGAACGAGCACTTGGCTGGATCCGCGGTCACCGTCACCGGTGCCGCCGCCAGCGCGTGTTCCAGCTTCGGATTAACGAAGTGGGTGATGCCGGCGAAGATGTAGAAATAGGTCACGGCTGCGAGCGCAAAGCCGGCGAGCATGATCGGCTTACGTCCGATCTTGTCCGACAGCCAGCCGAAGAAGATGAAGCCCGGCGTGCCGAGCGCCAGCGACACCATGATCAGGATCCAGGCCGTGACATAGGGCACCTTCAAGGTCTGGGTCAGGAAGAACAGGGCATAGAACTGGCCGCCGTACCACACCACGGCTTCGCCGGCGGTGGCGCCGAACAGAGCGGCGAGACCTATTTTTGCATTCGACCAGGTGCCGAAGGCTTCGGTCAGCGGCCGTTTGGACTGCTTGCCTTCCGCGATCATCTTCTGGAACAGCGGCGCTTCGTTGAGCTTGAATCCGATCCACAAGGTCACGAGCAGAAGCAGTGCCGAGACCAAGAACGGAATGCGCCAGCCCCAGTCGGCAAAGGCTGCCTCGCCGATCGAGGTGCGGATGGCGAGGATCAGAAGGAGCGCGATGAACAGGCCGAGCGTCGCGGTCGTCTGAATCCACGAGGTGTAATAGCCGCGCTTATTCTGCGGCGCGTGTTCGGCGACATAGATCGCCGCCCCGCCATATTCGCCGCCGAGCGCCAGACCTTGCGCCAGCCGCAGGATGACGAGCACCGTCGGCGCCGCAATGCCCCAGGTGGCATAGCCGGGCATCAGGCCGATGCAGAACGTGCTCAGGCCCATGATGGTCATGCAGAGGAGGAAGGTGTTCTTGCGGCCGAGCACGTCGCCGATGCGGCCGAACAACAGCGCACCGAACGGGCGCACCGCAAAGCCCGCGGCAAACGCGAGCAGCGCGAAGATGAAGCCGACATTGGCGGGAACGTTGGAGAAGAAGAATTTCGCCAGGAACGCGCCGAGCGTGCCGTAGATGTAGAAGTCGTACCACTCCAGCACCGTTCCGGTCGAAGACGCGAAGACGACCAGACGTTCTTCCTTGGTCATGCCGCCGGTGCGCGGCGCAGTTACTGCCACCGTTGTCATGGATATTCCTCCCCCAATGCGTTGTTATCGGCTGCAACATTATCGGCTGCAACGTATTCGGCTGCAAAACCGCAGCGGCGTTATTTAAGCCCGCGGCGGCCCGGCGCAAAGCTTAATCCGCCCGCCGCATCCGTGTCTGTCCGCCAGAGGTCGTACGCCGAAAGTCGTGGGTCTAGTGCTGGGTCTAGTGCTGGGTCTAGTGCTGGGTCCAGTCTTGGTTCGGTCGGGGAGGGCAGACGTCGCCGCGGCTGCAGACCGCAGCGCAACATGACCTGTCGGCCGCTGCGGCAGGGTAGCGTGGAGTTAATGTTACCGAATAATTCAGTGTCGCAAGCGTCCCGTTTTAAACGAATTTGGCCGGCGATTTCCCTAGAGTGGCCGTGGATTTTTCACTGCTGCCGGTTGTCCATGCGTCTTGCTCCTGTGGTCTTGCTCCTCGCCGTCACGGCGTTGCCGGCGCTGGCTCAGCGCGGGCCGGTGATCGTCATTCCGGGCAAGGCGGGGGTGCCGGTCTATATCAACGGCATCGACGCCTCCTGGGCCACGGTCGAGGGCGAATTCGGGCTCGACCATCCGGGCTCGGTGCCGACCGCCGTGATCTACCGGCCGGTTGTCGTGACCGCGCCGCCGAAGCCCAAGGACTATTACCCGGAGAGCGGCAAGCGTCCCGGCTACGGACGTTTGGAAATCGTGCCGCCCGCCGATCGCGTGCTGCCGGCGCCAGCGCCGACCTATTACCGCAGCTGGACGTCCGGATCCGCGCAGGGCTCGGTCACCGAATATCCGCCTTACGCGCCGCCGGCGGTGGTGATTTCGCCGCGCTCCGGTCAGCGCAACAAGTCGACCGACGAAAAGGGCAAACCGTAAACAGTCAAGAACAAGCGGCGCGGGTCAAACCTTTGCGTCGATCAGGACGAAGTGAGTAACCAAACAACCGGGTAAGGGAGTGTCATGTCGTTGTACCGAGTAACGCTGGTGGCTCTGGCCACATTCTTCACCATCGGCCTGACGTCGCTGGCGTCGGCCTGTTGCGATTACGGCTACGGAGCCTCGTTGGGCTATGGCGGCTTTAGCGGCTACGCCAGCTATGGCGGCTATGGCGGCTACGGCGGTTGTGGCGGCTGCGGTGCGCCGACGGCGGCTGCCGTCTTCGCCCAGCCGGTCGCGCCCGCTCCGATCTACTTCAACAGCGTGTCGACGCCGTTCGGCGGTCCGATCGGCTGGAACGGCTGCGGCAATTGCGGCACGGCAAATTGGGGCGGCGGCTGTGGCGGCTGCGGACGCGCGGCGATCNNCAGGGTCCGTATTATGCCGGCGCCGGCATCAACGTGCCCTATCAGACCTATTCTCCTGAAGCGGCTTACGCGCCGGCCACCGATTACCCCTATGTGTCGGGCTCAGGCTATGGCGAACCGCCGGGCTATCCGGGCTACTACGGGCATCGGCCCTATTACGCGCACCCCTATTATCGGGCTCGCTACGCCGCTTACCGCGGGCCGGTCTATATGCATCCGCACGCTTACGGCGCGCCGCGCTATTACGGCGCACCGCATTGGCGGCATTATCCGTGATCGGCGCTGTGGTCGCCGAGGATTAGAAACTGCGAAGGCCCGCCGCGTCGCGGGCCTTCGTGTCATCGACGCTCGTTTTACGCAGTGGCGCGTGCCGCGATATAAAGCGCAAGCGCGGCTGCGTTCGACACATTGAGGCTTTTGATGGCGCCGGGCAGATCGAGCCGCGCCAGCCGGTCGCAGGTCGCGGCCGTCAACTGGCGCAACCCTTTGCCTTCGGCGCCGAGCACCAGCGCCAGCGGCGCGGTCAATTCGATCGCGGCCAGATCGTCCGGCGCGCTTGAGTCCAGTCCGACCACGAGGAAGCCGCGCTCCTTCAAGGCGGCAAGCGCGCGGGCGAGATTTTGGACGATCGCGATTGGCACCAATTCGAGCGCGCCGGACGCTGATTTCGCCAAGACGCCGGTCGCCTCCGGACTGTGCCGCGCCGTGGTGACGACCGCCGCAACGCCGAACGCCGCCGCGGTGCGCAAGATGGCGCCGACATTGTGCGGATCGGTGATCTGGTCGAGCACCAGCACGAGGCCGGTGGCCGCAAGCTCCTCGATGCCGGGCGAGGGCAGCGGATCGGCCTCCGCGATCAGCCCCTGGTGCACGGCGTCGGGCGTCAGCCGCGCGGCAAGCGCATCCGGCCGCACCAGTTCCGGCGGCAACGGCGGCGTGATGCCTTCCTCGGCGAGACGGCGTATCGCGTTTTCGGTTGCGAGCAGGCGGCGGAAATGACGCGCCGGATTGGCGAGCGCGGCCGTGACCGTATGCCAGCCATAGAGGACGACAGCGTCGCCGGCCTCGCCGCGCCGTCGCTCATGCGCATCCCGCCCACGGGCATGGCCGTGCTGTTGGCCATTCCGCCGCGGCCGCGGTTTCGACTGCCATTGCCGTTCGCGCATATCCGCTTCTGTCACGTCAGGCCCCGCCGTTGCAATGCGGCGGCGCGAAATTCGGGCCTTTATCGCGCGCCTTATGGGCCCAGCCCTTTTCGATTGACTAGGAGGTGCGACCCAACCATATAGCCCCGGCACCTGTTGCGCCCGCGCAACGCGTTGCGGGAGAGTGTCCCGAGTGGCAAAGGGGGCGGACTGTAAATCCNNGTTCGAGTCCTACCTCTCCCACCAATCTTCGCGCTATCGCGCTACGACTTGGCAAGCCATGCGCGTTATCATTTTGCGCGCGCTGTTAGGGTGAACGAAACGTCGCAAAATCGCGCGTTATTTTATGCGCAAAATGCATCCGCAGAGCGACGAATAAACGTTATTTTTAGCGTGTTATTTAAACTGATCTTAGACCCTCACGCTTAGGGTTGCGGGATACGGCGGGAGACAGGGCCCGTCGACGAAAACAAAATCGATTTGGGAAAGGCGTCACAATGAAAGCCGTCGCTAAGACGGTCGAGCCCGCCGATCGTGAGGCGCGTTTCGACCACATCCGGCCGCACTACCTCGAAGCGTTGACCTTGGTGGAGCGCTTGCACCGGCGTTTACTCGACGTCATCAAAGACGAATTCGNNATCGGCGACAAGGAGCTGACCGCCGGCGAACTGCGCACGCGCGGCTACTATCTCGGTTCCAACGTCTCCTATAATCTCAAGAAGCTCGTCGAGATGGGTTTCCTCGACCATCAGCGCTCGCGGATCGACCGCCGCTCGGTGCGCATCAAACTCACCGACAAAGGCCGCGACGTTCGCGACACCGTCGAATCGCTCTACCAGAAGCATGTGCGCACCGTGGAGCAGGTCGGTGGTATCAACGCCGACGAGTTCAGCGTGCTCAACAAGGCGCTGCACCGGCTCGAGCGGTTCTGGACAGATCAGATTCTCTACCGGCTGTAAGCGGCCGCAATCCTTCGCCAGATTTTCGGTCTTACTGGCGTGCCTCAAACCCCGGCGTGAATGCCGGGGTCTTTTTAATGTCCGCTGATCAATATTCCGGTCAGCTTGCCCAGCCACGTCAGGACCGGAAATGGCGTGAATACCTGCAGCAAGACGACTGCGGCCGCGATGACGATCGCATAGCTCATCAGCTCCCGCAGGATGCGTTGCGCGAGCGGCGGGTATGGCGGTCGGTTATTGGGTGGCCAAGCAAACGCCTCTTCCCATCGTTGCTGTGAAATGTCGACCGGTCTGATTCTTTCCAACGGCACCCATGCGCGATAAGCCGCAACGCCGCGTTCCCGTGCGATCGTGTTCCTCAATCCGAACGCGTTACTCCAGCCGATTAAATCGAGTAGCGCTCGGGTCACCACACGCATGAGGAACAAGATCAGCAGACAGGCGAGATAGACGTAGCCGATCATCAAGCCCGCGGTGAGTCCTGATCGAGTAAAGGACTTCACGTCGAAAAGCTCCGAACACAATCGCACCGTGGTATCGACCAGCTTGTCGAGCGCATTGAAAATTCGCCCGAACGCCGAACTGTCGTCGGCGGCCTGCAACAGCAGGATAATGCCGACGACGAAGGCGAGCTGAAACAGCGGGAATCGCACGATGCTCCGGATCGGAGCCGCAAGAAGCCTGATCATCCCCATGTTAGCTCCCGGAACCGGCTATTGGTGAACGGCCATAAAATGGCCCCCTTCCGCCATGCAGAAACGACGTAGCACGGGCGGCGGCCCTGCGGGATGCCCGTTTGGCTAGGAGCCACTTCGTGTTAATTCCGTTGCGGCGGCGACCTATATACCGGATTCGACCTTCACGCTTTGGCGGATGCGCTCCATGAACGAACCGCGTGATCGAAAAGACGCCTGGCAAGACCGCCGTGGCTTCCTGCGACGCTTCGCCGGGGCGGCGACGCTCGCCATAACAGGTGTCGCGGCGGCGAGGGCTGCGGACGACAATCAGCCGCTCGATGCGCTGATCGGCGATACCGACCGCAGCGAGTTCGGTCAAACCTTCGACCAGGCCTCGCGCACCATTCACATGCCGAAGGCCTCGGCGCCGACGCTGTCGCCCGCTACGGCGCAAACCACCGAACACGCCATCGAAGCCTACGATGCCATCGTGGCGCGCGGCGGCTGGCCGGAAGTGCCCAAGGTCGACGAATTGCGGCTCGGCACCCACCACCCCAGCGTGGTCGATCTGCGCTCCCGGCTCTCGGTGTCCGGCGATCTTGATCCTAGCGCGGTCGGCAACGACATTTACGACACCTATGTCGAGGAAGCGGTGCGGCGGTTCCAGGCACGCCACGGCCTGACCATCGACGGAATCGTGCGCGAGGCCACCCTCGATGCGATGAACGTGCCGGCGAAGACCCGGCGCGATCAGCTCAAGGTCAACATAGAGCGGCTCAAAACGCTGACGACCAATCTCGGGCCCCGTTACGTGGTCTGCAACATCCCGGCCGCGCGCATCGAGGCGATCGAGAACGACGTTGCGGTTTCGCGCCACGCTGCGGTGGTCGGCAAGCCCGATCGGCCGTCGCCCGATATCAACTCAAAGATCATCCAGATCAACTTCAATCCGTACTGGACGGTGCCGGTGTCGATCGTGCGCAAGGACCTCATTCCGAAAATGCAGGATCAGCCGGATTACCTGACGCAGAACCACATCCGCATTTTCGATGGCCGCCAGCGCGAACTGCAACCGTCGCAGATCAATTGGTACTCCGAGGACGCCACCAATTACACCTTCAAGGAGGATCCCGGCAGCCTCAATTCGCTCGGCTCAATCCGGATCAATTTCCCGAGCGCCTTCGGCGTGTATATGCACGATACGCCGCTGAAGAATTTGTTCGGCGACGATTTCCGGTTCCATTCCTCGGGCTGCGTGCGGGTGCAGAATGTGCGCCACTTGGTCGCCTGGCTGCTCGACGAGACGAAGGGCTGGTCGCCCGAGGAGATCGATCGCGTCATCAAATCCGGCGAGCGCAAGGACGCGCAGCTTGCCAAACCGGTGCCGCTGCACTGGGTCTATGTCACCGCCTGGTCGGCATCCGACGGTGTCGTGCAGTTTCGCGAAGACATCTACAACCGCGACGGCCTTGGCGCGCCCGCAATCCCCGCGACTACGAAGTTGTAATTACCGGCCGTCGTACCGCAAACGATGCAGGCGCAGGGTATTTGGGCCGCACCGTGCGCGCCATGCCATTCGCGCCATGCCGTTAGCGCTACGCCATTTGTGCCACGCCATGCGCGAGGTAGGCACTAACACCTACCAACGTCGAAGACTGTTGATGATGCCTTATTATTTGCTGATTCGAGGAGTGGCGGCGATGCAAACTGCATGATTGTCAGTTTTCGCGACAAAGGAGAAACCTGATGGCCCGCGTTCTCGTCGTCGATGACGAAACCGACGTTCGCCAGACGATCAAGACAATATTGGAGCGACGCGGGCACAAAGTGGTCCTTGCCGCATGCGGAAATCGGGCCTTGGCGATAACGGAAGTGTTCGCCTTCGACGCCATCATCGTCGACATCTTCATGCCCGGAATGGATGGCTTCGAGACGATCAAGGTTCTCCGCCGCTGCGTGCCTAAGGTAAAAGTCATCGCCATCTCCGGCTACGTGTTCCGCGGCGGCGCCACGCCAACGCCGGACTTCCTTCGGATGGCGGCCGATCTCGGGGCCACCTGTTGCTTGCACAAACCGTTCAGAGCGAGCGAACTCGTCGCGGCCATCGACACCCATTGCGGTTCCAGTCAGTCGGCACGACGGAGTGCTTGAGCTAGGGTGTTGTCAGGATCGCTTTGCTGTTGCGGCAATCTTGGATCATCCTTGACCGCCCTGATGGCTGGCGGCTTGCTCGATAGCGGCCGATCGGCTTTGCCCAATAACCCCATTTT
>PLTE01000040.1:4493-4785 GCA_003164375.1 Hyphomicrobiales bacterium | reverse complement strand
TCGGCGGGCGCCGCCAGAAACACCAGCGTATATTTGTTCTTGTCGTCGACCCGGCGGCGTACCTCCTCCAGGCCAAGCTTATTGACATAGAAGTCGAGCGCGTCGTCGAGATTGCGTACGCGAAGCATTGTGTGCAGATACCGCATGGAAGAACCTCCGCTGGTCCGACAAGGGAACGGCTTGGCTGCCGTGTTGGCCGCGATCCCGAGAGCTGCCTCTAATGTGCGCCAAACCTAACGTGAGCCAAGCCTAACGTAAGCCAAGTCCAAATATGTATGACACGTCGCAGTGG
>PLTE01000040.1:0-4481 GCA_003164375.1 Hyphomicrobiales bacterium | reverse complement strand
GCATTCCCGATTTCCGCTCTCCCGGGGGCTTATGGACCAAGAACCGGCCAATACCGTTCGAGGAATTCCTGGCCAGCCAGGAGGCGCGCAACGAATCCTGGCGGCGGCGTTTCGCCATGGAAAACCAATTCGGCGACGCCCGCCCGGGTCGCGGCCATCGTGCGCTTGCAAGCCTTTATCGCGCCGGCAAAGTTCCGGCGGTGGTCACCCAGAATATCGATAATTTGCACCAAGCCTCGGGGATCAAGCCCGAAGACGTCGTCGAATTGCACGGCAATACAACTTTTGCGGCGTGCCTCGACTGCGGCGCGCGCTACGAGCTCGCCTGGGTGCGCCGCCGCATGGACGAGGCGAACGGCTGTGCGCCGGACTGTCCCGGCTGCGGCGGCTTCATCAAGACCGCGACCGTCTCATTCGGTCAGGCAATGCCTGACACCGAAATGCATCGCGCCCAGGCCCTTGCGCAATCATGCGATTTGTTCGTTGCGATCGGCTCTTCGCTGGTGGTCTGGCCGGCCGCCGGCTTCCCCTTGATGGCAAAACGGAATGGCGCGCGTCTTGTCATCATCAACCGGGAGGCGACCGACTTCGATGAACTGGCGGACTTGGTTGTGCGCCAGGACATCGGAACCGTGCTCGAGCCCTTCATCGGCCATTGAACGAATCCACTTTGTGCACAGGCAATGACGCTTTTATCGCAGTGTTGCATTTTTGTCCTTTTCCATTGGACCGTCGGTGTTATCCTCAACTCGACAGATTCGTGATGCGCCCGTAGGGCGCCAGCAACGGCGGCGGCCACGGCGTCATGGCGTCGGACGGAATCGAAACAAAATCCAACAAGTCGGGGCTCGGACCCGATATCGCCGTTAGTGGCGAGCCCGCGCCGCGCGTCATCGAGATGGCCGGCGTCATCAAATGGTTCGACGTCGCCAAGGGATACGGCTTTATCGTTCCAGACAACGGCATGACCGACGTGCTCTTGCACGTGACTTGTCTGCGCCGGGACGGCTACCAGACCGCCTATGAAGGCGCCCGGATCGTTTGCGAGGTTGTGCCCGGACCGAAAGGGCTGCAGGCTTTTCGCGTTCTCTCAATGGACGAATCGACGGCGATCCATCCGGCGCAGATGCCGCCGGTACGAACCCATGTGACGGTAACGCCGACGAGCGGTCTCGAGCGGGCCCAGGTCAAATGGTTCAACCGGCTCCGCGGCTTCGGCTTTCTCACGCGGGGGGAAGGCACGGCAGATATTTTCGTTCACATGGAAACGCTGCGCCGTTTCGGCCTGACTGAGCTTCGCCCGGGCCAATTCGTGCTGGTGCGCTTCGGACCCGGGCCAAAGGGCATGATGGCGGCCGAGGTTCGGCCGGAAAGCGGCCCGCTCGGTCCTGCATCGCACTAGTGCCCTCGATCGATCCCCTTCGTCACTCCTTTACGCGTCACTCCGCCACGCGCCGGGTCGCCGCGATCACGCTCGCGATCGGCTGCGCGCTCCTCATCGCGCTCGCGCCGGCGCGCGCGTCCGGACGGGGTACCGTCAAGATTACCAGCCGGTCGGGCGTCCACTCATTTTCCGTCGAGCTTGCGACCAATGACGCGGAGCGCGCCCGCGGCCTGATGTTCCGCAAGGAGCTGCCGGAGGGGCACGGCATGCTGTTCGACTTTAAACACGATCAACCGGCCACTTTCTGGATGCATAACACCTATATTTCGCTCGACCTGATCTTCATCAGGGGCAATGGGCGCATTCGAAGCATTGCGGAAAATGCCCATCCGATGTCGGACGCCCTCATATCATCCGGCGGCCCGGTCCGGGCCGTTCTGGAGGTTCTCGCCGGCACAGCGCAAAAGCTCGGCATCGCTTCGGGCGATCGGGTAACAGGCTCCATTTTCCGCAAAGGCCATTGACCGGGTGGGTCGATCTCGTCGGCTTGCTGCGCGCAAGCGAAACGAGTATCCAGAGCCGCGACCGGCGGGGTATGGCGCAGCCTGGTAGCGCGGTAGTTTTGGGTACTACAGGTCGCAGGTTCGAATCCTGCTGCCCCGACCACCCGCCTACGCTTCGCGACGGCACGGCCGCAAGCGGCTGCCGCGGAGCCGCGTGTTTATGTAATGGTGTGACGGATAAGCTGAGGAGCGACACGCAATGACCGCCCACATCTACAAACCGGCCCGCACCGCCATGCAGTCCGGTACCGCCAAGACCAAGGAATGGCTGCTGAATTATGAGCCCGAGCAGCCGCGCGCGGTCGAGCCGCTCATGGGCTGGACCAGTTCAGGCGATATGAAGCAGCAATTGCGGCTTCGTTTTCACACCAAAGAAGAGGCTATCGCCTATTGCGAACGCAATGGCATTGCGTTCGAGGTTTTCGAGAGCAAGCCGCCGCAGCGCCAGCGTGTCTCCTATTCCGACAATTTCGCGCCCACGCGGCGCGGCGCCTGGACGCACTGAGCCGCTTTCAGGCTATTTGGCTGTTCCGTCATGCTGCGGCGCCCCCGTTGGGCCTCGCCTGCGGTGTGGAGCGTTGGCGTAACAGCGCCGCGAACCGCTCCTGCGGCATCGGCTGGCCAAGCAGGAAGCCCTGGCCGTAATCGCAGCCCATGCTGACCAAGGCGAGCGCGTCGGAGGCTTTTTCAATGCCGATCGCGACCGCAATGCTGCCGAAGCCATGGGCGAGATCGATGACCGTCTTGCACAGCGGCGCATTGACCTTGTCGGAGGCGCAATCGGTGACGAACGCGCGATCAAGCTTGAGTTCGGCGAACGGCAGGCTCTTCAATCGCGCCAGCACGGAGTAGCCGCGGCCGAAATCATCGATCGCGAGCTTAACGTTAAGGTGTTCAAATCGCTTGAGCAGGTCGCTGGCCAGGGCGAGATCGGTGACGATTTGCTCTTCGGTCACGTCGATGATGAGACCCGGCCATTTTTCGAACTGCGGCTTGTAGGTCTGCACAATGTCGGTAACTGCGAGCTTGACCAGGGCATTGACGGGGATGTCGACCGCCATCCGCAAGTTGACGCCGACCTTGGCGAAATCGACGCCCGCCTGCAGCGCGTGCGACAGCGATTTCTCGGACAGCGTGATCAGGCTCGTCTCGCGCGCGCCGGGCAGGAACGCGCTCGGCATCAAGAGGCCGTGCTGCGGATGGCGCACCCGCGCACTGGCTTCGGCGCCGATGAGCTGCTTTTTACGCAAATCGATCTTCGGCTGGTACCAGAATTCGATCCAGTCGTTCGCCAAGGCTTCGTCGAGATCGATGCGGCCGGCGACAGGCAGCGGGTGACCGAGCTTGAGGTCGTCCAGTAGTTTCAAAATCACGTTGGTCTCGAATGGCTTTCGCAAGACCGGCAGCATCTGCAGCCGATGTTGTTCGCCGATGCTTTTGACGTGCGCGAGCACGGCCGAGCCGCGGCCGCTGACGAGCTGTACTTGGCCGCGGTAGCCGCTAGCGCCGAGCGCGACGACGCTCGCGATCGCTTCGGCCGATTCGAGTGGGACATCGAGCAGAACGAGGTCGGGCGCGCGCCGGGCCAATGCGGCGCGCAGCTCCTTGCCATCGGCAAGTTCCTCGGTATCGACCCCGGCGCCATGAAGAATGAGTGACAGGAAATGCCGGATGCTCTCATCAGGGTCGATGACGAAGCAGAGCGGAGCGCGGGCCTCGCCGCTGCGCTCGATCGCGGCGTTAGATGAGGCTGCTGCGGACGGGGACTGCGCCAATTTTGCGCTCATAGCGTTGACTTTTGCGGCGCAGGGACAGGACGATGCATCATTAACGAAAATTCTTAATCTCCGGTTGCGGCCGCGGCGCCGCGTTAAAGCCGCATCGTGCCTGTGGAATGCTCGACAGCTACCCACGTCAGCCATGAGCGATCGGCAACAAGGCACATTTGACGCCGATGACCGGGATGATAATTGAATCGCTTTGCTGCGGTGGCCGACGGGCGCGGCTGAAGACCAAAGCAATATGACGACCGGGGAGATGACGATGCCGACCAAAGAGACCGCTCCGAAGCTCAATCGCCGAAAATTCCTTGCCGCGGCGGCGGTCGCCGGCGCGGCCGGCGGAACCCTCAATCTCGAGCTCGGACTGGGTTACGATTATGGCGAGTTCGCGCCGCTCAACCAGACATCCGCCGCCCAATACCCGACCAATCCCCGCGTGCTCACTCTGGTGGGGCAGAGCAACGGTCGGCCGGCGGTACCCCCGACCAACCAATTGCTCACGGGCGTCGCGTTCATCGACGCGAGTACGCTCAACTCCGGGAAATTCGAAAACCTTTCCGTGCGCAGCTCGGATACGATCGCCTTTGCGGGAGCGGTGGAGCTCGCCGGCAAAGGCAGCTTGACTCTGGATGCGCCCAGCTTCGTGGCGAGTTCGGGTGATCGCGTGACCTTGAGCGCAAGCTACGTGGCGCTCGGCAACTACTTCAATACGTCCGATTATTTCGGCGGCTCATTCGCGAGTCAGAATGTGCC
>PLTE01000435.1 GCA_003164375.1 Hyphomicrobiales bacterium | reverse complement strand
TACGGCTTCGTCGCCTCGGTGCTGCCGGTATGGCTGCTGCTGGCGCCGCGCGACTATCTATCGACCTTCATGAAGATCGGCGTGATCTCGCTCCTCGCTATCGCTATCATCATCGTACGTCCGGATCTGCAGATGCCGGCGCTTACCAAGTTTGTTGACGGCACCGGTCCGGTCTGGGCGGGAAGCCTGTTCCCGTTCCTGTTCATCACCATCGCTTGCGGCTCGGTGTCTGGGTGGCATGCGCTGATTTCGTCCGGCACCACGCCGAAAATGATCGAGAACGAGAATCAGATCCCGTTCATCGGCTATGGCGCTATGCTGATGGAGTCCTTTGTCGCCATCATGGCGATGATCGCCGCATCCGTGCTGCATCCGGGCGTGTATTTCGCCATGAATAGCGCCGCGGGAATCATCGGAACGACGGCCGCGCAAGCGGCGGCGACGGTTTCCAATCTGGGCTTCGTGGTGACGCCCGAACAGTTGACGCAAGTTGCCCATGACGTAGGCGAAGTGAGCATCTTGTCGCGAACCGGCGGGGCGCCGACGCTCGCCGTCGGTATGTCTCAAATCCTTTCCGGGTTGGTCGGCGGCCAGGCGCTGACTGCTATCTGGTATCACTTCGCGATTCTGTTCGAAGCCCTGTTCATCCTCACCACCGTCGACGCCGGCACGCGGGCGTGCCGTTTCATGATCCAGGACCTCATCGGCAACGCCATTCCGGCTTTCAAGGAAACCACATCCTGGACCAACAACCTCATCGGTTCGGCGCTTGCCTGCGTATTGTGGGGCTATTTCCTTTATCAGGGCGTCATCGACCCGCTCGGCGGTATCTGGACGATGTGGCCGCTGTTCGGCACCTCGAACCAGATGCTTGCGGCCATCGCGCTCGTGCTGTGCACGGTGGTGCTGTTCAAGATGAAGCAACAGCGTTACGCCTGGGTGACGGTCGTGCCCGCGACGTGGCTTGTGGCCTGCACCGTGACCGCCGGAGTGGAAAAGGTGTTCAGTCCGAATCCGTCAGTCGGCTTCCTCGCCCATGCGGCGCGGATGTCGAATGCCATCGCTTCGGGTCAGGTGCTGGCGCCGGCTCATAGCTTGGGCGAAATGGGCCGCCTCGCGTTCAATGACTATGTCGACGCGACGCTGGCTGCGCTGTTCGCCGCCGTTGTCATCGCGATGGTGGTCTATGCCATCCTCGACATCCGTAAAGCTCTCGGCACGCCGAAGGCGACGGCCTTGGAAGTTGAGTTCGCCGGCGCCGCCGTCGGAGGTCGCAATGCCTGATCTTTTGACGATCAAGTTTGCCGAATGGAAGGACCGCGGCCAGGCCGTGAAAAACTGGAGCGTGCGCGCGGCGCGGCTGATGATCGGCGTGCCTGACTACAACACCTACGTCGTGCATCGCCAAGCCAACCATCCTGGGGTGCCGATCATGAGTTACGAGGAATTCTTCGTGGAACGGCAGGAAGCCCGCTATGCCGTCAGCAAAGGACGATTCAGGGGCTGCTGCTAAGTACAATGTGGGCAGAGCGCATGCGCGTCCCGCCGTGCGCAAATAACGTCCGCGGGTGAAGTTATGGAGTCTCCCACACTCGCTCTGGTGGCGGCCGCCTTGGTCGCAATGCTGATTGGCACGCATGCCTCGCGCGCCCAGGACGCTGGAGGTCTCGACAACGCAACATGTCTCGGTTGCCACGGCAGCTCGGATTTCTCGGTGCCGGATGGCAACGGACAAATGCGATCGTTATCCGTGTCGCCGGACCATTTCGACCAGAGCGTCCACGGCACCCTGCCGTGCACTGCCTGTCACACCACGATCACTGCGGTCCCGCACAAAACTCCGCCTATGACACTGACCCAGCGGCGAGAGCAAATTGCCACTTTGTGCGGAAGCTGTCACACCGCCGCATTAGCTGATTACCAAAACTCCATTCACGGCAAGAAAGGGGTGGGAGGAGGCAATGTCAATGTCGCGGTCTGCACGGACTGCCACACGGCCCACTCCGTCACCGACCCGCAATTAGCCGCGACCCGCATCGCCATTACCAAGGAGTGTGGCGCCTGTCATCGCGAGGCTTTGGCGAGTTACACCGATACCTATCATGGACAGATGTACGTTCTCGGTTATGCCAATACCGCTACCTGCTCCGACTGCCACACCGGGCACGCGGTCCTGCCTTCCAGCGATCCGGCCTCAAGCGCATCCTCGAAAAATGTGCTGGCCACCTGCCGGACCTGTCATCAGGACGCGACGGCGGGATTTGCGACATTCGAACCTCACGCCACGACCGATGACTTTGCCCGATATCCCTCTACTTGGCTCGCCGCGAAGGGTGCATGGGCGATGATCTTTGGCGTGTTCGGGATTTGCTGGTTGCATTCCGCCCTTTGGTTTTACCGCGAACTTCGCGACCGGCAGCAGTGCCGGTCGCGGCCGCACGTGCGGGCCGACGCTGTGTCACAAATCAAGGCACAACAAAGCGCGGAACCATATGTGAAGCGCTGGAGTGCCGCTTGGCGGCTCGCTCATCTTGTATTCGCGGCTTCGGTGATCCTCCTGGTCATGACGGGCTTGCCGCTGCTGTTTCCAAACACCGCCTGGGCGCCGGTGTTGGAGCGGCTGATGGGTGGGCCCACGATCGTCGGCATTGTGCATAGAGTCACCGCAGTCATCATGATCGGTGGCTTTGCCGTCCATTTTAGCTATGTCGCGCTCTATCTCGGGCGGAACTGGCGAACCGTCAGTTGGTTCGGGCCTTATTCGGTGCTGCCGACGCTGCAAGACGGTCGCGACGTGGTCGCCATGGTGAAATGGTTCTTCGGCGCCGGCCTGCGGCCCGAATTCGACCATTGGAGCTATCCGCAAAAGCTCGATTATTGGGGGTCGTTTTCGGGCGTCGCGCTCCTTGGCGTGACCGGCGCGGTGCTGTGGTTCACGACGTTGACGGCCGCGGTCTTGCCGGGATGGGCCTTCAATGTCGCCACTGTCGTCCATGGTCACGAGTCGATATTCGCCGCCGGCTATCTGTTCACCGTGCACTACTTCGTCAATCACTGGCGGCCCGACAAATTTCCCATCGACATCGTCATGTTTACCGGCGCAATGCCGCTGGAAGAGTTCAAACGTGAATACGGCGTCGAATACGCCCGTCTGATGCAAAGTGGACAGCTGCAGAACTACCTGGTCGAGGCGCCGTCGCGGCCGTTGACGCTCGGCTCCACGATTTTCGGCCTAAGCCTTGTCACCGTCTCGCTCGTGCTCCTGCTCCTGATGGTGAATGGGATCAGTGGCAGCCTTTGATCGCCGCATAAGGGCGCCTTAGCACGGCGTGCCAAATGTTGCGAAGAGGGCAGGGAAAGAGCGTGTTTGCTTACGCGTACCGTAACGCCTCGATCGGATCGAGGCGGGCGGCTTTGCGCTCGGAATAATAGCCGAAGATTTGCCGACCGCAGCGGAGAACAAAAAGCCGCCGGCGATGGCCGGCAGCGAAATCGGCACGAGCCACCCGGCGATCGTTGAGATCGCGAGCGAGTTCGCAATCCCGGGTACGTTGCCACGCGGTGAGGGCAACGGCACCTTTGTCTTTCGTCAAAATATCACGCATGATCGGCTGTTTCTGGAATCCGGGACTCTCGACGAGGCCCAGCGAGAATCGATCGAGAAGCTTTTGAACGTGGAAGGGACGAAAATCCACCCGGGCCACGCGGAGTCTTGACCGCGCCGCCTCCTGAGCGCAACGCCTCCTCAGCGCAATGTCATGAGAAACGGCGATGGCAGGCCCGCATTCGTACGCACGTATAATTTTACCTCCAGGCGCGCCTAACTCTACGATACCACACCTTTGAATAGNNCAATGTCCCCTGTGTTGGAGCATAGTCACTCCGAGGATGCGATTCGGGATCGCCTCGCCCGCGGTCCGCGCAGCAACTATCTGCGCGACTGGATCTATGGCGGTATCGACGGCGCGGTCACGACCTTCGCCATCGTGGCGGGCGTGGCCGGCGCCGACCTGTCGGCCTCCATACTGTTTATTCTCGGCTTCGCTAATCTTTTGGCCGACGGGTTTGCCATGGCGGCGAGCAACTATAGCGGCACCAAATCCGAACGCGACGATTACGAGCGTGTGCTGGCCATAGAAGAGAAGCATATCGCGCTAGTGCCCGATGGCGAACGCGAGGAGATCAGACAAATTTTCGCGGCCAAAGGATTTTCAGGGGAAGATCTCGATCGCGTCGTCGCCGTAATTACAGCCGACCCGGCGCTCTGGACGAAAACGATGGCGACGGAGGAATACGGCTTGGCGCCGACGCAAAGATCGCCAGTGCTAGCGGCGTTAAGCACATTTGCTGCCTTCCTCTTATGCGGTTGCGTGCCGCTGGTGAGTTATCTGTTGGCGGGCGGGCTCATCGCTTGCGTGATCGCCACCGGATGTACCTTTTTCTTTGTCGGCGCGGTCAAGAGCCGATGGTCGTCTGCCGGCTGGCTGCGGTCTGGACTCGAGGCGTTCGCGATCGGGATGAGCGCCGCGCTGGTGGCATTCGCCGCAGGGTACGGTCTGCGACTCTTCAATTTGCCCGCCGCTTGATCGCGCTCTCGCGCATCCTATGATGTCCATAATCGCGAGAGTCGCATTGATCTATCGCCATGCAGCGGGGCTCGGTCGCTGGCTGGTAGTCGGTCTGGTCCGTGGCGGAGACGAACCGTGGAGCATCATGCCGAAGTCTTAAGCGGCGGGGTCTGGCGTCAGGAGACCCCGACGTGGCGGGACCTGGTTGCACTGGTGCTGATCGTCGCGATTATTCTTCTGATCGGATCAGGCGCAAGGCAAATGCTCGCGCCGCTTACTGCCGGCCAGCAGCCGGAGATTTCGCTCTCGCCCTATGCACTTCCAAATTATGCGCTGCGGACCACGATGCGGATGCTGGCG
The DNA here is from genome assembly GCA_003164375.1 of Hyphomicrobiales bacterium. Lineage (GTDB taxonomy): Bacteria > Pseudomonadota > Alphaproteobacteria > Rhizobiales > Xanthobacteraceae > BOG-931. The sequence continues at coordinate 1,018 of PLTE01000435.1, read as the reverse complement.
GCGCTGGTCGCTTCCTTCGTCTTCACATTCACCTATGGCACCTTGGCAGCCAAGAGCCGCCGCGCGGAAATGGTGCTGATCCCGCTGCTCGACGTGCTCCAATCGGTGCCGGTGCTGGGGTATCTCTCGTTTACGGTCGTTTTCTTCGTCTCATTGTCTCCGAATAGGGCTTTGGGGGTGGAGCTTGCCGCGATTTTCGCAATCTTCACCAGCCAAGCCTGGAACATGGCGTTCAGCTTCTTTCAAGCGTTACGCACCATTCCCTTCGATCTCGACGAAGCCTGCCGCGGCTTTCGTTTCTCCGGTTGGCAGCGCTTCTGGCGCCTCGAGGTACCCTTCGCCATGCCGGGGCTGATCTGGAACACGATGATGTCGATGTCCGGAGGCTGGTTTTTCGTGGTCGCCTCGGAAGCCATCTCCGTCGGCGATCTGCATGTCGCGCTGCCAGGAATTGGCTCCTACGTCGCGCTGGCGATCGAACGGCGTGACCTTGCGGCCGTCGGTTGGGCAATCGTGGCGATGACGGTGACGATCTTCATCTATGACCAGCTGCTGTTCCGTCCCCTGGTCGCGTGGGCGAACAAATTTCGTTACGAACAAACTGCAGCGGTGGTGGTACCGAAGAGCTGGATCGTCGATCTTTATCGCCGCACCAGCGTGCTGCGTGTGGTGGGCGCAGCGGTGGGCGCGATGACCCAGGCCGCGGCGCGCGCCCGGCTCACGCCGCGTCGGGAACGACGGCGATGGTCAGCGTGGCGCCGAGGGCGCGCGCCGCCTCNNCTCACTTTGCTCCGCGTCGCCATCCTCATTGTCATTGCGACGATGATCTGGGTGCCGATCGGCGTTGCCGTCGGCCTGCGGCCGCTCTTGGCGGAAAAGGTCCAGCCGGTGGCGCAGTTTCTTGCCGCATTCCCGGCCAACTTGCTCTTCCCAGTTGCGGTGTATCTGATCGTGCGGTTCCACCTTTCGCCCATGATCTGGCTAAGCCCGCTAATGATCCTGGGGACGCAATGGTACA
>PLTE01000065.1 GCA_003164375.1 Hyphomicrobiales bacterium | reverse complement strand
CAGCTTCATAAAAAGCCTCGAAGTGCGCGCGATCAAGGCCGTCATCCCGCCAAAATCAAACCGCAAGGTCAAACGCGATTGCGACTTTGCGCTCTATGCCGAGCGCAACCTCGTCGAGCGTTTCTTCAATACCATCAAGCATTTTCGGGGTATCGCAACAAGATACGAGAAGACCGCGCGCAATTATCTCGCCGGTCTGCACTTGGTCTGCGCGCTGGCTTGGCTTAAATGACGACAGACCCTAGTCTTCGGACGCGGCATTCTGCCGGGAAAGTTTCACTACCGGCCGCAACAGATCGGCGGTGCATTTCGCTCCGATCAAGGCCAGGCCGGCAAAGCAAATCAGTTCGCCCATTTCCACGGGCTTCGACACATAGATGCTATACAGCGGATCGTAGAGGAAAAAGGCGGCGCATCCCGTCGCCGCGATGACGCAGAGCATGGCCGGGCGGCTGCCATAAACGACGGCCACCAAGGCGGTCGGCAACAAATAAAAGAAAACGAGATGCTGCGGCCCCACCGCTTCGTGCTTGACCAGCCAGAGCACCGCAGTGACGATGAGTACGATCGAAAATGCTACGAGAATGGGCACCGCCTCCTTGACGATTCGCATACGTATGTCCCCCCGCATGGCCTTTCGGCCGGTCGCCGCTGGCCGTTTCGGCCTTTTCCGCATCATAGCTGACCGGCCCTGCCGAGAGAATAGCAGAAATATCGCGACCTTCGGTCGTGTTTAATCTTTGATAGCGTGTGAGTTTTCCGACTGACGTTCAGCGCCGACGTGGTGTCTGTTGATCGCCCTGACGCCTATTCGACCACGATCTTGACGGCGCTGCCCGGCTTGAGCCGGTCGCCAGGCTCAAGGCCATTGAGCACACGGAAGTGCTCTGCGGCGTGATCGGCAAGCGCCATCCGGCTCGCCAGCTTCTCAACTGTATCGCCCGGCGCGACGGTGACCAGCTGCAAGCGAAGCGGCTTGGCGTCCTCAATTTCGGCAAGGCTCATGCGGCGGAAGGTACCGATCGATTCGCGAAAGGCGCGGTCGGTCTCGGCCGTGCGGTGCTTGGCGGCAAAAATGAAGCGGTAGACGTCGCTGCCAAAGCGGATCGCATAAAGCCGGAAATCCCATTGATCACCCTTGGCCGCCGCGGTGGCGCCGGGGAAGCCATTGACGGTGACGTCCTCGACCGATGCCGGGTCGATGTTCTCGATCCAGCCGGAGGTGAGATATCCGGCAAGCGTCTGTTCGGCCGGGACCCGCACCACGTCGAGACGGAGCGCTTGGCCGCCGCCACGCCTGATGCCGAGTACCGCCTGCGCGGTGTTGTCGAGGCTAAAACCGTCCGGCGCGGTAAAGGTAAAGCCGAGCTTTGGATGCAGAAAGCGCCGACCGCGCACAAAGCCCTCGCTCGGGTCCTCGCCGTAAACGATGCCGTTGAGGTCGGCGAGATAGGCGGTTTTGGCCGCGGCAAAATTCTGGCCATTGTCGGTGGCTGCCGCCTGGTATTGGCGGGCGTTGGCCAGCGCTTGGGTAATGCGCTCTGGCGTTGCCGGATGCGAGGACAGAAAGTCCGGCGCACTCGGATTGATCGCGCCGGTTTGCTCGGGCTTCAGCTCGGAGTTGTGCTCCATCGCGGTGAGGAAGCGCACCGCGCCGTAGGGGTCGTAGCCGGCGCGCGCCGCTATGCCGACGCCGATGGCGTCGGCCTCGAATTCTTGGGCGCGCGAGAAGCTGGCGAGCGCCAGTTTCGACTTGGCCAGCGCCAGGGCGCCGGCCTCCGGGTCCGTTACGACGTCGGTGATGACACGGCTGACTAGATCGACTTGGCGCGCCTGCTCCTCGCGGATCTCGGCGTGATGGGCAATCACATGCCCCATCTCGTGCGCGAGGACCGAAGCGAGCTCGGAATCGTCGCTTGCGAGCGCGATCAAGCCGCGCGTCACATAAAGCTGCCCCGTCGGCAAGGCAAAAGCGTTGACCGACTGAGAATTCAGCATGGTCACCTTGTAGTGCAGGTCGGGCTTCTCCGACGCCGCGACCAGTCGTTCGACGGTTTGTTCGATCATGGTCTGCAGCCGCGGATCGTTGTAGACGCCGCCATAGCCCGCGAGGATGCGCTGATGCTCGCGCAGCACAGCGGGCGGCATTCCCGCGTCGGCCTGTTTCGCCGGCGCGGCAATCGAGGCCTGTGGCGCCACGGCCGGTGGCGACGCGGTGCAGGCCGCCAGCACGAGCGCCACCATTGCGACGCCGGCACGGCCGAGCTTCAGACCAAGCCAATCGCTTGGGATTGCCAATCGTCCCCGTCTCACCACGTCACCCAGAGTCATTCGCGGTCGGCGGTCTCTCCGGCAGGGCCGCCAGATTCTCGATCGATAGCGAAATGCATCGGCCGGAGCGGTCCTTCGCCGCAAAGGTCCGCCGCCGCCAAATTACGTGCAATTCGCTTCAGGATCGTAACCGTAAAGTCCTCGGACCGCCGCCCCGAATCCAGTTAGATCGTCGACCCGCTTGCACGTCCGGACACCCGTTGCCTTGTGACCGGCGCAAATCAGCCTGAAACGCCCGTCCACGGGCGTCTCAACGCTTCTTGGATTTTAGTACGGAATGGTAGATAGGCCAAGCTTGGTTTCAAGGGTCTGGCGCCAGCGATGGACTGCGGCCCTTTCAGGCGAGCGGCGATGTTTTCGGCGATTGTGTCGTTAAATACTCTCTTGGCTCGTGGTCCTCTCAACAGACCCGTAGGACTGGGACTGCGCGCAAAACGTGCAGCGCTAAAAATATCTATCGGCCATTGCGCCGCGTCCAAGTCGAAGCGAGCCATCGCGAGATTCTCGAAATCACGACGAATAGACTTTGCTTTTCTGTTTGCAGCGTGCCGTGAATGAAATTCTAAAGAATAACCAGAGTCGTTGGTCGTTTTTTGTTTGTTCGCGTTTAGTTGCTCCGCGAGCGTCGCCCATTTTAGCAAGCAAAATAACGCGTTTAAATCGTTGGAGATTTTATTCCACGCTGCAAAAACTGCAAAACCGAGCGATCATGGTTGCGTTGTGTAGCTCTCAGACAGCGCCGCGGATCTCTCGCTGGGTGCATTGCGTTCGACGCAGCTGAGAATTGCGACGCAAAAATGATGCGGTAAGATAATTCCGTGAGCAGAGCGCCGGGTAGCGAGGCGGCGCGCTGTCGTTTGTATCCGGCTGCTTTTGGGTCAACCGAAACGGCGTGTCGCCGTTTACTCCCGCTCGGCGATCTCGATCTGGTCGGGATGTTCGGCAACGATCCAGGGACTGCCCGCCGTAGCGCCGCGCGCCTCGATGAAGCCGCGGACGCGCAAGCGCCGTCCGGCGAGCCCCTTCACGTCGAGGCCGGCCGCAGTGAAATTACGCTCGTTCCGCTTTTGAATCGCCACCGTAAAGTCCTCGGACCAGCGCCGGCCGAAATTCAGGTAGATCGTCGACCCGCTTTCACGGACCGAGAGCACCGTGCCCTCGACCAGCGCGAAGCGGCCTTGATGCGCCAGCACATCCGCCGGAGCTGCGGCGTCGAGCACGTTGAAATAGGAATCACCCCAGAGACCGGATTTGGTCTTGCGGGCGACGTTCTCGCGGCCAAGCAGTTGTGCGGCGCAGGCGCCGCCGTCGATGCGGTTGCTGACCCGGGCAAAGCCCGAAGCGATCAGTTCGCCCTGCACGAACAATTCGTCGCCATCGCGCTCGGTGTAGGCGTAGGTGACGATGCGCCCGTACCGGTCGGAGAGCATCTCGGCGCGGTCGAGCACCACCTCGTCGCCGCCCGCCAGCGCCTCAAGCGCCGCCTTAGCCTCCGTGCCGCCCGGCGCGTTGCCGGTCCCCTGCGGCAGTGGCGGCACTTCGACGCCGGCGAGCCGCACCTCGCGTCCGTCGTCAAGCACCAAAGTGCGGCCATCAATGATGTGGCTTACGATGCCGTGCGCGATCTTTTCTCCGCCGCACACATGCGCAGGCGTTGGTTGCTGCGCGATCGAGCGCCCGCATCCGCATGTCGCGGCCAAACCAGCCGCCAATAGCGTGGCCAAAAGCCAACCCCGAAATCCCGTCATCGGCGCCAAGCCAAGAAGCGGAATGCCGCGGCAAGATGCGCCGACCGGACCCCGCCATCAAGACATATGCTATAGGAAATCTTCGGTCCGTAGCCCTACGTTTTTCACTTGGTCCCGTAGCTCATCCGGATAGAGCAGCGGTTAGCTAAACAGATTGATATGTTCTAACTCGAACCGGATATTTGCTCAAAACGCGTAGCGGAGCCGAGCGTTGCCGGTATAGGTTTGCGAGCCTTGGGCCAACTGACTGTCCAACCAGCAACTGATCGATAATCCATTCTTAAATGCGATCTCCGCACCGACGGATGCAAGCAAGGAATCAGACGTCAGCAGCGCGCCATTCACCGTAAATCCAGTTCCAGGCAGCGCTTGGAATGAGGCGCCGATATCGAGGCCCGACCAATAATCGTGCGCCCAGGCGATGCGGCTGCGCAGCGCGAGGACAGCGCTGTCGTTGAGCCCAACGACGCGCTCGAACCAAGTGCCTAACTCGGTGCGGGTGTCGGTCGTTGTTTGTGCGGCGTAGTTAAGCGCGAAAACAGGTGACCCTGAGGCGGCGCTTTCGCCGTAGGACGGGGTGTAGAACGCCTGGATCTGCAATGCAGCATAGGGGACAAACCACTCGTGGCCCGGCAAGCCGAGCACGTTCGGCGCGGTGAACCGATAGCCGCCCTCGATCCGACCGGCGATCTGCTCGGCCGAAAAGGCAGCGGTGAGGTTATCGGTGCCGGCGAGCGTCACGTACCGGGACGTCGATACGCCGTCCCAACCGTAGGCGAGCGCGGTGGCCATATAGGCCGCGTTGAAATAAGTGCGGCTATAGACTGCCGCCTGAAACAGATTGCTGCTGCCACCGCCGAGACCGTCCGATAGGCCGAAATTGGCGCGACCGCCCGCGAGCGCGAAACCGATGGTTGTGGGAGTAACGCGGTAATCCAGGCCGACGGCAACGCCGTATGCGTCCATCGACGCCGCATGGGATCCGGTAAAGACATTCCCGTCCGCGGTGCCACCCCCGCCGTAAGCGGCGGTCCAGGTACTCCAGCGCCTGGGGTCAGGGGCGGCAAATCCGACCGGCGCTCCGTAGAGCGACGCTTTGTAAACGAGCGGTCCCTGATCGGGCGGGTTTGGTGCCACGTCGCGATCATCGAACGGATTGAGGACAAGCGATAGAAACGAGTTCATTGCTTGAATGCCGGCCGGCGGGGCCCCGGTAGCAGCCTCGCCGGAAAGCTGTGTAAGCGCGGCCGCCAGCGCTGCCGGCGACAACGTGGTAAGGAGATTCAGAAACGCCGGCGGCAGCACGCCACCAGCGGCGATGAAGGCGTCTAGCGTATTTGCGATCGCGATTTGATTTGCCGAAGCGGAGCCGCCCAAGATCGAGCTTATGAGCGTAATCGAGGCTGCACAGACGGTGATAGTATTGTCGTTCAACGTCACCGCGCCGTTGTGCGCCAAGGCGGCGCCGCAATTGATTCCGGCGCCCGGATCCAGCGTGATGCTGGTCAGCGCGACGATGTCGCCTTCGAACGCCGTTGTCGTGCCGAGGGTCGCGGAACTGCCGACCCTAAAGAATACATTGGTGCCCTGAGCGCCGTTAATGAGTACAATGGACGAAGCACTGGCGGTGGTGAGCGCACTTCCGATGTTGAAGACGAACGTGGCATTAGGGTTGCCCAGTCCGTTAAGCGTGAGGGTCCCGGTCAGTTGAGCCGACGAACCAAAACTGTAAACGCCTGGAGTCAGCGTCAGGCCGCCGAGATTCTGCCCAGATAAATCATGCGTCGCCGGCATGGCCGACAGATCATTGTAGAAATTGAAGAGCTCGATTTGAGCCTGTATTGCAGTCGCATCGCTATTGAAAATGACGCTCGGAGGAACGACCGCTCCCGGTGGGAATCCGGTAATCGCCGTGCCGGGACTGAGCCCGACGTTTCCGGTGATGACGCTGGGGCCGGTGTTGGTGATGGTCGAGCCGCCGAGAATAGCGAAGCTCGCTAAGTTCTGAGCGCGCGCGCTTGCCAAAGAAAGAAAAATCGATGCAATTAACGCGATCGCTGAGACGATAATACTGCGTAGCCGTGTCTGCATAGCGCCCCCATCGGGCAGCGCACATCAATATGCGACCCGAAAAATCTGGGTTGGATGGCTACGCAAGATGGAACGGTAGTTCGACCGCCGGGGTGAGCGAATCGTTTGAACAGGCTATGCAAAAGGGCAATTGGCGTCTGTTCAAGATTGAACATTTTGATATTCGAGGCCTCATCCTTCTGGTATTCGCTGATGCCGGATAAGTTCGGAGGCGCGCCAAGAATGAACCAACGCCCTCGGAAATATTCCGTGGTCCCGTAGCTCAGCCGGATAGAGCAGCGGTTTCCTAAACCGAAGGTCGGAAGTTCGAGTCTTCCCGGGACCGCCAGTCACAAAAACCGCAAATCAATGCGTGCCCAAGGACAAGCGATGACAAGCCAAAACCCCGATGAGGCCAGAGCCGCCGCCAATGCCGCCGCGGCCAGCCAGTTTTATAATCTGCACGAAATCGTTGCCAAAGCCCGCGCCAATCTCAATCAGAACGATTGGGATTATATCGTCGGCGGTACCGAGACCGAGACTACGCTGCGGCGAAACCGCATGGCGCTCGACTCGCTGGCATTCCGGCCGCGAGTCTTGCGTGACGTCAGCAAGGTCGATCCGTCGGTCGAGGTGCTCGGCAAGAAGCTGCGGCTGCCGGTGGTGCTTTGCCCGGTCGGCTCGCTGGAAAGCTTTCACCCCGGCGGCGCCGAACCGGTGGTCAAGGCGGCGGCGGAATTCGGCGTCGCCCATATGCTGAGTTCGGTTTGCGATCCCGGCCTTGAAGAGGTAGCGCGGGCGGCGCCCAACGGCTTGCGCATGTTCCAGCTCTATGTCCGCGGCGACGCAGCCTGGGCCGACGATCACGTCGAACGCGCGATCGCGCACGGCTATTCCGCGTTCTGTATCACGGTCGATACCGCTCATTACAGCCGGCGCGAGCGCGATCTCGCCAAGCGCCACGTCACAGCAGGGCGTCGCCGTGTGCAAGGCCGCGATTTCCAGATGGCGCTCGATTGGCGTACCGTCGAGCGCATGAAGGCCAAATTCAAAATCCCATTCGCCATCAAAGGCATCGGAACCGCTGAGGACGCCAAACTCGCGCTCGATCATGGCGTCGAAATCATTTACGTCTCCAATCACGGCGGCCGGCAACTCGACCACGGTCGCGGCTCTATGGATGTGTTGCCGGAAGTCGTCGAAGCCGTCGCGGGCCGCGCCATGATTATCGTTGACGGCGGCTTCTATCGCGGCACCGACATCCTCAAGGCAATCGCGCAAGGCGCCAATCTTGTCGGCCTCGGCCGCATGCAATGCTACGGGCTTGCGGCGGCGGGACAGGCCGGAATTGTGCGCATGCTTGAAATTTTGGAAGACGAGGTGACGCGCGCGCTCGGGCTCCTTGGCGTCACGAGCTTTGGCAAGCTCGATCAGTCCTATCTGCACGCCGCGGCGCCAGCCAATGCGCCGCACGTATTCTCCGCATTCCCGTTGTGGGAGGTTGAGCCCTATCGCTATTGAAGACATTGCGGGTAGCAGGGTAGGTGAGGGCGCCGACGACGATCGCACGAGCCTGAATCGGCAAAGCGCTCGCGATATCCCGGCAACTGTTTCCACCAACAAGACGCAAGCCGTCGCGTGTGCCCTGCTTCGTAACAGACTCGCAATTTGACTCTTCGTCCGCGTTCGATCATGCCCACGGTCAATCGCGCGTCAAAGACCGCGTGCCACGATCTTGTGTGCAAGTCGTCGTCCGGGACTGTCATGATGAGGCGCATTGCAAGACTCTGGAAGGGGCTCCGCGCCCTCGTCCGCTACCGTCGAGTGCAATTGGCGCTCTCGATCCGGATGACAGTTGCCGCTCTGGCGGCACTCGTGCTCGCGCAATTTCTGCAGCTTCCCTTGCCGTTATGGGCGGTATTGACGGCCGTGATCGTGACGCAAATGAGCGTCGGACGGTCGCTGAAGGCGACGTTCGACTATCTGCTGGGGACGCTCGGCGGCGCGATCTATGGCGGCGCCATCGGTGTCTTTATTCCGCATTCGAGCGAAATCGCGCTGCTCGCGGTTCTTGCTCTCGCCGTGGCGCCGCTTGCCCTCTTCGCGGCCATAAAGCCGAGATTCGCCGTCGCGCCGATCACCGCCATCATCGTGCTGCTGATCCCTACAATGACCCAGGCCAGCCCGATCGCTTCGGCATTCGATCGCGTCATCGAGGTCGCACTTGGAGGCGTCACCGGTTTCGTTGTTTCGGTTCTCCTGCTGCCGGCAAACGCCCATCTCTTGGTCATTGCGGCGGCTGCTCGTACGCTCAATCAAATGGCGCGGGCTCTGATCGAACTGCTGGCGGGTTTGACGCAAGGTCTCGACGTGGATGCGCTGCACCGCATTCAGGATGGCATCGGCCAGACTTTGGCGCAATTGAACGTAGTGGGGGCCGAGGCCGAGCACGAGCGGTCGGCGCGTCTCACCGCGGGGCCCGACACCGGGCCGCTGCTGCGCACGCTCCTCAGGTTGCGCCACGACCTTGTAATGATCGGACGAGCGGCCGTGACACCGTTGCCCGAGGCCATCAGGACGCGGCTCGAGCCGCCGCTGACGCATGCTGGCGTGGCTCTCGCCGATTACCTGCGGGCGAGTGCGGCCGCGCTACTGGCGCGCCGTGGTCCGCCGTCGCTTGATGCCGTGGAAACGGCTCTTGCTACTTACGCGGCCGAGATTGCCGTGCTCCGTCGCGACGGTCTCACGCGAAGTCTTCCCGGCGATGCGGCAGAAAGCTTTTTTGCGCTCGGATTTGCGCTTGAGCAGATGCACGACAACTTCAAAGATCTTAAGCGGTGCGTGGCGGTCTGGGCCGGATTGTCCAAGGATGCAGAGCGCAGCAAGAGCCAATCCGGCATAGCGTAGGAAGTGGCGTCCAAGACAGGCTAGAAAGCCGCGACTGTGCCGCTTCCCCCGCTACCGGGATTGCCGAGCGGCGGCGCAACCTGGCGGCAAGGAAGCCCTTATTTCTCGACCCCTATTGTGCTTTGGGTCCGGGCCTGCCAAATAAGCCGTAATCCAGATATCGGCGTTAACTCGCACCGTCGGTGCCATCGGCACCCGAAATGTGGATATCCGTCAGCCAATGGCCCGGGCGCCTTGGCGGCGGCCCATTAACCGCTCGATCGAAGAGGAAAGCCGCGTGCAGGTTCTCGTCCGAGACAACAATGTCGACCAGGCGCTCAAGGTGCTGAAGAAGAAGATGCAGCGCGAGGGCGTCTTCCGCGAGATGAAGCTCCGCGGCCACTACGAAAAGCCCTCCGAGAGGAAAGTCCGGGAGCGGGCCGAGGCGATCCGCCGCGCCCGCAAGCTTGCCCGCAAAAAATTGCAGCGTGAGGGTCTCTTGCCAATGAAGCCGCGGGTGATCCCGGGCGCCGCCGCCGGAAGAAGCGGGCCGCCGCGCGCGCCGCGCTTCTAATACCGGAGCAAGCGTCAGCGACGCCCCTGATCCGAAGCGCTTTCCGCAACGGTGCCGTCGTGGTCAGGACCGCCGGCACTTTGGACCTCGGTTGACCGACCGGGGTCCCGCAACAACAGGTGCGCGATGTCATTTAAGTTTCTAGTCGGCCAAGCCGTCGAGTACACGCCGCTCGGTGAGAAGAAAGCGGGTCTCTATAGGGTTATGCGGCAGATGCCGAGGGAAGAGCAGGCTTTCGACTTGCGATACCGGATCAAGAGCGAGGCCGAAGCTTATGAGCGCAATGTTCTCGAATGTCAGTTGAGTGCCGATGTGGCTGCTGAGAGCGCCTATGCCACGATTAAGCCGCCGCACCCGCGCGGTTCCCACGGCTGACATCGAAGGCTGACAAATATCCCCCATGAATCGGCACCCGCCAGGGTCGCGCTAATGTCGCGCATCGGAGCCGGCGGTTCCCATTTCTTCTTGCTGCCGATACTCGGCGTCGAATTTCAGCACCTCACGCATCAGCTGTTCGATCAGATTTTGCCGACCCGCGGCATCCTGACCGTAGGTCAGCTCGGCCACCGTTTTGGCGACTGCAGTCACGACTTCATCGGTATCTACAGTGTCCGGCTCGTCGGCAGACACAGGATATTCGCCAAAGAAATTGTCGATCAATTCGACCATCAGGCAATGCAAGCACGGCCGTTCCTCATCTGCGCTTTGGTCATCCGACATGGCCGTCCTCCTGCTTGGTAACCGGTCCACCACCATATATTAACGGTCCCGGGTTGGCGCCATCACTCCGCCGCCCGCGCCTTTAGCGGTGTTTCGACATCCCCCCGGAGCCCCTTTAAAAATGCACTTCGAAGCCGCGCGCGGCGACCAGCGCGCCGACCTGATCGCTGCGCGTGCCATGGGCGTGGAGGAGCGCGTCGATGTCGCGGTCTCGTTCCTCCGTGCTGCGCTCGCCCGCCGGCTTGAGCTGCGCGGAGAGATAGGCGCCCTGTTGGCGCGCCAGCGCAACCATGGCGCTCCCGAATGGCCGCTGCACCCGTTCGAAGCGCGCAAGGCCAGCGACAAGGTCGTCGCCGGCCTCACGCAGACAATCGGCGAGACTCGCCGCGTCGATTGCGGCTTTGGTGGCGCCGGCACCGACATGCGGCCGTGCTACGAAAGCAGCATCGCCCGCAAGCACGACGCGGCCGAACACGAGCTTAGACGATTCGAGATCGAAAACCGGCTGAAAGAACGGCTCGGTGCGGACGAAGATTTCAGCGAGCTGCGGCGCCAACAGCGCTCGCGCGTCGGCTTTAACGCGTGCGATCACGTCGCCGCGAATGAGCGGCGGCGGAATGCCTGCCGCGTGCTGCCGCCCAGTCGCGTCGGTGCACATTGCGGCGAGCGCTTGCGGATCGATCGGCCGATACCAGACGATGTTGTAGCCGCGGTGACCGATTTGCGTATCGTTATCGCGGCCCGGCACTGGATAGCCGACCAATTGCTCGCCGTCCGGCAGGCAGAATGTGTAGAGATCGAAAATCTCGCGCCGGATGTCGTGCGGCACTTGCGCTTCGTCGAGCACCGCGCGCCACGCGACGTAGCCAGCATAGACCGGCTGCGCCTGCGGCAAGAATTGCTCGCGCACCGTGGAGCGGACGCCATCGGCGCCGACCAGTAAATCGCCGTGCTCACGGGTGCCGTCGGCGAAGATCGCGGTGACGCCATCGGCGTCCTGCAGAACCCTGCACAGCGTGCTGCCCAGTCGATAATTCTGCACCGGCAGCGCGTCACGTAACGCGCTGTAGAGGCGCGACCAGCCGCTCATGGTGCGCGTGGCCGGCTGCGTGACGATAGTTCTGCCGTCGCGGTCGAGGCAGATGATCCTCGGTACCCGAATTCCCATGGACTCGTCGAATGCGAGGCCGGCTCGCCGCAGCACGGCGATCAGCTGTGGATGCGTGCCAAGCCCGACGCCGCGGCTCGCCAGTTCCTCGGCATTGCGCTCGAACACGACGGCGTCCCAGCCGGTGCTGCGCAAAAGATGCGCCGTCAACAGCCCGCCGAGCGAGCCGCCGATCACGACCGCGCGCCGCGCGGTCATAACGTCACGACATCGCCCATGACATGCTATCGTGGCCGGGTCTGTAGTCGGTATTGGTCTGCGCCGGATTGCGGTTGACCAGCGGACGGCCGTACATCGGATTGGTCTGGCTGCGCGTCTCGTGGTCGATGGTGAATAGGACTTCGCGACTATCGAGATCGATTACGTCCTGGAAACGGTACTCGTACTCGTTGGCCTCCATCGTAATCAGGCCAAGCTCCTTGAGCCGGCGATGCGGGCCGGAGAAATCGGAGACATAGATCTGCACGTGATGGCGATCGTAGGGCTGCTCCGGCGCGTCGGTCTCGCGGAAATAAAAATATTGCTTCTCGCCGACCTGTACGCGCGCCTCGGGACCACTGCCGTTCTTGATGACGCTGGAGGGGGCGTGCAGCACCTCGCGATAAAAGCGAGCGATGCGTGCGGCGGTGTCGGGGCGGACGTCGAAGCGGACATAGGGCATGCCGAGCGCGATGCGGCCGAAGCGCGCCTCGTCCGGTGTGTGCACAGCGATACGGTTGCCCCACGGACAAATCGTCTCGACGCAATCGTTGCTTTCGCGGAAATCGAACTTGGTGCCGTGGAGTGCCTTACGCACATGGGTCAGTCGGTCGAGCAGTGCCTCGCGGTTCGGCGCCACGAGCCCGATAACGCCGCGCAAGGTCTCGGGCGTTCCCATCGGCAGGTGGAATTGGCTCATACCGACATTGATCCACATGTTCCCCGCGCCGGTATTGAGGAATGGATCGCGCGTCAGCCCGAGCCCGGTGACATAATAACGCGTCGCCACGTGCTGATCGTCGATTTGGACATTGACGTGGCCGAGATTGATGATGTTGCCGATATCCTGCCCGGCGCGGTCGTAGTGTCGTTCCAGCATTGCGATATCCTCGGAGCGTTCCTACCCGACCCAATACTAAGCGCGGTCCCCCGTGCGCTCAACCACTCTTCAAAATGTTGAATTTTTGGCTGCCGGGTGGTTTGACGGCTGTCCCGCATCGACGGAAACTTGGATGAGCAGAGCGCCGCGAGAATGAATTTCCACTTCGGCAGCCGAAAGCAGACGTGTCTTGGATGACGCGAAATCAATTGGCAAAATCATTGCCGGTTCATATGCGATCTTCTCCGGCCTCATCATTAATATTGCGCCTGGTGTGGTGCTCGCACCAATCTTTATCGGGTGCTTTCACGTCGAAACGCGTGATTAAGCAGGCGCGTCGGCTTACCAGTGTCGGTGCCATCCACCATAATATGGGCCGTAGCCGTAATAATTGGGGTAAGGGCCGTAAGAGGGTGGCGGCCCGTAGTAGTCGGGCGGCACCACGTAGCCGGGCGGATAGTAGCCCGGTTGCGGCGGCCCTCCCGGATAGGCGGCAGCGGGACCGCCGGGTCCCCCTGCTCCGGGAGGCGGTCCTCCAGCAGGCATTCCTTCAGGTCCGCCCTGGTCGATGCTGGTCGCGATCACGTAGCCGCTCTGTCCCTGCCAGGTGACTTGGCACCATTGGCCGCTGCAGCCGATGACGTCGATCGCGGCGCCGCCTGAAATGGTGGTGATGACATTGTAGGTCGTTCCTGGGCCGGCCCGAAGATTGACGTTGGTCTCGGCAAGTGCGGGCGCCGCCGTGGCATACGGCATCGACAAGGCCCAGAGCGCTACGGCCGAGGCCGCAATCCGCGCGAGCTTTATCGCTGATCCTTGGCGCTTCATGGACGATCCCGTGCTGGCGTAAAAACGAGATTTGAAGCCAATAATACGCCGACTTTCAAGGTTATTCACGGCAAGAATTTGATCGAGCGCGACGGCGAAAACGTAGCCGCGGCCTTGATCCGGAGTTTGGATACAGGCGCCCCCGACAGATTATACTCAAGCGAAAAGCTACGGCGGCAGATTTTGCAGCTCCGGGAACGGCAGATAGACGGCGCCGGCGCATTGCTCCTTCGGCGTCTCGATGAACTGATCAAACCGGCCGGCGAGGAAGCTGGCGGCGATCTCCTTCATGCTGGCATATTCGCTGGCGTTCTTTTTCGCATTGAACTTGAGACAGACGATGTAGCGCGTGTTCGAGCCATTGCCGTTCGGTTTCAATGCCGGTTCGGTGATAGCAGCGTCGCGGATGCCGGTCGGATCATTCAGGTAGGCGTGCATCGCGGACAGGATGTCGGATTTATATTTCGCAGGATATGCGTTGATCCTGTCGTCGCCGGGATTATCCGCGTCAAGCCAATGATGAGAGCCACAGGCGCTGAGCACGAGCGCCAAACCTAGAAAAAGGCTCGCGCGCAAAGCCCCACCACCACTCATCGATCGTACTGCCCTCAGTCTTCGCGTGCGCCACGGTATCGTCTATCCCTTTGTAATCCCGAATCAAGCCGAGCGCCATCGCCGCGTCATCGTCACCGGGTTACGACGTGCCGCCAAAGGCTTGTTGCCAAGCCGTGTCGCCAAGCCGAAAAATCCTCTATAATAACACCACCGAAACCGCCGGAGGCGATCTTTCAAAAGCGGCATTGCAACCAAGGCTTTGCTACCAAGACTTCCGACTCATGCAGGAGACGACCATGCCGCGTATCGTTCACATTGCGCTCAAGGTCTTCGATCTTGCGTTCACCCAGACGTCGGGCTAGCGAACGAACACGGCCAAGCTCTGGGACCAGCGGACATGCGATCGTTGCCGGGTTAGATGCACCTTATCGGCCACCTCATTCACGCCTACGGGTTGCTGACAGTGGCCATCATTGTCGGCCTGGAATGCGTCGGCATTCCGCTGCCGGGGGAAACCGCGTTGCTCGCGGCGGCGATCTATGCCGGCACCAAGCACGATCTCAACATCGTCTCGGTGATCCTGACGACCGCGGCTGCGGCAACCGTCGGTCGCATGATCGGTTACGTTCTCGGTCATGAATACGGCTATTGGCTGTTGCTGCGCTACGGCAATTATGTGCGGATGACCAAGAGCCGGATAAAACTCGGGCAGTATCTGTTTCTGCGCCACGGCGGCAAAATCGTCTTCTTCGCGCAATTCGTGCCGGTGCTGCGAACTTTCGCCGGGATTTTTGCCGGGGCCAATGTCATGCCGTGGCGCGGTTTTCTATTCGCCAATGCGGTCGGCTCCTTTATCTGGGCGGTACTCTATGGCTACGCCGCCTATGCGCTCGGACGCGAATTCGAGCGCCTGGAGGCCCCGCTCGTGATATTTTTCGTGCTTGCCACGGTGGTTATTTTTATCGTCGGGGGCGTTTTCGTGCATCGGCACGAAGCGCAGCTTATCGCCGAGGCCGAACGCGCTATGCCGGGGCCGCTTGAACTTCCGTAACCGCGTTTGGCGTTCGCCTTGGCCGAGTTGCGCTTCTTGAACGCTTTCGCCGGCATCGCCATATCAGGGAAGGTCGCATGGCTATACCGTGCGGTCGGTCGGGGTGCCGGTCGGGCCCCGCAAAGTCGCTTATAAAGGACTTTGAATCATGTCCAGGGTTTCCTCGCTTTCGAGTCCCTTCTTGCTTGGCTTCGACGAGATCGAGCGGGTGCTCGATCGGGTCGGTAAAGCCGCCGAGGGCTATCCCCCCTACAATATCGAACGCGTGCCACGCGATGGGAACAGTCCCGAGCGGTTGCGCATTACCCTAGCGGTAGCGGGTTTTACCCGCGACCAACTCGATGTCAGTATAGAGGAAAGTCAGCTCGTCATTCGCGGCCGCCAGCAGGACGATAAAACCCGGCAATACATCCATCGCGGCATCGCCGCGCGCCAATTCCAGCGTACTTTCGTGCTGGCGGACGGCATGGAGGTGCTGGGTGCGGACTTGAAGAATGGATTGTTGTCGATCGACTTGGTGCGCCCCCAGCCCGAGCGCATCGTTAAATCGATCTCAATCAAAGAATGCGATTAAGGAAACCGGTAGGACTCGACCAGCCAAAAGAGGAGTCGAGCGCCATGACGAACGATATGACCAACGTTATGAACCGAACCGAAGCCAAGATCGACCTGTCTGCCGAAGCGCTCGCCCATCTCGGCGACGGCCGTATCGCCTATGTGAGAACGGTGCGCTCCGAGGACGTTCACGCGCTCTTCCCGCAGGCGCAGATGCCCGAGCTGGCACCCGGTCAGACGCTGTTCGCACTGCACGCCGCCGATGGGACGCCGATCATGCTGACCGACAGTCGCGAGGCTGCCGTCGCCAATGCTTGGAGCCAGGAGCTCGAAACCGTGAGCCTGCACTGAGCGTTCAGGATCGGTGATCAGTCGTCCGAGCTTTTGGGGGCAGCGACGATGCCGTAGCGGGCCCCTTTTTGATTGCTGACCGCCGATACCCGATTCCGGCCGTAGTTATGCCGCGGACGCCGACGGCATGGCCAAGACTGCGTAAAGCGATTCGGCGTCGTGTGAGGCGCGCAGCTTGTGCGTCACATTGGGATCGCGAAGCAGCCGCGCAATGCGGGCGAGCGCTTTAAGGTGGTCGGCGCCGGCGCCCTCGGGAGCAAGCAACAAGAAAACGAGATCGACCGGCTGGTTGTCGAGGGCCTCGAAGTCGACCGGCCGATCCAGCCGCGCAAATAATCCGAACAGCCGGGTGAGCGTCGCCATCTTGCCGTGGGGAATGGCGATGCCATTGCCGATCGCAGTCGAGCCGAGTTTCTCGCGCTGCATCAGAATGTCGAAGATGGCGCGCTCGTTCTGGCCGCTGAGCATCGCCGCGCGTGCCGCAAGTTCCTGCAGCACTTGCTTTTTGCTGTTGACCTTGAGCGCCGGGAGGATTGCGTTGGGCGCAACCAAATCGGTAAGCGGCATGAATGGAACCTGAGGAGCGAGGCTTTTTGCCAACCGCTAAGTATCTGTTTGAGCGTGATCTTTTCCGAAAATCGGTGCGTACAATGTTAGATCACGGTCGAGCGCGGCGGACCATAGGGAGCCGCTGCAACAACGTCAATGGGCATCCACGGGCGCCAAGTCGCGCGCCAGGGCCGGCGGATCGATCCAGCCGAAATGTCCATCGGCGCGGCGGTAGACGATGTTGACGCCGCCATGGGCGGCGTGCCGGAACACCAGTACAGGAGCGCCGGTCATGTCGAGTTCCGTCACCGCGTCGCTGACCGAGAGTTGTTTCAAGGTCGTGGTGGATTCGGCGATGATGACGGGCGTGAAGGCGTCGACCTCGATTTCGCCGTCATGTTCCGGGGCGGCGATGACATAGCTCGCGGCGTCGACCGCGGCCCAACTCTCGCCGCGCTCGGGACGACGATCCTTCAGCCGCCGATGATAACGGCGCAGCCGCTTTTCAATTCGCAATGCCGCCTGATCGGCGCTCGCGTATGCGTCCGGCGCCAAACCTTCGGTGTGCAGCGTGATCTTCGAATCCAGATGAACGGCGCATTCGGTGCGGAACCCGAAGCCGTCCCGCGCCAACGTGACATGTCCGGAATAGCCGCCGTCGAAATACTTGCTCACTGTCTCGGCGATCCGGGCGCTGATGCGCTCGCGCAAAGCGTCGCCGAGGTCGAGATTTTTTCCTGACACGCGAAATGGCATAATGGCCTCTTTTTTGAAGAACTCGCTTAAGCCGCTGCATTCGAGCTAGGCATTGGCAAAGACGGAGTCAACGCGACACCCCGGACGATCCTGTATGCCTACTGGCGTCGATCGCGTTTAATTCGCCGCGGCGCCCTGTTTTTCTCGCCGCCGCTGCACCGACGAAGGAATGCGCATGGCTTCGCGGTACTTCGCCACGGTGCGCCGCGCGATGTCGATGCCGGCCTCGCGCAGCTTCTCGACGATCGTGTCGTCCGATAAGATGTCGCCGGAACTTTCGGAATCGATCAATTGTTTGATGCGGTGGCGCACGGCTTCCGCGGAGTGCGCCTCGCCGCCGTGCGAAGCCGCGATCGACGATGTGAAGAAGTATTTTAATTCAAAGATACCGCGGTTGGTGGCCATATATTTATTGGCGGTGACGCGGGATACGGTGGATTCATGCATGCCGATGGCTTCGGCGACGGTCTTGAGATTGAGTGGACGCAGATGCTGCACGCCGTGGGCGAAGAACGCATCCTGCTGGCGCACGATTTCATTGGAGACTTTGAGGATGGTACGGGCGCGCTGGTCGAGGGCGCGAACCAGCCAAGTGGCGCTTTGCAGGCATTCGGCGAGATAGGATTTGTCGGTGTCGCGCCGGGCGGTGGCCGAAACCTCGGCGTAGTAAGACTGGTTGACCAGAACCTTAGGCAGCGTGTCGGAATTAAGCTCGACCAGCCAGGCGCCATGCGGCGCCGGGCGCACAAAAACGTCCGGCACGATCGGCTGCACGATCGCGGAGCCGAATGCGAGACCGGGCTTCGGATTGAGGTGACGAATTTCGGCGATCATGTCGGTGAGATCCTCATCGCCGACGCCGCAGATCTTCTTAAGCTGAGCGAAATCCCGCCGCGCCAACAGATCGAGCCGCGTGACCAGCGCCTGCATGGCGGGATCGTAGCGGTCTTTCTCCTTGAGTTGGATTGCCAAACATTCAGCGAGATCGTGCGCGCAAATTCCGGCCGGATCGAATGTTTGCAGGATGGCGAGAACGGCTTTGACTTCGGCCACGCTGGCGCCGAGCTTTTCCGCCACGTCGGCGAGATCGCTCGTCAGATATCCGGCCTCGTCGACGAGGTCGATGAGGTACTGACCGATCATGCGGCGCACGGGATCGACGATGGCGAGCGTCAACTGCTCGCGTAGCCAGTCGGCGAGCGTAGTTTCGGCGGAAACGAAGGCTTCGAGATTATACTCGCCGTCATCGCGACCGCCGGACCCAGTGCCGGCCCATTCCGAATAGCCGGCCGGACCGTCCGCAGCGCGCGGCTGGGGCGGCTCCGCATCGTCGGCGGACGTGTCGTCAATGCGATTGTCCGGCCGTTCGTCGTTATCGCGACCGTTCGGTTCGCCGTCACTGCCGTTATAGGCTTCGCCGTTTACGCCTTGCATCTCCGGCGTTGGCGTGGTGTCCGGCGTACCCGGCGCGGGCTCGGTTTCGGTGCTGTTGTCGAGCAGCGGATTACGCTCAAGTTCGGCTTCTACGTAGGCGACCAGGTCGAGGTTGGAGAGCTGCAGCAGCTTGATGGCCTGCATCAGCTGGGGCGTCATCACCAACGCTTGGCTCTGCCGGAGCTGGAGTCTTTGTGAAAGAGCCATAGAGGGACTGATTACTGCTGTGATTTAGGCTAAATTGGTCCGATTCTTGCTTCCTCCCTTACAGCAATTTATCGGCCGTGTCGCTACCCGATTTGGGTTGACGATTAAAGTCTGAACTCCTCGCCCAGATAGAGCCGCCGCACNNGCGTCTCGCGTACGTTATGGTCGGTAATCAGCACGCCAATGCCCCGATTGGTGAGATGGCGAACCAGCGACTGGATGTCGCCGACGGCGATGGGATCGATGCCGGCGAAGGGTTCGTCGAGCAGCATGTAATTTGGCCGGGTGGCAAGCGCGCGCGCGATTTCGACGCGGCGGCGTTCGCCGCCGGAAAGCGCGATCGCCGGTGTTTTGCGCAGGCGCGCTATGTTGAACTCCTCAAGCAGCGAATCGAGATCACGGGCGCGCCGCTTCGCGTCGCGCTCCACCACCTCGAGCACGGCGCGGATGTTCTCCTCGACGCTGAGTCCGCGAAAAATCGAGGCTTCCTGCGGAAGATAACCGATGCCGAGCCGGGCGCGCTGGTACATCGGCAGACGGGTCACGTCGCGACCGTCGAGATCGATGCGTCCCTGGTCGGCCTTGATGAGGCCGGTGATCATGTAAAAAACGGTGGTCTTACCGGCGCCGTTGGGGCCGAGCAGACCGACCGCCTCGCCCTTGCGCACATAGAGGCTGACGCCTTTCACCACTTTGCGGCCGACGAAACTCTTTTCCACGCCGTGGACGGCCAACAGCCCCTTGCGGTCGATCGGCGCCGAACCGTTGCCGTCGGCACGGCGACGCGGCCGGGCAGCCGGCCGCGGACCGTTTCCCGGCGCTGGCGGCCGCGGCGGCCGCGATTGCGCCGGTGGCACGAACGGTGGCGGGGCGGCAGGCGGTTCGAGCGGCGGCGGTAGCGCAGGCGACGCTGAAGGCGGCACGAAAGGCGGCGACACGAAGGCCGGCGGGATATCAGGTTGTTGCGGCGGGGGCACCGGTTGCGCCTTGCTGCGCGCTTTTTCCGCCGGCGACGGCAGGCTGGCGATGTCGAGATAGCTGGTGCTGATCGTTCCGCCCATCGACGCAAGATCGATCGCCTCATAATGGGCAAGCGGCTTGCGGTGCGCGGGTGCCGCGTGACGGCGAAAGTATGAAAGGAGGTCCAGCACGCCGGTCTCGGGAAGCTCGCCTGTGAATCGCGGTCGATTACCGTTTAGACTAGCGACTTTAGCCCATTTTCGGCAGGGATGGGGATGGCGCGCCGGTTAATTCGTTGGGTCAATTTGTCTTGCCCGGGCCGATTGTCATGAAATTCGTCGGCCCGCCGCTTTGGCCCTTGCCAGGCTGGATGAGCGCGCGGACACGGCCCGGTGCAGCCGTATTGCCGCCGCCAGCGTTATTGCTGCTCGCCGATTCGACCCGCGCATATCCCGTCGTTGTGTCGACCACCACCCGTTCGCCGTGAATGACATTCTGGCCCTGACTGACCACTACATTGCCGCTCAATGTGATTGTTTTGGTCTTCAGATCATAGACGCCGAGATCGCCGCTGGCGTTCTGATCCTTGGTGATGACGGTCACACCGCCACGCGCTTCGATGCGGCGGATATTCTGCGCGCCCTGCGGCATGCCGGGCGCCGATTTCGTCGTGGTCGCGGCGGCGGGCGCGGCCTCGGCGCCAATACCTACTTCCTGTCCATAGAAAACGACGAGGCTTTGGCACTTCATCGTGGTATCGCCCTGCACCACCTGCACGTTGCCGGAAAACGTCGCCTGCTTGTTCTTGTCGCGGACTTCCAACGTGGCCGCCTCGATCTGCACCGGCTGATCCGTGTTCTGGCTCATGCCCTGAAACGGGCTCGGCGCCGCCGGATGCGGTGCCTGTGCCCCGGCAGGTGGGGCCGTTAGCAGCACCAAAGCCGTCAGCACCGTAAAAGCGGCGCAAAGTTTCAGGCGATGCATCATTGGTCGTTCGCCTTTGCGCTGTCTTTGTTTTGCTGGAGCGTCATTGTGACATCGCCGAAGCGGACCACGCTGCCGTTCTCGCTGATATCGAGCCGTTTGGCGTTGAGGAAGCCGTTGAGCAATTTCACAGCGACCGGCTCATCCGAAACGACGTTGCCCTTGCGTACGTCGACCACCGCCTGGCTCAAGCGGCCCTCATAGCCTGTCGACGACACCAGCAAGATATTGTCGTGGAGCGTCAGCATTTCCGACTTGGAGTCGTAGACGCCCGAATCGGCCACCATATCCACGCTGCTTTTATCCTGCATTTCCATCTTGGCGTGGAGCTTATTGAGCTCGACGAGATTGGGCTTGGTGATGTCCTGCGCTGCGGCTTCGGCGGAAAATTCATAGGCGCGGGAATCGATCGTGAAGCCGGTGAGCCGCGGCTGCTCCATCGTGATCTTGGTGCCGTGGATGACGAGGTTGCCGAGCTCGCCCGGCAGCCGGAATCCGCCGATCGGCGGCATGTAGTTGAGCGCAACGACCGTGAGCAACACCACGGCGATACCTAGCGGCACGCCGACGCGCAGCCAGCGCACGTGCCGGCTATGCCGAAGCGCGGATCGATAGACGCGATCGAAAGCGCCCTGGGAACCTGCCGAATATCCCTTCGCGCCGTTCTCGGGGTAGGCAATGGCCAAGCGTTTTTCCCTTCAGGCGTCGCCCCGATTCGGAACCTTAGACCATGCTTTTAGCGGGTTTGTCTTGCAAATTTCCTTGCAAAGCTCGCCCGCGAATGTGGCCCGGCGAAGGCTGATATTGCGGGGAGCAAGGCGCCCCGGCTCAGGAATGAGCGAAAATATCCTCGGCGGCAAATCCGGCAAGGTCGAGCCGCACACGCTCCGGCAGGAAGTGGAAGCAGGCGGCAGCAAGGCTTTCGCGGCCTTCGCGCGCCAGCATGGCGTCGAGCTTGTTCTTGAGCGCGTGCAAATGGGTGACATCGGCCGCGGCATAGGCCAGCTGCGGCTCGCTTAAGTCCGCCGCGCCCCAATCGGACGACTGCTGCTGCTTGGAAATCTCCTGCCCCAGTATCTCGCGCACGAGATCCTTCAGCCCGTGCTTGTCGGTATAGGTCCGCACCAGCCGCGACGCGATCTTGGTGCAATAGACCGGCTCCGGCATCACACCAAAGGCTTTGCACAACACGCCGAGATCGAAGCGCGCGAAGTGAAAAATTTTGAGCAGGCTCTTGTCGGCAAGGAGCCGTTTGAGGTTCGGTGCATCGGCTGGGTTCGGCGGAATCTGCACGACGTCGGCCGAGCCGTCGCCGGGCGAGAGTTGCACCACGCATAGCCGGTCGCGCTGCAGATCAAGCCCCATAGTCTCGGTGTCGATCGCGACCGCGCGCGAGCTTGCGCTCATGTAGCGGGAGATGTCCGGCAGATCGCCGCGATGAAGACGGATGGTCATGCGGCGACGTCCGTTGCGGTAGGGCTCGATCTGGTGCCCAGGAGAGGACTCGAACCTCCACGCCTCGCGGCGCTAGTACCTGAAACTAGTGCGTCTACCAATTCCGCCACCTGGGCCCAGTCGGGCAATGCCGGGATAGGTACGGAGCGGTCATCCCCTTGTCAATCGAACGGCTTAGCGCATGATCCGGAAAAGGGTACCGCCTTCCCGAAGCGTCATCCTGCACCAAGATACCAGTGCAATCGCTTAGCGTTGAGGATCGCACGATAATCACTATACAGCGCCTCGGCGATCATGTATTTCGCGACAAATGGCCTCGAAGAATAAGCTTGATACGCTTGTCACCGTGTTCGGCGGCTCGGGGTTCCTCGGCCGCCATGTGGTGCGGGCGCTCGCCAGCCGGCAATACCGCGTCCGCGTCGCGGTGCGCCGCCCAGACCTTGCTTTCCATCTGCAGCCGTTGGGCCGAGTCGGTCAGATCCACGCCGTGCAGGCCAATCTGCGCTACCCGGATTCGGTTGAGGCGGCGGTGCGTGATGCCGACATCGTAGTCAATCTGGTCGGCATCCTGTTCGAGCGCGGCCGCCAGGATTTCGATGCCGTGATGACCGAGGGGGCGGAAACCGTGGCGCGCGCGGCCAGTGCCGCTGGCGCGCCGCTGGTCCACCTCTCTGCCATCGGCGCCGACGCCAGCGCGCTGTCGCACTATGCCCGGGCGAAAGCAGAAGGTGAGCGGCTTGTTCTGGCGGCGCACAACACGGCGACCGTTTTTCGGCCGTCGGTCGTGTTCGGTCCCGAGGACGATTTCTTCAACCGCTTCGCGGCGCTGGCGCGCATGTCGCCGGTGCTGCCGCTTCTGGGTGGCGGTCAGACGCGCATGCAGCCGGTTTTCGCCGGCGACGTCGCGGAGGCGATTGCGAAGGCGGTCGATGGCGAAACCAAGCCGGGCGCGATCTACGAGCTCGGTGGCCCGGACGTGCGCACGTTCAAGGAATTGATGGAGTTGGTGCTCGCCACGATCGAGCGCCGCCGCTTGCTCGTGCCGGTGCCGTTCGGCTTGATGAAGCTGCAGGCGACATTGCTGCAGTATTTGCCGAAGCCGCCGATCACGCCCGATCAGGTCGAACTGCTCAAGCGCGACAACGTCGTCGGCGAGGACGCCCGCCGCGATGGCCGTACCCTGGAAGGGCTCGGCATCACGCCAGAGTCGGTGGCCGCGATCGTGCCGTCTTACCTCTGGCGCTTCCGCAAGAACGGGCAGTTTCGTCCCCGCACGGCGTAAGCCGATCGGGGCTTCAATGCCCCAGCATCAGCGCGAGCAGCCCGAGCGCGCCGACGACGATCCGCCACCAGGCGAATAAAGCGAAGCCGTGACGTGCGACGTAGCCGAGCAGCGTCTTGACCACATACCAGCCGCACACGAAGGAGACGGCAAAGCCGATGGCGATGATCACGGTATTGCCGCCGTCGAACTGAGCCTTACTTTTATACGCTTCGAACGCGAATGCACCGACCATGGTCGGCATCGCCAGCCAAAACGAGAATTCCGTCGCCGCGCGCTTGTCGGCGCCGAACAGCATGGCGCCAACGATGGTGGCGCCGGACCGTGATACGCCCGGCACCATGGACAGGCACTGAATTACGCCGATGCCGAGATACATCGGCAGCGAGAATTTAGTGGCGTCGTGGTAGCGCGGCTTGAGGTCGAGACGGTCGATCCACAACAGCACGAAGCCGCCGACGATGAGCATGGTGCAGACGATCCAAACATTGAACAGCACGCTCTTGATGACACCGTAGGCCAGCGCGCCGATGATCATCGCGGGGAGAAAAGCCACCAGCACGCCGATGACGAAGCGTCGGTCGTCGCGGTTAGCGAACATGCCGAGAAAGAGGCGCCACAGCCGAGCGAAATAAATCGACAACAGCGCCAGAATCGCTCCGAGCTGAATCAGGACTGCAAAGGCCTTGCCGAAATCATCATCGGCGAAGCCGAAGAAGTGCTCGACCAGGAGCAGATGTCCGGTCGAGGATACCGGAATGAACTCGGTCAAGCCCTCGACGATGCCGAGGAAGATCGCCTTGATCACGTCCAATGTCATGTTGTGCTCCGCGGCGAGGGTAGGTGCAAGACGCGTCGGATCGGCATAGACCCATGTAAAATGGACCTGTGCAAAACCGTTGCGGCAGACTTTTGACGCAAGCCCAAGATTCGGGCAAGGCTCGCGACCGCATGCTGACGCTGTTCCATCATCCGATCTGCCCGCAGTCCCGCTTCGTGCGTCTCGTACTCGAAGAGTACGGCTCGCCGCCGCGGTTGGTGGAGGAACGGGTCTGGGAACGACGCGAGGAATTCCTGGTGCTCAATCCGGCGGGGACGACGCCGGTGCTGGTGGAAGAGGGCGGTCCGCCGGTTCCCGGTGCCGCCATCATCGGTGAATATATCGACGAGACCCGCGGCGAAAGTTTCGCGCCGGCCCGGCTGCTGCCGCAGGACGTAAGTTCGCGCGTCGAGGTGCGCCGCCTGATGAGCTGGTTCAATGACAAGTTTTTCGCGGAGGTCTCGGGCGCGCTGGTCACGGAGCGGGTCTACAAGCGCTATATGCCGGCTGGCAACGGTGGTGGATCGCCCGATACCGAAACGCTGCGTGCTGCAAAAAGCAACATCAGGTACCATTTGGCCTATATCGGCTGGCTGGTCCGCACCCGGGACTGGCTAGCCGGCGATAGCCTGACCTATGCTGATCTGACCGCGGCGGCGCATTTGTCGGCCGTCGATTACCTGGGCGATGTGCCGTGGCACGAAGACGAGACCGCCAAGAATTGGTACGCGAGGATCAAGTCACGACCCTCGTTCCGCACGCTGCTCAACGAAACGCTGCGCGGCCTGCCGCCGGCGGCGAGCTACGCCGACCTCGATTTCTGAGTCCGGCCGCACTCAAAGCGGCGCTCGGGGAGGCGGCCCGTGCTTGCGGCTTCGATGCGATCGGCGTCGTGCGACCGGACGCGATCCCGCTCGCGGCGGATCGGTTGCGTGAGTTCCTTTCGACCGGCGCGCATGGCGATATGGCCTGGATGGCGATCAATGCCGAGCGGCGCTCCGATCCGGGCACCTTGTGGCCGCAAGCTCGCTCGATCATTATGCTTGGCGTCAATTATGGCCCGGATGATGACCCGCTGGCGATTCTCAACGCACGTGCGCGCGGCAGCATTTCGGTCTATGCGCGCGGCGACGATTATCACGAGCTGATCAAGCCGCGGCTGAAACAGCTCGGCCGCTGGTTCATCGCCAATGGCGGCGGCGACATCAAGGTTTTTGTCGACACTGCGGCCGTGATGGAGAAGCCGCTCGCCGCGGCGGCAGGGCTCGGCTGGCAGGGCAAGCATACCAATCTGGTGTCGCGGCAACTCGGCTCGTGGTTGTTCCTCGGCGCTATTTTCACCACGCTCGATCTGCCGCCGGATGCGCCGGAGCCCGATCATTGCGGCAACTGCCATGCCTGCCTCGATGTCTGCCCGACCGCCGCGTTCCCGGCGCCGTACCGTCTCGATGCGCGGCGCTGCATCTCCTACCTGACCATCGAGCATAAAGGCCCAATCTCGCGCGAACTGCGCCCGCTGATGGGCAACCGCATCTATGGCTGCGACGA
>PLTE01000405.1 GCA_003164375.1 Hyphomicrobiales bacterium | reverse complement strand
GGTCAGGAACAACGACACAAGATCGAAATTCTTCTGCGAAATCTCGTCGTCGCCGGCGATGTAGTACCACTTCCCTTGATCGAAGTAGGAAACGTAGGGCGGCACTGCGGGTGGTCCATCGTCTACCACGATCAAGATATAGCGTCTGAGCAAGCCGAGCCGGCGGTTGCCTTTGATAAAATCGGCCTCCGAAATGCGGCCGGGCGGATCATAGACATAAGGACTGTGGCCGGGCTGTTCGATCCAACTGATGACAGCTTCGTCCAGTCTTGCGTCTTCTTGCTCATGGCCTGGAGCGATCGGGTTATCGAGTGGCCCCTCATGCTGCGGCAGTAAGGTATAGAAGCTCAGATTGTCGACGTCCTGGTTCCACGGCTGCTCGCGAATCCTGGCATAAATATCAGCGCTGACGAACCCAATTTTTGGATGCGGCCGTTCGGTCGCGTTCTTGAGGATCCCGAGCGCCGAATAGGTCCGCATCAGCGGCGCGCCGCTCACGAGAGAGTTGCTGCGGGCAACGGACGGCGACACCGGAATCGTTCTCAACTCGATGAAATTTGGCAAGCAATTGCGCACCTCGTCGAGATTGATACCGCGGCTGCGGCTCCCGAGATTGAGGTCCCAGGCGCGCAAATCCGCTGGCGCTATGCGCAGACCGATCTGCTCGCATCGGCCGGCGTTCGTTGGAATGAATTTCGGCTGCGTTCCATAGTAAAGCCACAGCAACCGGATCCACAATTGCAGTTGCCGTCTGTATTCGGCGCGCTCCGCGCGCGGTTCGTGCGGATGGAACGGTTGCAGGTAGATGTCGAGCGCATCATTGGCGCTGTTGCCGACGGGCTTTGCGACCGGCGGTGCCGTAGTTTTGGGCGTCCCCCCGCCCGAGGGTTCTTCCTTCGCTGCCCCAGCAGACCCGGTCAATTCGGATTTGGCGGCCACGAATTCCAGCGCGCCGTCGGTGTAGAGTTCCGAAATAATATTCAACGCTATATAGAATTCGCCGTAGTCGAGCGTCAAATACGATGCCGATAGATCAAGCAACGGCGTCACTTTCCAGGACGAGTCGTATAACAGCCCGAGCGAGTCCGCGTTCACCGGGGTCACCATCTGCGCCACCAGCGCCTGACCGAGCAATGGTTGGTAACGGATCGTCGGCGACTCGGAATACTGGCCGCTTGCGCTTAAGTTGTTCACCTGGCCGGAATAGGTTCCGGCCGTCGTTTTGGGATTGGGATGAGCGCCCATGCTGGCCGCCCCCCCGGTGATCGAACCGGTAAGCGTCTGCGACGCATCGACCTCGGTCACATCCATGAAGGCGATCGGCTCGTGGTCGTAGACCCGAACGATGTTTGCCAGAGTTTGCTCTTTCGATGTCGATTGGATGATATTGTTGTAACGGTTGCGGCCCTGATCGATTGCGACCGGACCGACATATTGACAACCGGCCAAGACACCAAACGCCCCGATTACAGAAGCGAGCTTGCAAACACGCTTGCACAACATTGCAACCGTCCCCCAACTCCGGAACAAAGCGACCAAAGTGCAACAATCCTGTATGAGACCCGTAACTATTGCAACTGTTATCCCTCCGACATAGGCTCGCAGTGGGTGTGCATGCGAGGTGGCACGCGGCTGCAGGACCGGCCGAAACAGATCCGTGCAAGGTGGTGGCGAAGTGTTGCAAGGGGAAACACAATGAATAGGACGGTGGTCGCATTTGCCCTATCCCTGATCGGCGTCAGCCCCATCATGCCGCCCCCGGCAATGGCACAGGGGGACGCTAAACAAATGCTCGTGGAGGATTTCCGGGCATTTTACGATCGATGCCCAGGCGTCCCGGCATCTTATTCCCCGTCGTGTGCCAATGAGTTTGCGACGCTCACTCGTCGACAGCATGATTTGCACTTAAGCGNNGACGAAGATCTCAATGCCGCTGTGACATCGAGGGGCGGGTTCAGGGGCGGATTTAGATAACGAGAACTCGATGGCCACGCTGGAGACTCCATTTTCTCGCGCGGCCATCAAATGCTTGTGGCCAAGATATTCTTGCGAGCAACGAATAGTTGCGGTCGATTGGTTGGCGGACAAGCACAACTCGTGTTGTTCAGCCGAGCGATACCGTCAAGTTCACCCTAGGGATAACATTTGTCATTCCTGCCATTGCAGGAAAAAGGAAACGGCAGCGGTAGTCGCCACGCCAGGCCGGGCTGGTGCCGACCCCAATCCTCCTTTAGAAAATAGCAGACGGGGCATTCACGTGCTGTGACGAGGTACGGATGATTTTTCGTCCCTTGACCATCCTGGTTGCAATCTGTGTGGGCCTTGGCTCGGCGCGGGCACAGAACCAGCCCGAGATATTCCCGCAGCTCGGCCATTATCAAGGTGTCAACGCGCTCGCCTTCTCGCCCGATGGAACCGTATTAGCCTCCGGCGGCGGGGACGACGTGGTCAAGCTCTGGGACGTAGCGAACAGCCGAGAGATCCGAACGCTCGGACCCAATCTCGGCGTCACGTCCCTCGCCTTCTCGCCCGACGGACATATCCTGGCCGCCGGCACGATCGATCAAAAGATCAAGCTCTTCGACGCGACAAGTTGGGGCGAACCGCGCACGCTGACCGGGCATCTCGGCCCGGTTATGTCGGTTTCCTTCTCGCCGGATGGCCGCCTTCTAGCTTCCGCCAGCCTCGACAAGACGGTCAAGCTCTGGGATGTCGGGACGGGGCAGGAAGTGACCACCTTCGGCGGCTTCTCTCAGGGGGTCGCGTCCGTCGCGTTTTCGCCCGATGGGCGTTTTCTCGCCGCGAATGGCGACGATCACGCCATCACGCTCTGGGACGTGGCGAACGGACGCCTGTTTAGCAAATTGCCAGGCTACGCCGTCGGGAATGTCGCCGTCTCGCCGAACGGCCGGACGGTGGCCGCCGGCAGCAGCCTTCATACGATCAAATTCTGGGATGCCGCGAGCGGGCGCATCCTAGGTACCCTGCCTGGCCACAAGGACTACGTCGCCTTCCTCGCTTTCTCGCCGGATGGCCGTCTCCTGGCTTCGAGCGCCTTTGACAAGACCGTCAAGATTTGGGATCTCGGCAGCGGACACGAGCTCGCCACGCTCGGCGGCGATGCCCCGGCGACGCCGATGCCGCTTTGGGCTACCGCCATGGCGTTCGCGCCCGTCGGCAACGTGCTGGCTTTGGGCCTCACGGACGGCGTCATCAGGCGCTGGGATACGACAAACGGACATGAATTACCGCCCCTCACAGGACATGCCGCTGGCGTGTCCGCGGCCCTGTTTTCGCCTGACGGGCATCTGGTCGCGGCCGGCAGTTTCGACGGCACGGTCAAAATCTGGGACGGAACGAGCGGGCGCGAATTACGCGTCCTCAGCGGCCACGTCGCCCAGGTTTATTCGATAGCCTTTTCGCCCGCCGGACGCATGCTCGCGTCGGGAAGCTTCGATCACACTGTCAGGCTTTGGGATGTCGCCAGCGGGAGCAATCTGCGCACGTTCGGCGGCCATGCCGCAGCGGTGAATTCAGTCGCGTTTTCGCCCGACGGGAACGTACTGGCCTCCGGCAGCGCCGACCATTCGATCAAGCTCTGGGATATCACGAACGGGCGCGAGCTAATGACGCTGCGTGGCCATTCGTCTACCGTCAATTCTGTCGCGTTTTCGCCGGACGGGCACATGCTCGCCTCCGGGAGCGGCAGTCTCGGCGCTGACGGCGTCAACGACGCCAATGTGATCAAACTTTGGGACGTCGCGAGCGGCACCGAATTACGCACCCTCATGGGGCACGCCAAATGGATCACTGCGGTCGCATTCTCTCCGGATGGCAAGCTCCTGGCCTCTGCCAGCGATGACAGAACTGTCAAGCTCTGGGACCTGGCGAACGGTCGCCAGGTGCGGGCATTCGGAGGCTTTTTCGATCGGGTGAGCACGGTCGCCTTTTCTCCAGACGGGCACACGCTCGCCGTCGGAGCCCACGACGGTGCGGTTAAGCTGTGGGACCTCGCGACCGGCAATGAAATACGGACGCTCGCCCAACGTACCGATCTGGTCGCCTCAGTCACCTTCTCGCCGGATCAGAAGAAGCTGCTCGTCGGCAGTTGGAGCAGCACCATGCGGATCTGGGATTTGGCGTCTGCCAAGGAGATGGCGTCATTCGTCGCCTTCACGGACGGTTCGTCGCTCGCCATTACGCCGGAAGGCTATTACGACGCCTCCTCGGCCGCGGCCGAGGACAACCTCAACGTCCGCGTCGGCGATCGCGTCTTCGGCATCGGGTCCTATCGCGTGAAGTTCTATCGGCCGGATCTAGTGAAGCTCAGCTTGGCCGGCAAGCCGCTCACCGGTTTCGGCAATATCGGCGGCGAGAAGCTTCCACCCGTGGTCGAATTTGTCGGGCTGCCGCAATCGACCAGCGAGCCGAAGCTCACCGTTACGGTGCGTCTTACCGACGGCGGCGGCGGCATAGGGCTGGTGCGCGTCTTTCTCAACGGCTCTGCCATCATTCAGGACGACAAGCCGGGCGGCGCCCTGACGCGCAGCTATACGGTGCCACTCCTCGACGGATCGAACGAACTGCG
>PLTE01000300.1 GCA_003164375.1 Hyphomicrobiales bacterium | reverse complement strand
TCGATCAGCCGCGCAATCTCGCCAAATCTGTTACGGTTGAATAGTTCGGTGACGGTGGCATGACCGGCCGCGGCCGTCGCGGCAGTGCAATTTCCGCTCCGGGTCCTATATAGTTTCGATCGCGGGGCTAAAGCGATCCGATGACGAATGACTATGAGCAAAATGCACGACCGTCCGCGACCCCTGTTAAGACGACAGGCATGATGAGCCGCATCCGCAATTATTTTCTGACCGGATTGGTGGTCGCCGGGCCGGGCGCGGTGACGTTGTGGCTGATCTGGTGGTTCGTGACCGCGGTCGACGCTCTGGTGCGGCCGCTCATCCCGGTGGTCTACCGGCCCGAGACCTATTTGCCGGTCAACATTCCCGGCCTCGGCCTGATCATCGTCTTTCTGGCGCTCACACTGCTCGGCTTCCTGACCGCCAATCTGCTCGGCCGCAAGCTCGTCGATTTTGGCGAGAGCCTGCTCAATCTGATGCCGATCGTGCGGCCGATCTACCGCACCACGAAACAGATTTTTCAGACCTTGTTCTCCAAGTCGGAATCGAGCTTCCGCGGCGTCGGCCTCGTGGAATTTCCGTCGCCCGGTATGTGGTCGCTGGTATTTCTGACCCAGCCGCCGGTCGGCGCAATCTCAGCCAGCCTGCCGGCAACCGAACACGTCTCGGCGTTCATGCCGTGCACGCCAAACCCGACCACTGGTTTCTTTTTCTATGTGTCGCGGCGCGACATCATCGAACTCGACATCACGGTCGAGCAGGCGATGACCGTGATCATGTCGGCCGGCATCGTGCAGCCCGGCGGCGATGCGCAGAGCCAAGGCAAGCTTGCCGCGCTCGCCGAAACCGCGCGGGCCGCGCAGGCGGCCCGGAAAGCCGAGCCGTCCGCAGCGCAATGAACCTGCGTTCCGCCCTGACCGACAAAGAGCTATCCTTGCGCCACAACGTCGGGGACGATCATGAACTTCTTAGAGGCGATCCGCGCGGGCTTATCCAATTATCTGAACTTCAAGACCCGCGCATGTCGTTCCGAGTTTTGGTATTGGCATCTGTTTATGGGGCTTGGCGGGCTGGTCGCGGAACTGTTCGACTTTGGCACCGGGCTTGGCAGCGCGCCGTTTTCAACCCTGTTCGGCTTCGCCACGTTGATCCCCGCCATCGCCGTCTCCGTGCGCAGGCTTCATGACACCGACCGCAGCGGCTGGTGGCTGCTGCTGGTCCTGGTGCCGTTCTTCGGCACGCTCGTGCTGATCGTTTGGTGGTGCATACGCGGCACGACGGGATACAATAGGTTCGGCGCCGATTACTTCCGCCCCGGTGGTTACGTTACCCCGCGCCCAGCAGCCTGATCGCCTCGTCGCGGGCGAACAGATAGAGCAGGTGGCGGAGCGCCTGCCCACGCGGCGAGTTGAGTTTAGGATCGCGCGCGAGCACCAGCGCCGCGTCGTCGCGCGCAGCCGGCAACAGTTTACCGTGCACGTCAAGGCGCGCGATGCGGAAACCGGGCATGCCGCTTTGTCGCGTGCCGAGCACGTCGCCTTCGCCGCGCAGCTTTAAATCCTCCTCGGCGATGCGGAAACCATCGTCGGTCTCGCGCAACACGGCAAGCCGCGCCTTCGCGGTCACACCGAGCGGCGCGCGGTAAAGCAGCAAACAGATCGACCGCTCGGCGCCGCGGCCGACCCGGCCACGCAATTGGTGCAATTGCGCAAGCCCGAAGCGTTCGGCGTGCTCGATCACCATGACGCTCGCTTCCGGCACGTCGACCCCGACTTCGATCACCGTGGTCGCCACCAGAAGACGGGTCTCGCCCTTGGCGAAGCGCTCCATGGCGCGATCCTTTTCCGCGCCGCGCATCCGGCCATGAACGATGTCGACGGTGTCGCCGAAACGCTGCAGCAAGTGCCGGTAGCGCTCCTCGGCGGCGGCGAGGTCGATGCTTTCGGATTCCTCGACCAGGGGGCAGACCCAATAAACGCGGCGGCCCTCGTCGAGCGCGCGCGCCACCGCTTCGATCACTTCGTCGAGACGCGTCAGTGGAACGGCGCGGGTATCGATCTTCTGGCGGCCGGCCGGCTTCTCGCGCAGCTCGGACACGTCCATGTCGCCGAAATAAGTCAGCACCAATGTGCGCGGGATCGGGGTTGCGGTGAGCACCAACAGATCGACCGCCTCGCCCTTGCGCGCCAACGCCAGCCGTTGATGGACGCCAAAGCGGTGCTGCTCGTCGACGATGGCCAAGGCCAGATCGCGGAACGCCACCTCG
This sequence comes from Hyphomicrobiales bacterium, assembly GCA_003164375.1. Lineage (GTDB taxonomy): Bacteria > Pseudomonadota > Alphaproteobacteria > Rhizobiales > Xanthobacteraceae > BOG-931. The sequence goes on along the minus strand of PLTE01000300.1, from coordinate 3,680 downwards.
TCCTGGAACAAAGCGTGGGTGCCGAGGATAAGATCGATGTCGCCCAAGGCAAGCGCCGCCAATGTTTCGCTCCGTTCGCGGCCGCGCTCGCGTCCGGTCAGGATGGCGACACGGATGCCGGCTGACGCCGCAAGCGGCGCGATGGTGGCGAAATGCTGTCGCGCCAAGATTTCCGTCGGCGCCATGAACGCCGCCTGGCGGCCGGCTTCGATCACATGGGCGGCCGCGATCAGCGCGACGACGGTCTTGCCCGAACCGACATCGCCGTGCAGCAGCCGCAGCATGCGTTGCGGCTGAGCCAGATCGGCTGTGATATCGCTGACCGCGCGCTGTTGCGACGGCGTCAGCGAGTAGGGCAGTGCGGCTGTGATGCGCGCGCGCAGCTTGCCCTCGGCGGCACTGCCGCGGCCAGTGCGCGAGCGCATATGCCCGCGCAACAAGGCGAGCGCCAACTGGCTCGCCAGCAATTCGTCATAGGCAAGCCGCGACCAGGCCGCGCTTTCCGGCGAGATATCGTCGGGCGTCGCCGGGCGATGAATGCTCGCAAGCGCGGCGGCAAAGCTCGGATAGGTATTCTTCGTGAGCCAAGCCGGGTCCTGCCATTCCGGCAGCGCCGGCAGGCGCTCGAGCGCGAGGTCGAGGGCCTTGCGCACCTGGTTGGGATGCAGCCCCTCGGTCAGCGGATAGACCGGATCGATCAGCGGCAGCCGGGCAAAGCCCGCCGCGTCGACCACGCGGTCGGGATGCAGCATCTGCAAATGGCCGTCGTAAAGGGTTGCGATGCCCGACACGTAGCGTAGCGCGCCTTCGGGAAAGAGCTTTTCCAGGTAATCCCGGCGCGCATTGAAATAGGTGATGGTGAGCGTATTGGTGTCGTCGCTGGCATCGATATTGTAGGGCGCACGCGGCCGGTTCGACGGCGGCGGCCGGTGCCGGTCTACGGTGACGGCCACCGTGACCACGGTATCTGGCGTGACGTTGCTGAGCTTCGGCTGATTGCGCCGGTCGACTAAACCGGTCGGCAAATGGAACAATAGATCGATGACGCGCGGCGGCTCGTCGTCACGGCCGATCAGGCGGGCGAACAGCTTTTCGAGCTTCGGCCCGATCCCGGGCAGGGCCGAGAGCGGCGCAAAAAGCGGATTGAGTACATTCGGCCGCATCGAAATCCCGCTGACATTCGGCGCGTCGCTCTCTATATACCGGTCGCCCGGCCGCGTCCGGGCTTTCGGCGTTTGGCGACGTGATCACTCTGGACGGTAATGAGGGGGCGCAAATGACAGAACGATCGAGCGAAGGACTTGATGTCCGCCGCCGCAAGCTCTTGTTTAGGGCTTGGCGGCGCGGCGTGCGCGAAATGGACCTGATCGTCGGCCGCTACGCCGACGTCTATATCGACAAATTCGACGAGCCGGGGCTCGACGATTTCGAACGGCTGATCGAGGTGCCCAATTCCGATCTCTATGCCTGGGTGGTCGGCGGCGAAAACGTTCCGGCTGCCTTTGACACGACGGTACTGCGTAACCTCATCAGCTTTCATAACAGCCTGGATAATCTGGTCGAGGCAAAAACGTGACAGCGCAAGGCCCCCGGCCTGTTCAGGGGTTGACGAAATCCGGCTCGATGAAATCTCCCGCGCTTCGGCTTCTTCCCGGCCGGCCGCTGACGCTGACCGGAATTGCCGACGGCGCCGAAGGCTTGGTGCTCGCCGATCTGGCCCGCGCGGTCGCCGCAGGTTCAAAGCCGCCGGCGATCAGCGTGGCGGTGGTCTGCCGCGACGGCCAGCGCATGGCGACGTTGTCGCGCGGGCTTGGATTCTTCGCACCCGACATCGAAGTGCTGGAATTTCCGGCCTGGGATTGCCTGCCTTACGACCGCGTGTCGCCGCATGCCGGCATGGTGGCGCAACGCATGATGACGTTGGCGCGTCTTGCGCGGGTCAAAGGTCGGGAACATCCGGCCGTGCTGCTGACCACCGTCAATGCCGTGCTGCAGCGGGTGCCGGCGCGCGATCTGGTCGCCAAGCAATCGCTCTCGGCCGCGCCCGGAAATCTGTTGTCGCTTTCCGGCGTCACCGCCTGGCTCGAGCTCAACGGCTTTAACCGCTCGGCGACGGTGCGCGAAGCCGGCGACTACGCCGTGCGCGGCGGCATCGTCGACCTGTTCGCGCCGGGCATGGACGCCCCGGTCCGTCTCGATTTTTTCGGCGACACTTTGGAATCCATCCGCAGCTTCGACCCGGAAACCCAGCGCACTTATGTCGACCTGCGCGCGCTTGACCTGGTGCCGATGGCGGAGTTCCAACTCACCTCCGACACCATCCGGCTGTTCCGCACCGGCTATGTCGCGACCTTCGGCGCGGCGGCGCCTGATGACATGCTTTACGAAGCGGTGAGTGAGGGTCGCCGCCACGCCGGCATGGAGCATTGGCTGCCACTGTTCCACCGCCAGATGGAAACGCTGTTCGACTATATCGAGCAAAGCCCGATCGCGATCGAACCTTTGGCCGAGGAAGCGGCCCACGAGCGGCTGGCGCAAATCACCGACTATTACGAGGCGCGCAAGGACGCGCTCGAACATGACAGTGGCGGCGCGCTTTATAAGCCGCTGCCGCCCGACCGGCTCTATCTCGCAGACGGCGAATGGCATGCGCGGCTCGCAAAGGTTGCGCTGGCGCGGCTGTCGCCGTTCTCGGCGCCCGAACAGGCCGACGAAATCATCGACATCGGCGCGCATGCCGGCCACAATTTTTCGGCCGAACGCAACACGCCCGGCGCCAATGTGTTCGAGGCGGTGACCAAGCACGTCACCGCGCTGCAAGCGTCAGGCAAGCGCGTCCTCCTCGCGCTGTGGAGCGAAGGCTCGCGCGAGCGCATGGCCCATGTCGTCGCCGAGCATGGGCTGCATAATCTGACGCCGGTGGCGTCGTGGCCGCAGGCGCTCGCTCTGCCGCCGCATCAGATCGCGCTCGCCGTGCTCGGCATCGAGACCGGTTTCGAAACCGCGGACTTCGCTTTCGTCACCGAAGTCGACATTCTGGGCGAGCGGCTGGTGCGCGCGCGGCGGCAATCCAAACGCGCCGACAATTTTATCGCCGAGGTGACGAGCCTCTCCGCCGGCGATCTCGTCGTGCATGTCGATCACGGCATCGGCCGCTTCATCGGGCTTCGCGCGATCGAGGCGGCGGGCGCGCCGCANNGTTCCTGCCGGTCGAGAATATCGAGCTCCTCTCGCGCTACGGCTCCGACGAAGCCGGCGCCGAGCTCGACCGGCTCGGCTCCGGCGCTTGGCAGGCGCGCAAGTCGCGGATGAAAAATCGCATCCGCGAGATCGCCAGTGAACTGATCAAGGTCGCCGCCGAGCGGCAATTGCGGGAGGCGCCCAGGCTAGCGGTCGACTCCGGGCTCTATGACGAATTCTGCGCCGGATTTCCGTATGAGGAAACCGACGATCAATTGGCGGCGATCGACGCGGTGCTCAAGGATCTTTCCTCCGGCCGGCCGATGGACCGGCTGATNNGACCACGCTGTTGGCGCGCCAGCACATGAAGACCTTTTCCGACCGGTTGCGCGGCTATCCGCTCAAGCTGGCGCAGGCGTCGCGGCTGATTACCGCCAAGGAGCTGGCGACGACAAAACAAACTCTCGCCGAAGGCTCGGTCGATATCGTCGTCGGCACCC
>PLTE01000225.1 GCA_003164375.1 Hyphomicrobiales bacterium | reverse complement strand
GGTGGAGCGCCGAGAGGCGAGCCCCCTCCGTATCTTCTTCGCTAAAGCGTGATCCCGAAAAGTGGATGCCGGTTTTCGGATAAGATCACGCTTCAACTAAAAGCGAAGAGGATACGGAGGGGGCGCCGCACCCGCTGGTGCGGCCTCTAGTACGCGCCTTTCGGCGCTCCGCTCCCCTCTTTATTTGGGGAGGCTTTTTGGAATGGCGTAGGCAAAACTCGGGCGCATGTGCGCCGCGAGAACGGGAATGCTCGCGTCATTGCGAGCGAAGCGAAGCAATCCAGGGCCGCTCGCTGGGCGCGGGAATCTGGATTGCTTCGTCGCTACGCTCCTCGCAATGACGGTTTCTGGGCGGGGTGCGCGCTAATCAAACAGCGCCACCGCGCGGGTCCAGCCGGCGGAGCCGGATTTCACCTTGAAGGGAAAACAGGCGACCGTGAAACCATGATCGGGAAGCTGTTCGAGATTGCAGAGCTTTTCCATGTGGCAATAAGGAATCTCGCGGCCGGCTTTGTGGCCCTCCCAGATGATCGAGGGATCATGCGTCTCGAGCCAGCGCTTCTTCATATGCACGAACGGCGCGTCCCAGCCCCAGGCGTCGATACCGGCGACCCGCACGCCGCGCGACGTGAGATACAGCGTCGCTTCGCGGCCCATGCCGCACCCGGCGGTGAGATACTCGTCGGTGCCGATGCAGGCGCTGGCGCGGGTGTTGACAAGGACGATGTCGAGCGGCTTGAGCTCGTGCCCGATGCGCTGCAACTCGGCTTCGACCTCGGCCGCTGTCACGACATGGCCGTCCGGCACTTTGCGGAAGTCGAGTTTGACGCCCGGACGGAAAAACCAGTCGAGCGGCACCTGGTCGATGGTCATCATCGGTTTGCCGTCGATCGATTTCGATTGGAAATGGATCGGCGCATCCATGTGGGTGCCGTTGTGCGTGGTCAGCTGGATTTGCTCGATGGCCCAGCCTTCGCCGTCCGGCAGATCCTCACGCCGCAGCCCGGGAAAGATTTCCAACAGGAGCGGCGCGGTGTCGGCGTTGCTGAAATATTGGATTTTCGGCCGCATGAACGGGGGGTCGTAGACCGTGTCGTTGTCGAGCGGCGAGGACAGGTCGATCATCCGGCTGGGCAGCTTCATGGTTCCTCCGTTTTTGCCTTTGCCAGGCTCTTCGTGGTTCTCGGATCAGGCTATACCGGCTATTGGTTTGCCAGAAGGGGCTACGCATGATCCTGATCACTGGTGCCTCGGGCTTTGTCGGTTCGGCCGTCGCCAAACGCCTGCTCGATGCCGGGCACGAGGTGCGCGCGCTGGTGCGCCCGACCAGTTCGCGGCTCAATCTTTCCGACCAGCGGCTCCGAATCGTCGCCGGCGACCTGCGCGATGCCGGCTCGATCGAGCGGGCGATGGCGGGTATCCGCTTTGTGTTTCACGTCGCCGCCGATTACCGGCTGTGGGCGCGCGATCCGCAAGACATCGTGCATACCAATGTCGAGGGCACCCGGACGCTGATGAATGCGGCGCTGCGCGCCGGCGTCGAGCGCATCGTCTATACTTCGAGTGTCGCCACTTTGGCGGCGCGGCCGGACGGCTCGCCGAGCGACGAGCGCTTTCCGCTCGATGCGGCGAAGGCGGTCGGCGCCTACAAATACAGCAAGGTCTTAGCCGAGCGCATGGTCGAGGCCATGATCGCGGAGCATGCCTTGCCCGCCGTGATCGTCAACCCGTCGACACCGATCGGCCCCGGCGACGTTCGTCCGACGCCGACCGGACGCATCATCGTCGAGGCGGCGGCGGGCCGCATGCCGGCCTTCGTCGATACCGGGCTCAATCTGGTCCATGTCGACGACGTCGCCGCGGGACATCTGGCGGCCTTCCAGCAGGGCCGCGTCGGCGAGCGCTACATTCTTGGCGGCCAGGACGTTCTGCTCGGCGACATGCTGCGCGACATCGCCCATCTGGTCGGCCGCTCGCCGCCAAAACTGCGCCTGCCGCGGCAGCTCATCTTTCCGATCGCCTACGGCGCCGAGGCGATCGCTTATTTCACCGGCCGCGAGCCGTTCGTGACCACGACAGGGCTGCGGCTCGCGAAAGACCGTATGTTTTTTAGTTCGGCAAAGGCCCAGCGCGAACTCGGCTATCGCGCGCGGCCTTACGGCGAAGCGATTGCCGAGGCGATCACATGGTTCCGGCAGAACGGCTATCTCAAAAGTTGATGGCGCGCGTCGGACAAGAGGTCGCAATAGTTGGTCAGTTGAATGCCGGCGCGATTGACCGCAGTTGCAACGTTGCGCGAGGTGAGCGCGGCCAATTCGTCGGCGTAACGAGACCCCGGCACCGCGCCGGCAAACTTATCCGAGGTCGCCGGATGGCAATAGATCTCCGTCACGCCGTCGGGCAATTGCATCAGCAAGCCGGCAACGCGCTGTTCGGTCATCGCGCCAGACCAGGCCAGGCCGAAGACGCGGTCGGTCGTGCGCAACCGATGCCGCCGCAGGCGGGCCCGCAGATAGGCGGCGCTGGCTGCGGTGACGAAGGATTCCGCAGACGATGCTTGCGTCTCGATACGCCGCAACACGCCGATCGGCTCGCTCGGCACGCGCAGCGCCGTCATGCCGAAGCGCTTGCCGATCTCGATCACGAGACGCGCGATACTCGGGTGCAGATGAAAATGCTTGTGGCAATCGACATGGTCGAGCGGCAGACCGGTTGCGGCAAAGGCCTCGAACTGCGCCTCAATCTCGCGCGCGAGCTGCCGGCGCGCTGCCGGATCAAGAAATATCCGCAAAGCCGCTGCGGCCATATCGTTGCGGAAATGGCCGGCGCGATCGACCAGCGCGGGCAATTGCGCCGGCGGCAGGATCGGCCGACCGTCGACCAGGACGATATGCAAGCCGACGCGCAGCGTCGGCAACCGTCGCGCGCGCGCGACCGCGTCGGCCGTCGCCGGCGCACCGACCATGAGACTTGCCGCGGTCAGAATGCCGTGGGTGTGGGCCGTCTCGACGGCGTCGTTGACTTCGGACGCCAGCCCGAAGTCGTCCGCCGTGACGATCAGCGCTTTCAGTGCGCCGCTCCGCGCCGCTCGCGCAGGAAATGAAAGAACTCGACGCTTTCGCGCAGCCGCCGCTGCATCATTTGCGGACTGCGGATCATCTCGCCGACAATCGAGGCGATCTTGCCGGAGCGAAAATAAAAGCGCCGATAAAACTCTTCGACCGAATTGAAGATCTCGGTGTGGGACAAATGCGGATAATGCAGCGGAGCGATCTGCACGCCGTTTTCGTCGACGAGCTCGGCGTTGGCCTCGTCGAGCCAGCCGTTTTCAAGGGCTTGCTTGAAAAGAAACGTCCCCGGATAGGGCGCGGCAAGAGAAACCTGGATGGTGTGCGGATTGATCTCGGTGGCGAAACGAATGGTCTGTTCGATCGTCTCCTTGGTCTCGCCGGGCAAGCCAACGATGAAGGTGCCGTGGATCGCGATGCCGAGCTCGTGGCAATCCTTGGTGAATTTGCGGGCGACCTCGACCAGCATGCCCTTTTTGATGTTGTGCAGGATCTGCTGATTGCCGGACTCGTAGCCGACCAGCAAAAGCCGCAGTCCGTTGTCGCGCAGGACTTTCAGCGTCTTCGTGGGCACATTAGCCTTGGCGTTGCACGACCAGGTCACGCCGAGCTTG
>PLTE01000063.1 GCA_003164375.1 Hyphomicrobiales bacterium | reverse complement strand
ACATAATGTTTCTGTTACCGTGACGACGGAGCGGGAGCGGTTGCAGCGCTGCCCATGACGGCATCGGACTTCCATCGCATTTTACGCAATCTCCCGGTGGGGACTTAACCCGCCGCCGATATTGTCGCCTTCGCATTCATCATCGGGCAACCAAGGACCATGCGAATGGAGTTCGGCAAACGGTTTTCGCGGCACAACGGCCGCCGGCCTCCGGTCATCCAACAGACCTGCGCCCGCTGCAGCGGCACCGGCCACATCCGCGAGCGCGGCCGCCGGATCGTCTGCAAGGCCTGCGCCGGCACCGGACGCACCACCGTCAAGGCGGAACGCCGGGCGTAAGCTTAAGTTGTAACTTCTCTCTCCACAGCTTTCCCAATAGAAGCTAGGATGCGCCGGCTGGGAATTCCCGAACCTTGCGTTTCCCACCGCCACGGGAAACACGGTGGAAGGAGCCGCGCCATGCCCACCTTCAAGCTGCCATTGTCCGGCGACGTCGTGCAGTCGATCAATCCGTTCACCGCCTTCATGACCGGCGGCCAGTTCGGCCTGATCAATATCAATCTCGGCCAATCGAGCGAGCCCGACGTCGAAGCCGAGGTGCTGTCGGACGTCGCCACCTACGGCAAGCAGCTCGGCCGCATCGAGGACGCGCTGATCGTGCTGCTGACGCATTTCCATCCACAAGAGGCGTTGACCGCGGAGGAGACCGGCGCCATCGCCGCGCTCAAGGAGATGCTCGATAAGGTCGCGGCGGTGAAGACCAAGCACAAGCGGACGGCGATGCGGACGGATACGATCGTGCCGCAAACGTAATGCGCCGCGCCGCGAATCAGCTAATGGAGGGGCATGTCCGCACGCATCGTCCGCGTCGGCCGTTCCTCGGCCGGGCTTGGCCTGTTCGCCGTCAAGCCGATCGCCAGCAAGGCCTTAATCGTCACCTATCGCGGCAAGAAAATTCCGACGGTAGAAGCGCACCGCCGCGAGCAGCGTTCGGGCGCCAAATACATGTTCGAGGTCAACCGGCACTGGTCGATCGACGGCTCGTCGCGGCGCAATCTCGGCCGCTACATCAATCATGCCTGCCAGCCGAACGCCGAAGCCGTGCTGCGCAAAGGCAAGATCGTCTTCGTGGCGCTGCGCGCCATCGCGCCGGGCGAGGAGATCACGCTCGACTACGGCGAAGAGTATTTCGATCTATTCATCGAGCCGTTGGGTTGCCGCTGCGCGAGTTGCGCGATCAAAGCACGCGGCACTCGCGCGAGACCTGTGCCACGCCGCCGGCCGCTTTGACTTTCATCGCATAGGATTTTTTCGCCGGCTGCCCTTGCAATTTCGCGCCGAGGATCAGCGTCGTATGTCCCAACGACGTGCCCTTCGCACCGGTCACGTTGGCGAAGATCTGGCATTTCAGCCGCTTGTCGCACTTGTTCTCAAGGCCGATGACGAAACTTATGCTGTGGCGGCGGGTCTGGTAGTCGCCGGTCTCCTCGATGCAGGCGGCCTGGCCGGTCGTACCGGCATCGGGCACCGGATTTTGCGATGCGGCCGCAGGCGGCACGCTGCCGGGAAGCGGATTTTGCGGCAAGGGAGCCGGCGCTGAGGCATCGGAGGCTGGCGTCTGCGGCGCGTCGCCGACCGGCCCGGCATCGGGGACGTTTGGTTGCTGACTGGCGGCGCTGCTGCCGGGATTTTCGACCCAGACAACGGCGACAACGCCGGCCCATAGAACAAGTGCGAGAGCCCACAACCTCAACGCTAATGCCACAGTCACGGGAAACCCCTCCGTCGTCGTGCCGGACCGTTCTTTGGTCGCGGCGGAACGGTGGAGGGTTCATCGACCTCTAAAGCTTAAACAGCTTTTCCGCATTGCCGTGCGCGATCGCCTCGCGGTCGGCTGAGCTGACCGGAATTTGCTCGAGGAAAGCGCGTGCCTGCGCCATCGACGCGTAGGGATAGTCAGCCGAGAACATGACGCGCCCGACACCGACTTCAAGCAGCATATCGAGAAAGGCCGCCGGAAAATTGAAGCCCGAAATCGTGTAGTGAATGTTGCCGCGCAGATAGGCGCTGACCGGCTTCTGCAGCTTGGTCAGCGCCGGCGCCATGATGTCGACCCGCTGCATCATGAACGGCAGCGCTTCGCCCAGATGACCGATCACGAATTGCAATTTCGGAAAACGGTCGAACACGCCGCCGAGCACGAGGCGCAGGATATGAACCGCGGTCTCGATGTGCCAGCCCCAGCCCGGACCGGCGAACATGTCGGTGACGGCAGGCAGAAAGCCGCCGAACGAGACGTCGATGACGGCTTGCGGCGGCATCGTCGGATGCAAGTAAATCGGGACCGCGAGCGCCTCGGCTTGTTCCAAAATCGGCCAGAAGAACTTGTCGTCGAAATAGCGGCCGCGATTGTGGCCATGGATGACGGCGCCGACAAAACCGTCGTGGCGGACCCGGCGCTCCAATTCCTGCGCGGCTTTGTCCGGGGCCGCGGTCGGCATGACGGCAAGCCCGGCAAAACGTTGCGGATGCTTTTTCACCGCATCGGCCAGAATGTCGTTGGCTTCTTGCGCCAGCGCCGCGGCCTCGGCGGCGTCCGATTGCTCGGCGCCCGGCGACGTCAGCGACAGCACTTGCATGTCGATGCCCGCGGCATCCATATCCGCCAATCGTTTGTCGCCAATGTCGGCGAGCTGCTCGAAAACCTTGGCAAGGCGGCCACCGGTTCTCTCCGCCAGTTCCTGGCGTTTGCGCCCGGCGCCCTGGCGAAACGCGGGCGTGGAGAAATGCTCTTCCAGAGTGATGGTTCGCATGTTGGCGGGTTCCTCTGCGCGTAAGCCGGAAGGGATCCGCGCGAGCCGGGCCTTCGATATTCGGTCAGGCGATCTGGGTGTCTCTGATCTGGCTGCGCGGCCAGTCGAAATCCTCGGCGCGGTTTTCGGCGATGGCGTAGGCGCGCTCGGTGGTGGCGTTCAAGCGCGTCTCGACGGTGCGGCGGGCGTCCTCCACCGCGGCGTCGTCGGCGTCGGTCGCGACCCGCACCGGCTCGCCCACTGCAATAGCGAAGCGGCCGAACGGCAGATTGATCGCGGTGCGGTCCCAATTGTTCAGCTGGATGCGCCGGCTGGTCGCCACCGCGACCGGATAGATCGGCCGGCCCGAGGCGCGCGCCAGCTGGACGATGCCGCGGCCGGCGATGCGGGACACTTTGGGGATGTCGGCGGTCAGCGCCACGTTATAGCCCCGCCCCAGCGCTTCCAGCATCTGCTTGAAACCGGAGACGCCGCCCTTCTTCAGAAAGTCGCGGCCGCTCGTTCCCGAACCGCGGATGGGTTCGACGCCAAGCCGCGCGGCGGCGATGGCGTTGATCTCGCCGTCGCGATGACGCGAGATCAGCACTTTGACCCGGTGCTCCGTTCTCTTGAAGAACGGCACCATGAAATGCTGACCGTGCCACATCGCCACGATCGCCGGCAGGTCGGGCCGCACCCGCTCGTAAAAATCCACCGGGTCGATGCCGAAATGGCTGGTGTTCCAAACGAAGCGCAAATATTCCGCGGCCGCAATGCCGATCGACTTCTGCATCCACGGGTAATCGACGATACGTCTGAGAGAGTGCATCTGCTACCGGGTCGCCCGGAAGGCCGGGCTGGTCGGGCCGCGACCGACTGCCGGCTGCGCCTCGAAACGATATTGGCGGCTTTCCCGGCACGCCGCAAGCTGGCGCGCCGGACGATGTTACCAATTTTCCCACGCAACGCGACCTGGAGGTGGGGCACGACATTGTGCTTCGATGTTGGGGCTTGATGTTGAGGCTACAGGCAGGTCAGGGCAAAATATTGTGCAGCCGGAAAAGCTGCTACGGTCGCGCCTGAACTTTCACGCCAACATTGACGACGAATATTGATGCAACTTCCGCCTGGGGCCGCGATGAGTTGGATCCGCGTATTGTCGCTGCTCGCCGGCACGCTTGTCGCCGCGGCATTGCTCGCCAAGCTTCTGCTGCCGTCACCGGCATTGGCGGACGATCTACCGCAGGCCGACAGCGATTTCGCCGAGCGGATGTTCGCCGGCACCGTGGCGAAGCCGAAGGCCTATGCCTGCTTCGTGCGCCACTACGATGCCGCGCATCTGGCGGCGCATCCCTTGCAGAAGGTCAGCATGATGAAGCTTCTCATCGCCGCCGAAAAAGCTCCGGAAGACCAAGTGCTGGAATATTCATTCCGGCTTGGCGTCAATTTCCGCGATCGGCCGGGCAATTTCGATTCCAGCGGCGAATGCGGCCATGCGCCGACGGTGCGCAGCCCCGATACCGATGCGCCGGTCGCCCAGGGCCTCGATTTCGAATGCGACGTCGATTGCGACGGCGGCGGTATCGGCGTCAGCCTCGCCGAGAGCGACAAAGCGGTCATCGTCAAGCTCGACCGCATCCGCATCTGGAAAGGCAATACGCCGGACGACACCGCCGCAACCGCGCTGCATGGCGGCGCCGACGACAAAGTGTTCCGGCTCGACCGCACCGCCGTGAGCGAGTGCGCCGCACTCGTCGCCGACCGCAAGGAATTAGCGGCGATGCGGCATAAGTGACCGATGTTTAATCTTTGACCGGCCGCGCGCGCCACGAAGTCACCATGAACTCTACAAAGTATCGGCGGAACCTACGGAGAGACTCATGTTACGACGGACCCTGCTTCAGCTCGCCTGTGTTACGGTGCCCATGGTGCGGATCGTTGAACCCGCCCGTGCGGCGACGCCGGACGCCGCCAAGGTCGTCTATCATCTCGCCGATCTCGACAAAGTCGATTTCGTGCTCGGCAACATCCGCAATCACTTCAGCGGCATGGGCGGGCCGGACAAAGTGACGATCGCGCTCGTGGTGCACGGCCCGGCGCTCAAAGCGTTCCATAGCGCCGAGGCTTCGCCCGACATGTCGAAGCGCACCGACGAATTGTCGAAATCGGGGCTGCAGCTCAATGCCTGCATCAACTCGATGCGGGCGCAGAACGTCACGCTCACGGATTTGCTGCCCGGCTTCATCGTCGCCGACAAAGGCGGCGTGGTGCGGCTCGCCGAATTGCAGGGGCAAGGCTACGCCTATCTGCGGCCGTAAGTTGCCACCGCTCCCTCGCGGAAGCGGGGACCCGGTTCTCAGCGCCCGGTGCCGGCTTCCCGCCTGCGCGGGAATGAGCGGAACGTCGTTCTAGTCTTCCCCGACCAGGTCGCGGCGGCGTCCTTCGAGCGCCGCGGAGTAGCGGCGCAGCACATAGGCCTCGGTGAGCAGGCCGACGACGCGACGGTCGGTGAAGGAATCGACCACCGCCAGCGCTTCAGCCTCCGCCCGGTCAAAGGCGAGGACGGCTTCCTTGACCGCCATGCTCGGCAGCAGCATGTCCTCGCGATAGTGCAAGAAGTCCTTGATCGGATCGTCGGGCGTGGCTTCGGCGGCGTGGGCATCCGCCACCGAAATGAGCCCGACATAGCGGCGTGCCTCATCGACGGCGATCACATAGGCCGTGGAGCTGAGCGGGAAAATCTCGCGCAACGCTCCAATGGTCGCGGTCGCGTCCACCGTCTGCACGTCCTGGCGCATCATTTTCTCGACGGTCAGCGCGCGCATCCAGCCGACATCCGCGGCGCTGCGGATGGTCTCGCCGCGCAGGTGGAAACGCCAGGTCGCGAACGAGTAGCCGAACACTTCGCGCGTCACCTGCGAGGCGATGATGACGGCAACGAGCACCGCGGTGGTCAGCCAAAGGTCGCCGGTAGTCTCCAGCGCGATGAAGATCATGGTCAGCGGGCCGCCGACCACCGCCGCCGTCAGCGAGCTCATGCCGATCACGGCATAGGCATTGGGATCGAAATAGACCGCCGGCCACAGCATCGTCAGCGCCACGGCGAGCAGATGACCGCCGAGCGCCCCGATCAAGAGCGACGAAAAGAACATGCCGCCGCGAAAGCCGGAGCCGAGCGAGGCGATCGAGGCCACGATCTTGAGCACGAACAGCAGAGCGACGGTGCGAAACGACAGATCGAGCATCCCGGCGACGCGTAACGCGCCGTGACCCGACGACATGACCTGCGGCGACAACAGCGCGAGCAGGCCGACGACGAGGCCGCCGGCCATGGTGCGCAGCGCCGGCCGCAGCCGCAGCCGGGAGAACATGGTCTCGCTGAGCGCGAGCCCGCGCATCAGCAGGATCCCGAGCACCGCCGCCAACAGCCCGAGCGTCGCGGCGGCGACGAGATCGTGCACCGCGATATTCATTTTCTCGGGCGCGACGACACCGAGCTCGGCAGGCGCCAGCGCGTGCGCCACCAAGAAGCCGATCAGCGCCGCGATCCCGACCGGCGCCAGGCCGCTTGGCGAATAGCTGCCGATGATCAATTCGAAGCCGTAAAAGGCCCCCGCAAGCGGCGCGCCGAAAGCGCCGGCAATTCCAGCGGCGGCGCCGCAGCCGACCAGAATGCGCAGATCGCCGCGGCGCAAGCGGAACGCATTGCCGATCCGCGAGGCGATGCCGCTCGCCAATTGCGTATAGCCGGCCTCGAGCCCGACCGACGCGCCGACCCCGCTCGACCACACCGTCTGCGCCGCGACGATGATGCTGCCGACGAGCGACATGCGGCCGCCATGCAGCGCATTGGCTTCGATCGGATCGATTTCCCGCTCCGGCCGCCAGCGCTTGATCAATTCGGAGCCTATGCCGAAAATTATGCCGCCGAGGATCGGCACCGACAGCGCCAAAACCGGGTTAAGCGTCAGCCGCGCCGAGAGACGCTCGCCACGCTGCAGGTTGAAAAATAATTCGTGGAGCAAATCGACCGACGTGCTCATGCCGGCGACCACCAGGCCCGCGATCATGCCGACCAGTGCCGCGAGCATGATCAGGCTCGATTCCCGGGCCCGCACCACGGCGCGCAGGCGTCGGGGTATTTCGAGTCTGACCGCGAATTTAGGAATCAAGGGGCGTCACCGGTCCGACGGGAGAATGGCCGGCGAACGGNNAGTCTGCGTGCCGACAGTTTGTCTGCCGATCGCCTGCGTGCCAAAAGTGCGCCTGCCAAAAGCTCGCCCGCTCTGACGGCGGAACCGTTCCGCCCGCGACTTGTTTTCTTCACCGTGCCTTGCCAGGAGCACGTCATGCGCCGCCCAATCCAAGCCGTTATTGCAACTTTCATCATCGCAACGTCCGTCGCCGGAATCGTTTCACTCGCCGGCAC
>PLTE01000265.1 GCA_003164375.1 Hyphomicrobiales bacterium | reverse complement strand
TTGCCGTAGATGTCAGCCTCGATCAGCCCGTTCATCGCCAGGCACCCGAGCCGGCGCACCAGTTCCGGATGGTTGCTGATCTCCTGCGGCCGCAGGATCAGCCTGCCGCGGTAATCGCCCATGTTTTCGTTGATCCGTGTCGCCGCATCCGGGCTCAGCGAGAACGCGGTGGCGGACACCACGCGCAGCTTGCCGGAGTCCAACATGTCGAGCATGCCGTCCTGCAGCACTTCGGTGAACGCGGTCATGTTCTCGAACGGCCCGTCGAGCAGGCCGGACAGCACGGCGTTGGTGACGTTGCCAACACCGGATTGCAACGGCAACAGCGAGGCCGGCAGCCGGCCCATGGCAACCTCGTGGCGGTAGAATTCCAGCAGATGGCCGGCGATGCCGCTGGCTGCCGCGTCCGGCGGCGCATACGGCAGATTGCGATCGGGCGCATTGGTCTCGACGATGGCGACAATCTTGGACGGATCGCAGCGCAGATAGTTTTCGCCGATGCGGTCATCGGCACGAACCAGCGGAATCGGCACCCGGTTCGGCGGCAGGGCCGTGCCGTAATAGATGTCGTGCATGCCCTCCAACTCCGGGTTCTGCCAGGAATTGACCTCCAGGATCACCTGATCGGCACGGTCAAGCCAGGTCTTGTTGTTGCCGACCGAGGAGGACGGAATCAGCGCGCCATCGGCGGTAATCCCGGTGACTTCAAGCAGAGCCGTGTGCAACGGGCCGAGAAACCCCTGCCACGCCAGGGGTGCTACCTGGCTGAGATGCATATCGAAATATTCCATCTCGCCGCGGTTGATCTTGTCGCGAACGATCGGATCGGAATTGTAAGGCAGGCGAAACTCGATGCCGTCGACCTTGGCAAGCGCGCCGTCAAGCTCTGGGCCCGTGGACGCTCCAGTCCAGATCCGCACCCGGAACGGGTCGCCGGCCGCATGTGCCGCCTCAATACGTGCCGCGAGCGCTAGCGGAACGGCTTTCGGATAGCCGGAACCGGTGAATCCGCTCATCCCCACGGTGGTGCCTGAGGTGATGAAGCCCGCCGCATCTTCGGCACTCATGATCTTGGAGCGCAAGCGCTCGCACCTGATGCGCATATGGTGTTCCCGCGAGTGATGTCTGCAAGCTAATTTCGTCAGTGCCGCCGGATCAGGCTTCGGCGGTGAGCACGCGTCCTTTTGTTTCCGGCAACAGCAACGCGGCTACGATCAAAATGCCGTAGGCAATCACCGCGAAAATGCCGATCGATTGGCCGAGCGGCAGCGTGGCGCTGAGCAGCCCAACGAAGAACGGGTTGAGCGCGGCGACGCCCCGCCCGAAATTGTACGCGAAGCCTTGCCCGGAACCGCGCACGCGGGTCGGAAAATTTTCGGTGAGAAAGGCGCCCATGCCTGAGAAAATTCCCGAGGCGAAGAAGCCAAGCGGGAAACCCAGGATCAGCATCATCGAGTCGTTGATCGGAAGCTGGGTATAGACGAACACCGTCAATACCGAGCAGACCGCAAACAGAATAAAATTCGCCCGCCGCCCGATCCGGTCGGCAAGGTAGGCGCCGACCAGATAACCGATAAACGAACCGGCGATAATGACGGCAAGATAGCCGCCGGTTCCAAGCACCGTCAGCTTGCGCTCGGTGCGCAGATAGGTCGGCAGCCACGTCGTGATAGCGTAATAGCCGCCCTGCGCGCCGGTGGCGAGGAGCGATGTCAAAATCGTCGTCCGCAACATCCCCGGCGAGAAAATCTCCATAAAGTTTGCCGTCGTTCCTTTGGCCTTCAATCCGCTCTGGGTTGCCGTGAACACTTTCGGCTCTTCGACGAAGCGGCGCACGAAAAACACCAAAAACGCCGGCAATAGGCCGATCCAGAATAAGGCCCGCCAGGCGGTGTCCTGCGGCAGCACGCTGAAGAACCATGTGGCGGCAAGCGCAGCGATCGCCCAACCGATCGCCCAGCCGCTCTGCACGGTGCCGACCGCTTTGCCGCGATGCTCGGCGCGGATGACTTCGCCCATCAGTACGGCTCCCGCCGCCCATTCGCCACCGAAGCCGAAACCCATCAGCGCGCGGAAAATGAAAAGCTGCGTGTAATTTTGCGCGAACCCGCACAGAAACGTAAAAACGGCGAACCAGAGGATGGTGAGTTGGAGCGTGCGCACTCGCCCGAAGCGATCGGATAGCGCGCCGCCGAACCAGCCGCCGAACGCCGACGTGAGCAGGGTTACGGTGCCGATCAGGCCCGCATTGGCATTGGTGATCGCGAACGCGGCGACGATCGCCGGGATCACGAAGCTGAATATCTGCACATCCATGGCATCGAGCATCCAGCCGCCGAAACATGCCCAGAATGTGCGTTTCTCGCCGGGCTCAAGTTCCCTATACCAACCGGTCGGACCGTCATGCTTGCTCGCCATCGTAGCCCCCAATCCAGGTTCGTTCAGCCCGCAATGCCGGGCGTTTTGGCCATTGTAGCGGACATCGATTCCTTCCGATATCCACACCCAGCCACCACTGCATGAGGTTTTGCTGCGGCCGCGCTCCAATTACTTGTGCCGCCGCCGCTAACTTTCTCGCGGTTCGATCATATATAGAGATACACAACCACTGTCGGAGCGAGGATTTGGAAAATTGATGATTGAGCAAACGACGGTCGTAGCAGCCACGGTCGAGCCGGCGGTGGCTGAATTTGATTATAACGCCGAGGCGGAGCTGTTCCCCAGTCGCAACCGCAAATCCCGGCGGCAACCGGTCCCGTATCGACGGTTTGGGCACGCGGCGGACGCCATCCGGTTCGCGATCGAAGAGCTTCCCCCTGAGTTCCTCCTGGGAGCGTGCCTCGAGGTCGACGAGGCGAGATATAACAGCGGCGGAATTCGCCGCTTATACGAGAGCACGGACTATCCTTTGATCCGCGGCGCCGTGACTTGATGCGATGGCCACGCGCTCGAAAAGCAAATCCGTCGTCTTCAGTCATCCATTCGAGCTGAAGGGGGTCGGTCGAAGCTTGCCGGCCGGAGAATACCGGGTCGTGACCGACGAAGAACTGATCGAGCAAGTGTCGTTTCCGGTCTATCGTCGTGTCGCCACCATGATTTTCGTGCCGGCGGAATCGAGCAACGGCGCCGTCGTCGAGATGGTGGCGATCGATCCTCGAGAACTCCAGGCGGCTCAAACACGCGATTTCAACCATGGCGCTTAATTTTCCAAATCAAAGCCGCTTTTATGACGCGACGCGGCGTGCCGTGCGGTTTTGGGGGCACGATAGCGCCATGGAGGCATCGTTCTTCGTCAATGCCGATGCGTTGAAGCAAATAAAGCCCGACGTGCAGGCCGACGAGGACGGGCTTCTCGGCGCCTTCGATCTCAACCGCAACTTGATTTATGCTACCGCGGCCAAGGTCTATCGTCGCAGTCGCAAAGGCTCTTACGACTTGAGTGCCAATGACTTTAAGTCATAGTTTTTCAGCCGCGTTCGTCTTTTCTATTCGCGCCGGCTGCGCGCAAGCTCAGACCACGGCGTTGCGATTGATGATTTCCGCATAATATTTTGCGCTCAGTTTGGCGGTGCGTTTTTGCGTGGCGTAGTCCACATAGATCAATCCGAAACGCGTGCCGTAGCCGTCCGACCATTCGAAATTGTCAAACAGGCTCCAGTGGAAATAGCCGCGCACGGGCGCGCCCTCGGACGTCGCGCGCTCCAGCATAGTCAGGTGGCTGCGCAGAAACATGATCCGGTCGCTATCATAGGCGATCCCGTCTGCCGCCGGCTCATCGGCCGCGCCACAGCCGTTTTCGCTGATATATATATCTTTCACGTTCCAGATGTTCTGCAGGGTAAGCATCCGGTGAGGGCCGCGG
>PLTE01000284.1 GCA_003164375.1 Hyphomicrobiales bacterium | reverse complement strand
GCCAATTCGACGCCGGGTCGACCACAACCGGCTCGATCTTCTTTCCCAACAATCCGCCGTTCTTATTGATCTCATCGACCTGCATCAGCATCAGGTCTTTGAGGATCGACTCGCTGATCGCCATCGTGCCTGACAGCGAATGCAGGATGCCGATTTTGATGGTGTCGGCGGCGGCCTCGCCGATGACGACATGGGCGAACAGAAACGCCGATGCCACCATGGCGTAGAGCCGGGCTAATCGTGCAGTTTTCATGAGCTTTCTCCGTTGCGATGCGAAGCGAATACAGCGTGAAGCATGCTTATGTGCTGCGCCGGCTGTTCGCTTCAGATCCGGCTGCCGCAAGCTTTGCCTTTATTGCCCAACGATCCGAGAGCCACGGCGGGAAAATGCGATGGAACCGGAATAGCCCCGCTGCGAGGGGTGTTGCCGATCAAATTTGCCTAACAGACAACCCGTCCTGCTAGTGTTCGATCAGTTGTTGCCCTCGTCTTAGGCAAATTGCGGATTTCGCCGGTCGCGATGGGTCCAGTTGTTTTGCGAATAAGGGGACCAGTCGCGCCAAGCTTTGCAACAGATGACGACGGTGCCTAAGATTGGCCGCTTGCTGAGGCAAAACGGCACGGCACACTGGCTCGATGGCATGCAGATTCCCGTTCTTCTGGATCGCTCGCGGCGCGACCCACTGACCGGCCAACTGGTCGGACAGCTCCGCGACGCCATCCGCCAGGCGCGCATCCGGCCAGGCACGCGCCTGCCGTCGTCGCGGCGACTGGCGGAGCAACTTGCCGTGTCGCGGAACACGGTAGTGCGGGCCTACGACGCTTTGATGGTCGAAGGCTATGTCGAATCGCGACCATCCTCGGGAATTTTTGTCGCCGACCATCTGCCGGACGCCGCACTGAAAGCGGCGGCCAATGGGCCGGAACCGACTCGCGTCGGGGCCCTGTCCCACATGCCGCTGCCGCCATTGCCGCTGCGTGTGCACAATCTCGTCAATGCGCAACGCGGGCGCCTGTCGTTCGATTTCTTTCCCGGCCGTCCGAGCGCGGCGCTGTTCCCGGTCAAGACCTGGCGGCGCTTATTGCAAACTACATTGTCGCACGGCGGCAGCGTCGGACTGTCGCAATATGACGATCCGGCCGGACTGCCGGCGTTGCGCTCAGCCATCGCCGGGCATCTCGCAACTACGCGCGGTATTGCCGCCGATCCGAGCCGCATCGTCATCACGGCCGGCGCGCAGGAGGGCATTAGCATCGCGGCGCGGCTGTTTCTCAATCACGGCACGCCGAGCGCGATCGAGGATCCCTGCTATCAGGGGGCCGCCTTCGCCTTCGAGGCGACCGGCTCGGAGATTACCAGCGTAGCCGTCGATTTCGACGGCTTGATGCCCGACGAACTGCCGCGACGGCCGATGGCGCTGCTCTATGTAACGCCGTCGCACCAATATCCGACCGGCTTTACGCTGTCGCTCGAGCGTCGGCATGCCGTAGTGGCCTGGGCGCGGCGCTTCGGCTGTTACATTCTCGAGGACGATCGCGACGGCGATTTTCGCTACGAAGGCTCGCCGCTGCCGGCGATCGCGGCCCTTGCACCCGACTGTACGATCTATCTCGGCACTTTTTCGCGCACGCTGGGCGCAGGGCTCCGGCTCGGGTTCATGGTCGTGCCCGAACAGCTTGCCGGCGTCGTCGCGGCGGCAAAGGCGCTCCTCAACAACGGCAATCCCTGGCTCGACCAGGCGGTGTTGGCCGAGCTGATGCGCGGCAACTCCTACGCGGCTCATCTGGTTCGCGCCCGCGCCCACTACAAAGACACCCGAGACAACCTGTTAGCCGCGCTGCGCCGCAATTTCGGTGATGTCAGCGTCACCGGGGAAGGGGGCGGCTTGCATCTTGTGTGGTACCTGCCGGCGGGCGTGCCGAATGCGGCAGCCGTAGAGCAACTGGCGCGCAACGCTCGCATCGGGGTCTATTCCTTCGCATCCGGCGGCGCCTATGTGGCGCGAGCGTCGCCGCTAACGCAGCGTGGTTTGATCCTCGGCTACGCTGCGCTGTCGCGCAAGCAGATCGAGCAAGGCATCGCGCGCCTGTCGGACGCCATCGACGATGCGCTCGACGATCCGAGCGCCGACGTGAGCGCGCTGTTGGTGCGTGCAGCCGTGCCCGTTCCCATCATGCAAAACAGCGTCAGAACTGCGCGCCATCTGGACCCGCGTTTTCTGCGCCGACCGGCTCTAACCGCGCGCCGTCGGCGCCGGGCAATCCAGGTGTTCGGTGCGGACAGAGAAACGGGTAGACCGATGATTTCGGTGAGCAGGATTTATCGATACCCGATCAAAGGGTTGAGCGCGCAAACGTTGTCCACTGTCGTGCTGGAGACTGACCGGCCGTTTCCGCACGACCGTATCTTCGCGCTGGCGCGGCCCGGCGCACCGATCGACAAGGACGAACCGAAATGGGCAAAGAAAGGCCTGTTCGTTATGCTGATGTTGGACGAGGGGCTCGCCCGCGTGAGTACCGATCTCGATCTCGATTCGCTCCGCCTCAACGTCAAGCAAGGCAGCCACCAGGTGACTACGGGACGGCTGACTGACGAGGCCGACCGCGCCAAACTCGAACAATTCTTCTGGCGATTGCTGCCGACCCTGCCGGCGCCGCCGATCCTGGTGCGCTCGGTCGGCGGCCACTTTATGGACAAGCCGGACAATGTCATCTCGCTGATCAATCTCGCCACTGTGCGCAGCCTCGAGGAGAAATGGGGCGTCGAAATCGACCCGCTGCGCTTTCGCGCCAATATCTACATCGACGGCGCCAAGCCTTGGGAGGAATTCGACTGGGTGGGAAGCGACATCAAGATCGGCAATGTCGTGTTCGCCGTCGATCGCAAGAACGGCCGTTGCGGCGCGACCAATGTGAATCCGTCGAGCGGCCGCCGCGATCTCGATATTCCAAGCTCGCTGCGCGCCAGCTTCGGCCACAAGAATCTCGGGATCTATTTGATCGTGCGCGATGGCGGTGAACTTTCGGTAGGCGACGCGGTGTTGGCGCCGCGCGCGACCTCGACCCGCGCACCCGCCCACGTCGCAACACCCGCAGAGAATTCCGCGCGACGCCGCTTCATCTGCCGCGGCTGCTATTATATTTACGAGGAGACGGCCGGATTGCCGCAGCAGTCGATCATGCCCGGAACGCCGTTCGCGGCCATTCCGGCCGGCTGGCGCTGCCCCGACTGCGGCACCGACAAGACCACCTTCCGCCCTTATGTCGAAACCGCGGCGGCGCTTTGAGTTGGCGCGCCGGGGCGCGTTACGCCTGAATCGGCGGAAAGCCGAAAATCTCGGCCGGGTTGTCGACGAAGATCAGTTTCCGCGTCGCTTCGTCGGGCACCCAGTCCAGCATCATGTCGAGCAGCGCCACGTCGTTTGGCATCGGCTTGAAATATTGCGGGTGGGGCCAATCCGAGCCCCATAACAGGCGCGTCGGCGCGTGCTCGACAAGTTTGTGCACCAGCGGATCGGTGTCTGAGAATGGGAAGTTATCCTGCTTCGAAATTCGCGGCGAAAGTTTTACCCAGCAGCGCCCGGTATCGAGACAGTCCAACACGAACTTGAATCCATCGCCGTCGAGGCCCTTTGCCGGATCGACGCCGCCCATATGTTCGAGCACGAAGCGGCCGGGCGTTTTGAGGATTTGCGGCTTCCAGTCCTCCTGCTCCTCCGCCTTGACGAGATAGTGCATCGACCAGCCGTGCTCGCTGGTGCGCGCCACCATGCGCTGGTCGATCGCCTTGTCCAGGCGGTGGGTAATGCGATAGCCGACGACGCCCGATTTGGTCAGGATATCGAGTTCGCCGTCGGTGATGCCCGACCACGGCATCACTACCGCGCGCAGCCGGTCGGGAAAGCGGCACTGGCCGTGCAGCGCGATCTCGTAATTGTTTTCGTACATCATCGACTGCACGTGCAGGCCGCGCGACAGGCCGAGCGCGGCCTGCATCTTCAGCCAGTCTTCGATCGTGGTGTCTTCAAACTCCAAATGGCTGAAAACGTGCTTCGGCTTGAGCGGAAATTGCCGCTGCGGTCCGATGAAATGAAAATGCGTATCGCAAGCGCCGGGCGGCAGTTGCAATTTCGGCTTGGCATAGTTGCGGTCGATTTGCGGCGAGAACGGACGCGCGGCGGCGCTCGTGGTGGCAATGTTGTTCACTCGGACACCTTGATGTTGGCCAGTTTCATGACGTCGTTCCATTTGACGGTTTCTGCTTTGAGGAAGGCGGTGAACTCCTCGGGCGTGCTGCCGCGGGCCTCGGAACCCAGCGCCGCGAGCCGGTCGACGACGTCCTTTTTCTGCAAAGCGGCGCGCACCGCGGCGCTGAGCTTGTCGAGCGTCGCCAGCGGTGTCGCTTTCGGCGCCAGGAGGCCGTTGAAGGTGACGCCCTGGACGTCCGGATAGCCCGCTTCGACGATCGTCGGCACGTCGGGGATGGCGGCGACGCGCTTGGGGCCCAGCACCGCGAGCGCCTGCAATTTGCCGGCCTGGATGGAAGGCAGCGCGTCGGCGAGCTGCTGAAAGCCGATATCGACATGTCCCGCCATCAGATCGGTCAATGCCGGGGCATTGCCGTGATAATTCACCTCGATCCAGTCGATCGCCGTTTTCTGCCGGAAGAGTTCGGCCATGAAGTGATTGATGCTCACCACGGTATCGGTTTCGAGTGTCACCTTGCCGGGATTGGCTTTGGCGTAGGCGACAAGCTCCGCGACCGAATGGATCGGCAATTGCGGGTTGACCAGAAGCACGTTGGTGGCGAAGGCGAGCGAGGAGACCGGCGCGAACACATTGTTCCACTGATATTGCGGATTAGGCATGGCCATTGGGCCGAGGATAAGCGGTCCGGTCGAGCCGACGAACAGCGTCTGGCCGTCCGGATCGGCGCGGGCCACGTAATCGCCGGCGATCATGCCGCCGGCACCCGGCTTATTCTCGACCATGATCGATGCGCCGAGCGTATCGCCGATGCCGGCCTGCAAGATGCGGGCGCTGATATCGACATTGCCGCCTGCCGAGTAGGGCACGACTAACACGATCGGCCTGGTGAAAACTTGCGCATTAGCGCTGGCCGCCGGCCAAGCGAGGACAAAGCCGGCCAACAGGCAGGTCGTCAAACGCATCGCAATTCTCCAGTATGGTATTTCAACGGTTCAACAGCGCGATCAGGCTCGATGTGTCCCAGCGCTTGCCACCCATCTTCTGCACCTGAGAATAAAACTGGTCGATTAGCGCCGCGACCGGCAGATGCGCGCCGTTCCTGCGCGCTTCGTCGAGGCAGATGTTCAGATCCTTGCGCATCCAGTCGACGGCGAAGCCGAAATCGAATTTTCCCGCGGTCATGGTTTTGTAGCGGTTCTCCATCTGCCAGGACTGCGCGGCGCCCTTGGAGATGGTCGCGATCAGTTTTTCGGTGTCGAGGCCTGATTTCATCGCGAAGTGCAGGCCTTCGGCGAGGCCTTGGACGAGGCCCGCAATGCAGATTTGGTTGACCATTTTTGCCAGTTGGCCGGAGCCGGGCGCGCCCATGAGATTGCAGGCCCGCGCGTAAGCCGCGATCACTTTCTCGGCCTTGGCGAACGGTTCTTCGTCGCCACCGCACATCACCGTAAGCACGCCATTCTCCGCGCCAGCCTGGCCGCCGGAGACCGGGGCGTCGACGAAGTCGAAGCCGCGCTGCTTGGCTTCGGCGTATAGCTCACGCGCGATCTCGGCCGATGCCGTGGTATGATCGACCACGGTCGCGCCCTTGGCGACGCCCGCGAATACGCCGTCCTTGCCCAGCATCACCTCGCGCAGATCGTGGTCGTTGCCCACGCAGGCCATGATGAAATCCTGGCCTTCTGCCGCCTGTTTCGGCGTCGGCGCGGTCCTGCCACCATGCTGGGCCGCCCATTTTTCGGCCTTGGCGGCGGTGCGGTTATACACCGTGACCTCGTGGCCGCCTTTGGCCTTGAGGTGTCCCGCCATCGGGTAACCCATCACGCCGAGGCCTATGAATGCGACCTTTGCCATTGTTCCCTCCATGATCCTGCTTGCTTTGGCGTAGCTTGTCTTCGGTTCCTGGCTTGGTCATGGCCCGCCCGNNCGGCGGCGCGTCAACCGGGAAGGACGCGCTCATTCACCGGATTGACCGCAACGATAGCGGGTCTATCTAAGTCAGTCGCGGCGCTCCGCCGCGGTGTGTGGGACAATCGCATGGCAGTCCTGAAAGACGATGTTCTGGCGGCGCTGGGCAAGGTTTCGAGCCCGGACGGCGCACCGCTGCCGTCGACCGGAAAGCTCTCCGAGATCGTCGCCGGCGACGGCAAAGTATTTTTTTCCATCACGGTCGATGCCGGTGCAGTGCAGGCTTGGGAGGCCGTGCGGGCGCTGGCCGAAACCGCAGTACGCGCCGTGCCCGGCGTCAAATCAGTGATGGTGGC
>PLTE01000081.1 GCA_003164375.1 Hyphomicrobiales bacterium | reverse complement strand
CGGCGCGATCCCGGCGGACCGCTACACATTCGCCCTGGCGGGAGGTCTTTCCATCGCCGATAATTTCGCCGTCACCGAGATCCGCTCCGGTCGCTACGGATGGCTCGGTCGTATCGACCGCGCCGCCATGGCGCGCGAAGCCGCCGAGGCGATCGCGGAGTACGATGTGCGGGGCGTCCGCAATGTCAGACAAAAAGCCGCATTGCTGTCCGGCGGCAATGCGCAAAAGCTCGTCATCGCCCGGGAGTTCAGCCGGAGTCCTTCGGTGGTGGTGGCACACAGCCCGAGTCGCGGTCTCGATGCGCGGGCCTGCATTGCCGTGCATCAGAGCCTGTTGTCGGCGCGCGACCGGGGCGCCGCGGTCGTTTTGATCAGCGAGGATCTGGACGAGGTGCTGGGCCTGTCGGACCGTATTGGCGTGATGACGCGCGGCCGCATCGTCGCGGAGTTCGCGCGGCCGGCTGATCGTCAGGCGATCGGCCGCGCTATGGTGGACCATGCATGATAGTTCGGCCTTGAGTTCGACCGGCGAAACGGCGTCGCCCCCGGCTGCGGGTCGCTCCCGATTCGTCCTCGACGTGCGGCAGAGCTTGCCGGCCTGGAAGCAGAGCCTGTTTCTCGCCGTGTCGCTTGGTCTCGGGCTCGCTTTGTCGGTCGCGATCCTTTGGGTGGCCGGAATTTCTCCGATCGACCTGGCCGGCGAACTCGCCGGCGTCTTCAACGCCGACAGCCTGCGCGGCGTCCTCGTCCAGGCGGCGCCGCTGATGCTGGTCGGGCTCGCGGCGAGTCTCGCCTTTCGTATCGGCTTCTGGAATCTCGGTCTCGACGGCCAGATGGTGTTCGGCGGCATCTTCGCCGGCGCGATTTCGATCTATCAGATCGGTCCGCCATCGACACGGCTCCTGCTCATGGGGATCGCAGCGGCCGTCGGCGGATCGCTGTGGTGCCTCCTCGCCGGCTTCCTGAAACTTCGGTTTCGGGTGAACGAGATCATCGCGACGCTGCTGCTCAATTACGTCGCGGTCTATTTCCTGTTCCACCTGCTCTACGGCGCCTGGCAAGACGCCAAGACGGCGTTTCCGCAGTCGACGCCGTTCCAGCCGTTTGAACGGCTCACCGACCTCGGCTACGGCATCAATAGCGGACTCTTGATCGCCATCGTCGCGATCTTGGCGGCAGCTTGGCTGATCCATTACAGCCGGATCGGCTTCTATATGAGATTCATCAGCGCCAATCCCAGCATGGCCAAGGTCGTCGGCATCCCGATCCGGGCCGTCACCCTTTGGACCGTCGCCATTTCGGGGGCCTGCGCGGGCCTGGCCGGCTTTGTGAATGTCGCCAGCCAGGAAGGCCGGCTGACGGAATCCTACGCCGACGGCTATGTGTTTTCAGGGGTGCTGATCGCGTTCCTGTCGCGCAACGACCCGATCGTCGTCGCCGTCGTCGGCTTCCTCATTGCGGTTTTGTTCATCACCGGGCAGACCCTGCAGGTGTTCTATCAGATCCCATTCACCATGGTTCAGATGATCGAAGCCATCATCGTGATGTCGGTCGCGTCGTCGGAATTCTTCATTCGTCACCGCATCCGGTGGATTCGATAAAGGCTCGCCGTGCTGGCATTCCTGACAAGTTGGCTGGCTGATGCGCCGATCACGGCGGTGCCTTACGCTCTGGCTGCGCTGGGCCTGATCATCTCCGAGCGGTCCGGCGTGCTCAATCTCACCGCCGAGGGGCTGATGCTGGTCGGGGCGCTGACCGGCGTCGGCAGCTGTCTGACCTTCGACGGCCATCCCGGATTGGCCCTTGTGGTCGCCATGGTGTCGGCAAGCTGCGTATCGCTGTTGTTCGCCGGGCTTGTCGTCGTGCTCCGCGTCAATCAGGTGATCGCCGGGCTTTCAGTCGTGTTCTTCTGCCAGGGCCTGACCGGCCTCGTCGGCACGCTCGCCAACTGGCAGAACAAGCATATCGAAGGCATGGCCCACCTGGCGATCTGGCCGTTTTCCGAAATCCCCGTGATCGGTCGGATTTTCTTCATGCAGGATCCGGTCGTCTATCTGACCGTCGTGATTTTCTTCCTGGTCAATTACTGGCTGTCCTCGACCATGATGGGACTGCGGATCAGGTCGGTCGGAGAAAATCCGGCGGCCGCGGACGCCGCCGGCATCAGCGTCGCGTTGCACCGGGTGCTGGCGATCGTGTTGGGATCCTCGTTGATCGGACTGGCCGGCGGCTACATCTCCGTCGTCAACGTCAAGCTCTGGGTGACGGGCATGACCGGAGGCCGCGGCTGGATCGCGGTCGCGCTCGTCGTCTTCGCCCGATGGGCGCCGTGGCCGGCGCTGTGGGGCGCGCTGCTGTTCGGCTGCATCGAAGCGGTGATTCCGCATATCGCCGCCGCCGGCATCCGCGTGCCGCAATATCTGATGATGATGACGCCCTATCTCGCCACTATCGCGGTTATGATCTGGGTGGGCGCCACGCAACGCGTCGGCAGCAGCGAGCCTGGCGCGCTCGGCCAGCCCCATGTGCGCGAAGAGCGCCGCTGACATATTGGAGATTTATCATGCGCATCCATGTCTACGGCAAACCGCAGGACACGCGCGACCGCTTTGACGATTATCTCGATCCAAGCAAGACCGCGATCGTGTCGATCGACATGCACCGCGGCCATCTCGATTCCTCGCCGCAATGCCCCTGCCCGGCGCCGCGGGCGCGCGAGATCGTGGCTCCAATCGATGCGTTCCACGCCAGTGCCCGGGCGCTCGGCGTTCCGATCATCCACGTCCGCTCGGTAGTGCGCCGCGGCGGCGAAGACGACATTCGCGGCATCAGCTCGGCATGGCGGCGGACCTTTCCTCTCTATGTCGGGGAAATTCCCAACAGCGACGCGCACGCGATCGAAGGCTCGGTCTGGACCGAGTTCGTGACGCGCGTCGAGCCCGATGATTTGATCGTCGAGACCAAAAGGCGGCTCTCGGCGTTTTATCCGACCGATCTCGATTTCCTGTTGCGTAACATGCGGGTCGAGTCGCTGGTGCTGGACGGCGGCTTCACCGATTGCTGTATTCTCAATGCGGCGTTCGATGCCAGCAATCGCAATTACCGCGTCATCGTCGCGCGCGATCTGGTGCGCGGCACCGACGACAATCTGGAGAATGCCGCGCTGGCGATGGTGTCGCTGCATCTCGGCCTGGTGGCGGACTCAGCGGATATTCTCGGCGAGTGGAAAAATCGCAGGGCGGGCCGGAATGCGGCGTGAAGCATTTCTTTTTTCGGCCGGCGGCTTCGAATTCTGTGGTGTTGTCCTCAGATCTGGCACGCATAAAACGCCGAGCTGCGCGCGGTCAAATGGCACGGTACCTGCTTATCGGGTGCCGGACATGTCAATCGAGACCTCACAAGGTCCGCGGGAAAACGGAGATTGAACTTATGACGCTTCTGCATGTTCCGGTGATTGACATCTCGCCATATCGGAAAGGAACGCCTGAAGGAAAAGCGGCCGTCGCCGAACAGATTGGCCACGCATGCCGGGACATCGGCTTTCTTGTCGTCTCCGGTCACGGCATTCCCGAAGAACTCATTCGAAAGACCTATGACGTCTCCAAAGAATTCTTCAACCTTCCGCATGGGGAAAAGGTGAAGGCCGACCGGCCTGCGCCCGATCAGGTCCGCGGCTATAGTGCGGTCGGAGGCGAAGGCCTTTCATACAGCTTGGACGAGCCGACTCCGCCCGATATCAAGGAGTCGCTGTCGATCGGTCCGGTCGATGTGCCGCCGAACGATCAATATTTCACCAGCGAAGAAGCCGGGCCACATTTCGCCAAGAATATCTGGCCGGCCAAGCCGGCGGAACTGAAGCCGGTCTGGACCGCATACTTTCAGGCTGTCGACGATTTGGCCACGGATCTCATGCGGCTGTTCGCGCTGGCATTGAATCTCGACGAGCATTACTTCGACGGCACAATCGACAAGAACATTTCGATGATGCGGGTCCTACAGTATCCCAAGCAAACAACGGCTCCGCTCCCCGGGCAATTGCGCGCGGGCGCCCATTCCGACTACGGCAGCATGACCATCCTGCGCAAGGAACTCTCGGACAACAGTCTGCAAGTGAAGAACAAGGCCGGTCAATGGGTCAGCGTACCGGTCATAGAAGGATCGTTCATCGTCAATATCGGCGACCTCATGCAGCAATGGACCAACGACACATGGACCTCGACGGTGCATCGGGTCGTCAATCCGCCGCTCGACTCCGAGGAGAATAAGGATCGGATGTCGATCGTGTTCTTCCACCAGCCGAACTACGATGCGTTGGTCGAGTGTCTGCCAAGCTGCGAGACACCTGGAAATCCGGCGAAATACCAGCCGATCAGTTCGGGCGATCATCTGCGCAGCAAGTTCGTGAAGCAGACGACGTTCGGCAAGGGCGCGTAAGCGCAGGCGGCACGTGCCGGGCACGTTTTGAGCGGCCGGCCTCGCTGGGCGAAGGCCGGCCGCGATATCTCTCACAATGCGCCTTTCGGAGTTTTGTTATGCTCTCCTACGTCAACATTTTCGCCAAGGATATCGTCAAGCTGTCCGGTTTCTATCGCGAGGTCTTCGGGCTCGAGGAGATTCCGGAAATCCGCTCGCCGATCTTCGTCGGTTTGCGTACCGAAAAAAGCAACATCGGCTTCAACGCGCAGGATGCCTACGACCTGCTCCAGCTGTCCGATTACGCCAAC
>PLTE01000220.1 GCA_003164375.1 Hyphomicrobiales bacterium | reverse complement strand
CTCGGCCAGCCGGTGCCGCTGTCGAATTTCGTTTTCGATGAGAACGACGGCAGATCGCAGCCAGCGCAGGCAAAGGTACCGGCGCGATGCTCGTCGAGCAGCGCGCTGGTGAACGGCCGCTCGGTGCCTTCCTCGCGCAGTACGTTGTACTGCGCTGGCGTGAGGAGCGTCTTCCATTCCGCGTCGGTGTGGGTCACTTCGTAAGGATGAGTGGCAGCGCTGACGGCGCGGGGCTGTGCCAGCCGGCCGATCGACCATGCCGCCAAGCCCGCGGCGCCGGCGTAGAAGACGTGTCTGCGCGTTAGCATGTATCGTCCCTCCAAGACCGCTTTCGAAGGCCGCGCGTCGGTGCGTCGGCGCGACTATTTGTACGTATGTTTTAGCGCAAAGTCGTGAGCGCGCGATGGCCCCGCCGCTGATTTGATGATCCGGCGCGGAATGCTCACACAGAGTTGATGACGGCCGGCGCAAAGCACGCGTGGCCGTCGGCAGCCACGGATGCCTATCCGAGGCAGCCGTCGGTCTTTATTCTACGCGTGTGGGCTGAAAACGGGGGCATTCGCGTGGCTGGGTCTATCGAGATCAAAGTGTTGAGCACCACCGCGATGAAGACGGTGTTCGAGGCACTAGCCGAGCGCTTCGAGCGGGAGACCGGCAACAGCCTCGCCGTCAGCCTCGGGCCGTCGGCACAGCTCGAACGGCGGATCGCCGAGGGCGAGGCGGCCGACGTCGCGATTATCGCCCAAGCCGGGGCCGAGGATTTAACGGCGCGCGGCAGTCTCGTTCCCGGCAGCCTGGTGGCGGTGGCGCGCTCGTCGATCGGCATCGCGGTGGCGAATGGTGCGGCCAAGCCCGATATCGCCACGCCGGATGCGTTCAAGCGCGCGCTGTTGGCGGCGAAGTCGATCGCGGTGAGCAAGCCGGTCGGCGGCGGCCAGAGCGGCGCGCACATGGCCAAAATATTCGATCAACTCGGCATTGCCAAAGCAATGGCGGCCAAGGCGAAATACGGCGCCGGCGGCGCCGCGGGTCTCGCCGGACTCGTGGTCCGTCGCGGCGAAGCCGAACTCGGCATTCAACAAATGGCTGAACTGATGGCGGTTGAAGGTATCGACGTCGTCGGCCCGCTGCCGGACGAGTTGCAGAGCGTGACCTTGTTCACCGCGGCAATACCAGCAGCCGCGAGCCATCCCCAGGCTGGCCGCGGCTTGATCGACTTCATCGTCACACCCGCCGCCAAGAGCGTCATCAAGGCGAGAGGTCTTGAGCCGGCTTAAATTTGGCGGCTATCATAGGCCCAATGCAGTAGCGCCTGGCGCTGCCGCTGCCGGCAGGTGACGTCGCCCGGCTCGCAGTTCTTCTGAATTTGGCGAACGTGGCGGCGAATGGCTTTCCAGCGTTTGATTTGCCGCGCGTCTTCGTCGGGTATTCGCCGTCCCCTGTAGTAGCGACAATACCACTGAAACCAGCCGCGCGGGTCGTCGCGGAAAATCCATCCCTTCTTGCGCCACTCCGAGAGCGGCTGGCTCGCATCGACGCCGAAATAATTCAGCGCGCTGTCGCGCCGTTTGCCGGCAAGCTTGGCACGCGCGAACCAGCTTTTCGGGAATTCTTCGCGGCAATCGGTCATGTATTTGCCGGCGAACACGCCAAGCCGCAGCATGTCCGCGGGCGTGAGTTCGGGATGGAATTCGGGATCGAAATGCCGTCCCGTCGGCTCGACAAGCTCGTAGCGATAACCGCGCTGCATCGTGTCGTTGACGACAACAATCCTCCTTTTCAACGGGGCGCGCCTTTTAGCACGTCGGGGTTTATGACGTTGCTGGGCTTACCCGCCGCATAGGCGGTGATCTGGTCGAAGATATCGACGAACTGGATTTCATATTCGTCGCGCGTGACGTAGCCGATATGTGGCGTGCAGATCACGTTGTCCATGTTGAGCAACGGATGGCCGGTATCGAGCAGCGGCTCGTCCTCATAGACGTCGACGGCCGCCATGCCGGGACGACCGGATCGCAGCGCATCGACCAGCGCGCCAGGCTCGATCAGCGGCGCCCGGCTGGTATTGACCAGGAGCGCCGTCGGCTTCATCTGCGCCAGGTCGGCTGAGGCGACGATGTGGCGCGTCGCCGGGACGAGCCGCATGTGGAGCGAGATGACGTCGCATTGCGCAAAGAACGATTCCTTGCTGACGGCTGTCGCGTAGCCATCGGCGCGGGCGGCCTCGAGCGTCGCCGGGCGGGCCCAGACCTGAACGTTCATGCCGAAGGCGCGCCCAAAACCGGCGACGGCGGCGCCGATGTGGCCGTAGCCGTAAATGCCGAGCGTCTTGCCACGTAGCGTGGTGCCGACGCCGACCTGCCACTTGCCGGCTTTGAGCCCCGCCATCTGTTGTGGAATCTGCCGCATCGCCGCGAGCACCAGGCCCCAAGTCATTTCTGCCGTGGCATAAGACGGCGTGCCGGGATGCTGGCTCGACGACAGGATCACGCCAAGCCGCGTACAGGCATCGACGTCGATATGCGGATAAACGCTGCGCTGGCTAATGAGCTTGAGCTTCGGCAGACGCTCAAGCAGCGGCGCGCGGATTTGCGTGCGCTCGCGAAACAGCACCAGGACCTCGGTGTCCTTCAAACGTTCGGCCAGCGCATCGACGTCTTGCACATGGTCGTTCCAGACCGTGACATCGTGGCCCGCCAGTTTGGCAAAGCAGGGCAGCGTGCGCAGCGTGTCGAAATAATCGTCGAGAATGGAGATTTTCACGAGCTCGCCCCCCCCAGCGTTCCGCTGCTTCGATTATAGAATACAGTCCGATACTGCTGCACAAAAGAAAACCGGGCCCTTGCGGGCCCGGTTAGTTCGCCGGCGTGGGGGCGCCGACGACACCTTCCAGAGGGGAACAGCTGCCCGACATCGCGGTTACCGATCTGGGAGGATGGCGGCAACCCATTGCCTTGCAGCGGACGCACAGTATGCGATTGCGAATTCCCACAGACAACGCGGTGCTCGACATGACAGCCATGCGGTCATCGCAAGGTGAATCGGCGCACGTAACCGTTGCGTAAAATTCTGCGGCGGCGGTGTTGCTTTCGCCCGGCGCAATACGAATCGGCGCGGCGCCGCGCGCACCTCACGATGGGCCCACCGTCAGAAATTCCAGCGCTGCGCATTCGCGACGAGAAAGTCGCGGAAAGCCTGTACGCGGGCGACCGATTTGAGTTCTTCCGGGTAGACGAAATAGGCGTCGAGCGCGATGGCGTCGGCCTCGCCGAACAGCTGCACGAGACCGCCGTTCTCCTCGACCAGATAATCCGGCAGCATCGCGATACCGAGCCCGCGCTGGCAAGCGCGCAAGATGCCGAGGACATTGTTGATGACGAGGTGGGGGGTGCGTGGCCCCTTGCCGTCGCGCGCGACCTCGATCAGCCAACGCGAGCGCTGCAAATACGACGGAACGTTGCCGCCGCCGAGCACCAGAACGCGATGGCTGTCGAGATCTTCGAAGGTGCGCGGCGTGCCGAACCTCTTGAGATATTCGGGTGAGGCGTAGACGTGGAAATGCACGGAAAACAGCTTGCGTTGAATGAGGTCGGGCTGCGTTGGCTGGCGCAACCTGATGGCGACGTCGGCCTCGCGCATGGCGAGGTCGAGCTCCTCGTCGGTGGTGATCAGCGTGATATGGACGTCGGGATAAAGGTCGACGAATTCGCCGAGCCGCGGCGTGAGCCAGTGGATGCCGATGCCCGGCGTCGTGGTTACGCGCAGGTCGCCGTTCGGCCGCTCCCGGCTGTCGGTGAGTTTTGCCCGCGCGGCTTCGAGCTTCATGAAGACATCGTGCGCGGTGCGATAGAGCAATTCGCCTTGCTCGGTCAGGATCAGACCGCGGGCGTGGCGGTGAAACAGCGACACCGTCAGTTCGTGTTCGAGCGCCGAGACTTGGCGCGACACCGCCGATTGCGAAAGGCCGAGCTGCTCGCCGGCATGGGTGAAGCTGCCCGCCTCAGCTGCGGCGTGAAATACTTTGAGTTTGTCCCAATCCATTGCTGATGCTTTCTGCCTCTGCCCGCCGGCGGGGAGAGGTGAAATTCACTCCGCCGCCATGCGCGGCTCGGCCTCGCCGTGTGCGGCGAGGAATCGCTCGGCCTCCAGCGCCGCCATGCAGCCCAGCCCGGCGGCGGTGACCGCCTGCCGATAGACCTCATCGGCGACGTCGCCGGCCGCGAACAGGCCGGGGACGGAGGTTGCGGTCGAATGCGGCGCGGTCTTGACGTAGCCCGACGGCTTCATCTCGACTTGGCCGGCGACCAGTTCGGTGGCCGGTGAATGGCCGATGGCGATGAAAATGCCGTCGATCGGCCGCTCGGTGACTTCGTCCGTTTTGACGTCGCGCAGCACCGCGCTCTTGACCTTGAGCGGGTCCGCATCGCCGGTCACGTCCGCCAGCACCGTGTTCCAAAGCACCGAAATTTTTGGGTTCTGGTACAGCCGTTCCTGGAGGATTTTCTCGGCGCGCAGATGGTCGCGCCGATGCACCAGCGTGACTTTGGCGGCGAAATTGGTGAGAAACAGCGCCTCCTCGACTGCAGTATTGCCGCCGCCGATGACCAGCACTNNGTAAAAAAAGCCGTCGCAGGTGGCGCAGGCGGAAACGCCGTAGCCGCGGAATTTCTGTTCACCGGGCAGATCGAGCCAGCGCGCCTGGGCGCCGGTTGCCAGAATGAGCGTATCGGCGAGATAGACCGTGCCGGAATCGCATTCGAGCCGGAACGGGCGCGCTTTGAGCTCGAGCTTGTTGACATGGTCGGCAACGATTTTGGTGCCGACATGGGCCGCCTGCTTCTGCATTTGCTCCATGAGCCAAGGGCCCTGGATCACGTCGGCAAAGC
>PLTE01000094.1 GCA_003164375.1 Hyphomicrobiales bacterium | reverse complement strand
AGGGCTTCGCGGAGCGGCTGATCGCGGACGGCACGCGAAGTGCGGCTGAGGCGCTGGCGCAGCAGATTGGCACAGGAATTGAGCTGTCGGGGCGGCGGAAGAATGGCAGTGAGTTTCCGATCGAGATTATGCTGAGCCCGCTGGAGAGCGCCGAAGGAACTCTGGTGACGGCGGCAATTCGCAATATCAGCGCGCGCAAGACCGACGAACGGCACCTGGCGCAGATAGAGAGCAAATACCGCGGACTGCTGGAGGCCGCGCCGGACGCGATGGTGGTGGTGAATCAAGCCGGCGACATCGTTCTTCTCAATCTCCAGGCGGAGAAGCAATTCGGCTATCACCGCGACGAGCTCCTCGGCCAGAAGGTCACCAACATCATTCCGGTCGGCTTCGCCGAGCGGCTGATCGCGGACGATCTACGGTCCGCGGAAGACGCGTCGGCGCAGCAGATCGGGACCGGCATCGAACTCATTGCACGGCGCAAGGACGGCGGCGAGTTTCCGATCGAGATCATGCTGAGCCCGCTGAATAGCGCCGAAGGAACTTTGGTTACGGCGGCGATCCGCAACATCAGCGTGCGCAAGGCCGCGGAAATGCATCTCGCGCAGATGGAAGGTAAATACCGCGGACTGCTGGAGGCGGCGCCGGACGCCATGGTCGTGGTGAGCCAGGGCGGTGACATCGCGCTCCTCAACCTTCAGGCGGAGAAGCAGTTCGGCTACCGTCGGGATGAGCTGCTTGGGCAGAGGGTCACCAACATCATTCCGGTGGGCTTCGCCGAACGGTTGATCGCAGACGATCTGCGGTCCACGGAAGATGCGCTCGCACAGCAGATCGGCACTGGAATCGAGCTCATCGGGTTGCGCAAGGATGGAGGCGAGTTCCCGATCGAGCTGATGCTAAGCCCGTTGGAAAGCGCCGAAGGGACCCTTGTGACGGCGGCGATACGCAACATCAGCGTGCGCAAGGCCGCGGAAACGCATCTAGCGCAGATGGAAGGCAGGTATCGCGGGCTGCTGGAAGCAGCGCCGGACGCCATGGTGGTCGTGAACCAGGGCGGCGAGATCGTCCTACTGAACGTTCAAGCGGAGAAGCAGTTCGGCTACAGGCGCGACGAGCTGCTCGGGCAAAAAGTCACCAACATCATTCCGGTAGGCTTTGCGGAACGCCTGATCGCCGACGATTTACGCTCCCCGGAGGACGCGTCTGCCCAGCAGATCGGGACCGGCATCGAGCTCATTGCCCGTCGCAAGGACGGCAGCGAGTTTCCGATCGAGTTGATGCTGAGCCCGCTCCGAAACGCCGAAGGCATTCTGGTGACCGCGGCGATTCGCGACATCAGCGTGCGCGAGAAAGCGGCCGTGGTTCTCCTGCAGAAGGTCGATGAATTGAAGCGTTCGAACGAGGAGCTGGGACAGTTTGCCTACATTGCTTCACACGATTTGCAGGAGCCGCTGCGGATGGTCGCCAGCTACACACAGCTTTTATCTAGGCGGTACAAGGGAAAGCTCGACGCCGAAGCCGACGAATTCATCGCCTTCGCAGTGGACGGGGCGAGCCGGATGCAGCGATTGATCCAGGACCTGTTGACCTATTCGCGCGTTGCGTCAAAAGGCAGGGCGTTGCGCCACACCTCAAGCGAAAAGGCGTTACTACACGCGCTTGCGAATCTGCGTGGCAGCATTGAGGGCAGCGGAGCACTGGTGACGCACGATCCTCTGCCGGCGGTTCTGGCCGACGAAATGCAGCTGACGCAGCTGTTTCAGAACCTGGTGGGCAATGCCATCAAATACCAGAAACACGGCATTCCCCATGTCCACATCGGCGCCGCCATGAACGACGACAAGAAATGGAATTTTGCGGTGAAGGACGACGGCATTGGCATCGACCCGCAATATTTTGAACGAATTTTCGGCATGTTTCAGCGGCTGCACAAGCGCGAAGAATTCGGCGGGACTGGAATCGGATTGGCCATTTGCAAAAAGATCGTGGAACGCCATGGCGGCAGCATTTCCGTAGAGTCGGAACTCGGGAACGGGACAACCTTCCGGTTCACACTAGCGACCAGCGAGAGAGCGTTATGAAATTTGAAGGAGAAGACGGGATGCCGCTCCAGGTTCTTTTGGTTGAAGATAGCCCTGGTGACGCCCGATTGACGGAGGTGGCCTTTCGCGCCGCCGACGAGACGATCGTACTGCACGTGACTGCCGATGGCGTGGAGGCTATGGCCTTCTTGAGGCACGAGGGCGTTCACCTCGGTTCCCCTCGGCCCGACCTCATCTTGCTAGATCTGAACCTCCCCAAAATGGACGGTCGTGAGGTTCTCACCCACATCAAGGAAGACGATAGCCTCAAACTGATCCCCACGGTCATCCTGACAACGTCTATTGCAGAATCCGATATTTTAAGGAGCTATGAACTGCAGGCGAACTGTTACCTCAGCAAGCCCGTACAGTTGGATGCGTTCGATGAACTGGTGAGGAGCATCAACGATTTCTGGCTGACAAAGGTCAAACTGCCTCAGCAGATGCAAAGCTGATGAGTAGGGAAGACTCTGTTCGACAACTTCGCAGAATGCTGCCGGGATCGCGATCCGCCTATGCCTCCCGCCGTGCTTCGGTAAGAAGCGATATGAATCTATGAGTAACATCCCGGAACAGAGAGAGCCGCCGGTAGTTCTGCTGGTCGAAGATAATCTCGGCGATGTTAGGTTGGCGCGGGAAGCATTCCGCGATGTCAACGGTTCCATCCATCTTCACTTGGCATCCGACGGCATCGAGGCAATGGCCTTTCTGCAAAAGCAAGGGGTGTACGTCGATGCCCCGCGGCCGGACCTCATCGTATTGGATCTAAATCTTCCCAAAATGAACGGCCGCGAAGTGCTCGCGCAGATTAAGGGCGATACAAGTCTCAAAATGATTCCGACAGTCGTTCTGAGCAGTTCCGAGACGGACGCTGATGTGTTGATCAGCTATCAGCTCCAGGCGAACTGCTACCTCAGAAAGCCCGCGCAGTGGGACGCGTTTGTCGGCATGGTCAGGAGCATCAATGCCTTCTGGTTGACCAACACCCGGCTGCCACCGAAGACGCTAAACGGATGACCAAAAAGCACATCGATAGGGTCCTTCTGATTGAGGATAATCCGGGAGATGCCCGTTTGCTGCGCGAGATGTTCGACGAGCAGGGCGCTCGCGGCACGGAATTGACCATTATGCAGTCAATGTCCGAAGCGGAGAAGTATCTTGCGGAAAATGCGGTCGACATCGTCTTGCTCGATCTCGGCTTGCCCGACGCACAAGGGCTAGCGGCGGTACGACGCGCCCACGCCGCCGCGCCGCGGGTCCCCTTGGTGGTGCTGACCGGGATGGACGATGAATCGCTCGCTACGCAAGCGTTGCAAGAAGGGGCTCAAGACTATCTCGTAAAAAGTCAAATCGATAGCTATGGCACGACGCGCGGGCTCGTGCGGGCGCTCCGCTATTCGATGGAGCGCAAAGCCCTTGAAGACGCGTTGTTCGTGGAAAAGGAACGCGCCCAAGTGACGCTCAATAGCATCGGCGACGCCGTGGCCTGCACGAACTTGGCGGGAAATCTCACCTTTCTTAACCTCGTCGCGGAGAAATTGACCGGCTGGTCGTGGCAGGAGGCGGCCGGGCGGTCGATGACCGACGTATTCCGAATCCTTGACACCACCACTCGCGAGATTATTCCGAATCCAATGGAGAGGGCGGTTCGTCGAGATCAAACGGTGCACCTGCCGGCGAACTCTATCCTCGTACGACGGGATGGATTTGAAATCCCGGTCGAAGACTCAGTTGCCCCCATTCACGACGGTGAAGGGCAAGTTGCCGGAGCGGTCATCGTTTTTCGGGACGTGAGCCTGGCGCGGGCGATGGCGCGGCAAATGACCCATTCGGCGGAACACGACTTTCTGACCGGGCTGCCCAATCGGATGCTGCTGAACGACCGTATCAGCCAGGCGATCGCCTTGGCGGCACGTCATAAAAAGAGCGTCGCGGTGCTGTTTTTGGATTTAGACGGTTTCAAACACATTAACGACTCGTTGGGGCATCCGCTCGGCGACAAGCTGCTGCAATCCGTTGCTAACCGCCTGGGGGACTGCGTGCGCGGCTCTGACACGGTCAGCCGGCAAGGCGGTGACGAATTCGTCGTGCTGCTGTCGGAAGTCGAGGAATCTGAAGACGCGGCCATTACGGCGCGAAGAATGCTACAGGCGGTGGCGCTTCCTCATTCCATCGAGCAGCACGATCTGTACGTCACCACGAGCATCGGCGTGAGCGTCTATCCCGAGGACGGCCTTGACGCACACACCCTCATCAAGAACGCCGATACCGCGATGTACCAAGCTAAGGAAAATGGGCGGCAGAGCTTTCAGTTTTTCAAGCCGGCGATGAACGTGCGGGCCGTGGAGCGGCAATCTATCGAAGAGGGCCTCCGGCGCGCCTTGGAACGACGTGAATTCGCAGTTTACTACCAGCCGAAGGTGAATTTGGTGACCGGAGCGATCACCGGGGCGGAAGCGCTGTTGCGCTGGACGCATTCGACGCAAGGACCGATCCCACCGGCCCAATTTATTCCCGTTGCCGAAGACAGCGGCCTCATTCTGCCGATCGGTGCGTGGGTGCTTCGTGAAGCATGCGCGCAAACCCGGGCCTGGCTGGATGCAGGCCTGCCTGCGATGACTATGGCGGTGAATGTCTCCGCGATGGAGTTTCGGGAGGAAAGCTTTCTCGATCGATTGTTCGCTATCATCGGCGAGACGGGAATCGATCCGAGTTCGCTTGAGCTGGAGCTGACCGAGAGTGTTCTAGTGAAGCACGCCGCGTCGACGGCAAGAATCCTCCAGACGCTAAGAGAACGCGGCATACGGGTTGCTATCGATGACTTCGGCACCGGTTACTCGAGTTTGAGCTATCTGCGAAAGTTTCCGGTCGATGCCGTCAAGATCGATCAGTCGTTCATCCGTCAGATCAGTACCGCTGGCGAAGATACAACGATTATTAAGGCGGTCATCGGCATGGCCCGCGGTCTCCGGCTGCGGGTCATCGCCGAGGGCGTGGAAACGCCTGAGGAACTGGCATTTCTTCGCGCCTATCGGTGTGAGGAGGCGCAAGGGTATTATTTCAGCCCGCCGGTACCTCCTCAGCTGTTTGCGGCGTTGCTGAGTAACGGCATATCGGAATCCGCCGTCGTCGCTCACCGGTCGCCCGTGATGGCGGCCGGTGGCGCATAGCAGAGAAGCATGAATTCGATCAAAAGAGTTCTCCTGATTGAAGATAACCCTGGAGATGTGTACTTGCTCCGCCAGATGTTGAGCGAGAACAGCTCGTTCAAGACTGAATTAATTAACCTGACATATATGAGTGAGGCCGAGGCATATCTCGCGGTTAGCGCAGTTGATGTTATCTTGCTCGACCTGGGGTTACCCGATGTTCAAGGACTGGATGCGATACGGCGGGCTCACGCCGTTGCGCCCGGCATCCCTTTGGTGGTGCTCACTGGGTTGGACGACGAATCGGTGGCTGTGCAAGCCTTGCAACAAGGTGCCCAAGATTACCTCATCAAGGGCCAAATCGAGGCGCGCGGACTGCTGCGGGCGCTGCGCTACGCCATCGAGCGCAAGAAAATGCAGAGCTCGGCGCTGGCGATGGCGCAGCAGATGGCGCATTCGGCCGAGCACGATTTTCTGACGGGCTTGCCCAATCGGATGCTGCTGAACGACCGTATCAGCCAGGCGATTGCATTGGCGACGCGTCACGCAAAGAAAATTGCAGTGCTGTTTTTGGATTTGGATGGATTCAAGCATATCAACGACTCGCTCGGACATCCGATCGGCGACATGCTTCTTCAGTCCATCGCCGAGCGTTTGGTGAAATGTCTGCGCGGCTCGGACTCTGTCAGCCGGCAGGGCGGTGACGAATTCGTCATTTTGCTTTTAGAAATTGATCGGGCGGAGGATGCGGCTGTCACCGCGAGAAGAATACTGCAGGCGGTGGCGCAGTCTCATGCGATCGGCCAGCACGTTCTTCACGTCACCGCAAGTATCGGCATAAGTGTCTATCCCACCGATGGCTTGGACGCTGATACGCTGATTAAGAACGCGGATACCGCGATGTATCAGGCCAAGGAAAATGGCCGCCGCAGTTTTCGGTTTTTCAAGCCGGTGATGAACGTTCGGGCCGTGGAGCGGCAATCCATCGAAGAGGGCCTCCGGCGCGCCCTGGAACGACATGAATTCGCAGTTTACTACCAGCCGAAGGTCAATTTGATGACCGGAGCGATTACCGGGGCGGAAGCGTTGCTGCGCTGGACGCATCCTACGCAAGGAGCGATCGCCCCGGCCCAATTTATTCCCGTCGCCGAAGACAGCGGCCTCATTCTGCCGATCGGTGCATGGGTGCTTCGTGAAGCGTGCGCACAAGCGCGATCCTGGCTGGACGCAGGTCTGCCTGCGCTGACTATGGCGGTAAACGTCTCCGCGATGGAGTTTCGCGACGACGGCTTTCTGGATCGTTTGTTCGCTATCGTCGGCGAGACGGGAATCGATCCCGGTTCTCTGGAGCTCGAGTTGACCGAGAGTGTTTTAATGAAGCATGCTCCGTTGACGGCAATCATCCTTCAGACACTGAGGGAACGCGGCATACGCGTGGCGATCGACGATTTCGGAACGGGATATTCGAGTCTGAGCTATCTGCGAAAGTTTCCGGTCGATGCCGTCAAAATCGACCAATCATTTGTCCGTCAGATCAGCAGCGCCGGCGAGGATACAACGATTGTGAAAGCGGTCATCGGCATGGCCCGGGGTCTCAAGCTGCGGGTCATCGCGGAGGGCGTGGAAACGCTAGCGGAATTGGCATTTCTTCGAGCCTATCGATGTGACGAGGCGCAAGGGTATTATTTCAGCCGGCCGGTGCCGCCGGAGCAGTTCGCAGTGTTGCTGAGAAACGGCATCCCGGAACCCTCGGTCGTTGCTTGATGGTCGCACGCGATAGCGGTCGAGGTTGGCAGCGATCCAGCGCAATGCGGGTGTGACTCACCCTTCGTGAGGCCGCGGGCTCCAGCATCAGCCAAATTGTCTGATTAAACCGCTCGCTAGGCGCTTCAACTTGGCGGTCGCTTCAGAAAGCTGGTCTAACGCCACCTTCTTATCGTTGCGAT
The DNA here is from genome assembly GCA_003164375.1 of Hyphomicrobiales bacterium. Lineage (GTDB taxonomy): Bacteria > Pseudomonadota > Alphaproteobacteria > Rhizobiales > Xanthobacteraceae > BOG-931. Next base: position 14,769 of record PLTE01000094.1, on the reverse strand, counting down.
TGATAGCCGTCGCACAAGCCTCCAGTTCGACGTGCACCACCCGCCGAATGGACACTGCGGTTTGCTCGTTGCTCAATATGTCACCTGATCCAGTCGGGATTTCCAAGACAGGGATTCTGCCGACGATCTAATCCTACGGCGCGGACCATTAAGAGGCTGGCACTTAAGCCTTTCAAACTGTTGCGGACCACGACGAGACATTGCTGAGGTCGCCCACCCCAACACGGCGCAAACTGTAGCAGTATAGTTACGCGTTATAGTTAATATATTTTCATGAATTCTACGCAACTCTGCGAATAGACAATTCCATTCGCTTTGATACGTTAATGAAATGTAAATACTTCAGTTATTCGAAGTATTCGTATCGCTTGTTGGCGGGAGTTCGCGTCATGCGCTTGTTGATCGCGTTGCTTGCACTGACAATTACTACGCCGCTGTATGCTCAAACCTTGGGAAGTACATCTGGAGCGTCGTCGACCGTCAATGTCAGCGACCCCCCCGTTGCGAATTCAACAACCCACCTGATTACGACGCCCACCGTAGTCGCTCCCGGCCTCGCCGCGGCTGGTGTTGAGACCTGTCTCGGCTCGGCATCTGGCGGCATTTCGATGATGGGCGGCGGCGTCACTTTCGGCAGCACCGTTGTCGACCCTGGTTGCACCATCCGACTCCTGGCGCGTCAGCTTTATGCCTTCGGCTTTCAGAAAGCGGCCCTGGCGCTGATGTGCCAGGACGAACGTGTGGCAGTTGCAATGGACCGGGCTGGTTCGCCTTGTCCGAGCCCACCTGCCGAAGTCAGGCAGAGCGACCGAGGCTCCTCCATGCCGGCGCTCTCATTTGCCCAGGAGGAGCAAGCGCAGCCACTCGCGGATGAAGAGCGGGCGGAAACTCTCACACCCAAGCCGGAACTGAAACCGTTCACGCCGCAGGAACAAGCAATGTTTACGCGGGCCTCGAACATCAACTGACTTGGCCTCAAGTCCACGTTTGACGTCTGTTCGGCGTAGGACTTCGGGACGAGCCAAATCCGGTCCGTCAGATAATAGGAGATCGCATGAAAGCGCTTTGTTGTATCGTCGCCGCCGCCGGGTTGCTCATCTCGGTCCCTGCCATGGCCCAGCAATTTTCTGCCAGCGGCGGGGGCTCCACCAACATCTGGTCCAGTGCCCAAGGTACGTCCAATTCCTATGGCAGCGCCAACGGGTTCGGCACCAGTTCATCTGGCTCAATGGCCACTGCTGGGGGGCAAGGTCTCAGCGGTGCCGGCGGGTTTGGCGGCGGTGGCACCACATCGGCCATCACGACATCGACTGCCGGAACCAGTTCATACGGGAGCGGATACGCGCAGTCGCAAACCTCAGGCTACGCCGGGGGCAACGTTTCGGGTTATGGAGCCCGGAGCCACTGAATGTTTGAAAAGATAGGCCTTGGAGCGAGTTCTCCAAGGCCTTCGTTCTTCAACTGTTGTGCCAACGATCACGTCGCCATTTTGGCTTAAGCAAGGTTCAATGTTGGACAGACCTGTCATTGCAATGCGCCCAGATTCGCCACTTGGTGATTCGCGGAGGGAGGGATCATGGCAATTCCGACGAACGACAGGTACAAAGATTACGCGCATTACGCTGCGCATTGTTCGTATCTGGTGACTGCGGCAACTGATCCAGATTCTCGTGCTATTCAACGCGAAATGGCGGCTGAATGGCTGAAGCTGGCAGATGCGATCCGGTATCCGTTGGGACCGGAGAACGCGCTGAGGCCGCCCCGGCTGAAGTAACTTGAAATCGACTAACTCGCGCTTCGTTGCAACGCCGCAATCGCGCCGATCTGATCGCCGGTCGAGAACCCGCGATTTCAATACGGCCCATGTAGGCTCAGATTCGTAGGCTGCGCGGTTACAGTCAGACCGGCGACGGCATCTCGGCCGTTTGTTCAATCGTCGAATTTCGAATCCGCCAGCTTCCGGTCGCTCGACGATTTGCAGTCGCCGAACACCCGTGCGCCACACGGTCAGGGCCGCCTTTTTAAGATGCGACAGCAGTCCAGTCATCGCCGCTCAGATCGCTCGGGTAAACGCAGCCATCGCGGTTCGCAGCTCGACGCTGTTCGTGCGTCCACATCAGGCGCTCACGCGTTTAGTGACCGGCACGGAATCGCATGTGATTCATTTGAATTGGGAGGTTCTTGGATCGACGCTAAGTAATACTACTAATTATACGTTGTAGACGCAGAAAAAGCAAAGAATAGCATAGTTAGTATATGTACTTAATAAGTATAGATTCACCATATTACTGACAAACGATTCACCCCCGCCAGTATTTCAGTTAGAGTTCTGTCTCTGGGGGAGCCATGACGTTAGATCAATACACTGATCGCCTTGCCCGCGTTCGACTCCGTTTTGTGTCGACCTTGGAAGGCAAAATTCGAGATGCTTATGCGGCAATTCCGAAGCTCTCGGACGCCCTGTCCGACGCCGCATCGGTGGTCGACGCGGGCTACCGTTGCATGCACGGCATCCTCGGCATCGGTCCGACCGTCGGCTTTCCAGCAACGGGGCGCGCAGCTCATGACGTCGAAGACGTCCTGCGGACGCCTCAGCGCGATAAGCGCGGGCTAACGGACGACGAAGTCCTGGCTTTTAAGGAGCGCCTGAATGCACTCCGCGAAGCCGCCTCGCACGAACTGCAAACCTTCCACTCAGTCCGGGAGCCACAATGACTCTCTCCATGCGTACTTTGATCGTGTCCGGCTGCGCTCTTGCGCTCGTTCCGGTAATGCTGCCCTTGGCGGGGCTCTCGCAAACGTCGATTCTGCCGAATCCACCACCGCCGCCGCCGGCTTCACAGCACCCACACGCGCCGCAATTTGCGGCGATCAAGCCGTCTTCACCGCACAACGTGCGCGCGCCGCGACCCGTCGCGGCGGTGCCGGCCGTGACGTCACCCGTGCCAACGCCAGCGCTGGCACCAGCAGCGGCGACTCCACCGCCGCGCGGCTTCATTGCCGACGTCTCACTCGCCGATATCGGTTTCGTCAATGGGCTGCGCTTTTCCAATCTAGGTGGGCGAAGCGACATTTTTGTACCGGTGCCGGAGGGCGATGGACTGGCGGTGAGAGACCTCGTGTTGGTGATCGACGATGTCAGCGCCCACGACGCGCGGCGCAATCTTGAAGTGCAGGTCAACGACCGCACCGCGATCGCCGTCGCTCTCGACGGCAATAGTCGCGGCCGCACCATTAGCGTCCCATTGCACAACATCGCGCCCAAGGATGGCTATCTCAAGCTGTCCTTTCTCTATTCCGGCGCCGCGACGCTCGATCGCTGCATCGACGTACGTTCCATTGGCGACACTCTGACGATCGATCCCGAAACGGCGGTCAACATCGCCATCGATCAGGCCGGCTCGCTTGGTGTCGCTACGACGGCCGCGCTGATGCCGCGTGACGTTGCAATTGTCCTTCCCGGCCGTCGCGCCGTGACAAACGAAATCGCAACGGCCATCACGGTGGCTCGCTCACTGATCTCCAGCGGACGGCATGTCTCATTCTACCGCGGCTACGGCGCATTGGCGGAACTAGCCAAGGGTGACACGGATGGCCGCTGGACGCGGGGCGTTGTTCTGGTCGGTCCGCTCGCTGATGCAATCGGTGTCATCGACTCGCCGGTCGCCAAACTGGCTGGCGATTTTCGGTCGTTTGGTACGCTTGCAGCGGTTCGGGTCGGTGGCTCGCCGGCCCTCGTGGTCTCCGACATTGATGTCGTCAGCGCCGGTCACTTGTTCGCAAGCCCGTTGTTAGCCGTTACGCGCGGTGTCCCCTCGGCGACGGTCGGCGATTCCGTCGCGCCCGAGCAGCCCACCGATCGGATGACCTTCGACCAACTCGCGGTGGCGCCGGCGCATGCTGACGTGTATGGGCGGGCCGATCTGATCGCCGTCGTCGATACCCGCCGACTTCCGAGCGGGACGCGTCCGACGCGGCTCTTGCTCGATCTCATGGTAGCGCCCGACGGCGCCGGTGAAAGGGCAGTGGTCAGCGTTTTCGTCAACGAGCGGCTGCTCGGTAGCACGGTCGCCGCAACCAGCGAAACGACGCATCTCGATCTGACTCTGCCGGAAGGGCTTGTCGGCACCAGTGCCAATGTCCGAGCCATTATTCAACGCGACAGCCCGCAGGGCGATTGCCGGGTCGAGCCTCAGGGCTACCCGGCGCAGTTGCTCGGTTCGTCATCGCTCGTACTCACGAGTACGGACGGTACCGCGCACGACTTCGCCGATCTCTCGCCGCGCTTCGCGCACGGACTTGAGCTCTTGCTGCCGGCAAGTGCCGCCGATCAACCAAACCTCGTGCTTGGATTGATCGCCGAAGTCGCAAATCAACTATCACCCGACGTCACGCCACTCAGAGTCAATTTAATCGCCGCTGGCAACGCGCCGGAGCCGGCGGAGCCTTTCATCGCCGTGAGCGACATCTCGCCCGCGGGCGCCACGCCGCGCGTGCGCTTCGATCGCGGGCGCGTGGCGGTGACCGATCGTGCCGGACACACGCTGCTCGATCTCGGCGGGTTCAACGGCGCCGTCGCGCAGATCGTGACCGCGGGTGATCATCCGGGTCTTTGGATCAAGCCAATGTCGACAGACGGGTCGGCACCGGCTCCGGTCGACCTTCATCTCGATCACGGCGATGTTGCATTCGTCGATGCCGAGGGCGTTGCGCTCGCGATGTCGACGGAGCGCGACACCGTCGTGAAAATTTCCTATCCGGACGAGGTGTCGTGGCTGACCGTTGCCGAGCGCTTTCGCTCATGGATCATCGGCGGTCTTTGGTTACTCGCGACGGCGGCTCTGCTTCTGACATTGCAGCGCCTGTTTCGCCGTCGGTCTGCTAGAACGTCCGACTAAGCCATGCCGTTGTCACCCTCCGACCGCGCGCTGGGCGATCTTCTCGTCGGCCGGCGCATCATCACCCTCCCGCAGCTAGACGAGGCGGTCGGGTTGGCGGAACAGTGGAACGTGCGACTCGGCGATGCGCTGCTGTCGCGCAACTGGATCGATCCGCGACTGTACTACGAAACATACGCACAGAATTTCGACCTGCCGTTTGTGGATATGATCAGCGAGCCGCCGGACAGTCGGTTGTTGCTTGTGTCGGACGCTGAAGTCTATGCAACCCGCTTGACCATGCCATGGCGGCACAGCAATGGGCGCTTGCTCATCGCCACCGCGGAGCCGGGACCCGTAACTGTCTTGTTCGCGCGCAGCCTCTGGGGCGTCGACATCGAGTTCGTTGTCGTTTCGAAGTTCGACATCGTGGTTGCGATTCAGACCGCTTTCGCCGATGCCTTGTCGCGTCAGGCGGTATTCGAGCTCGCCGAGTTCGATTCACAAATGTCCGCCCGTACGGTGTTCACAACACCGCAGATGATCGCCGCCTACTTGTTTCTGAGCGCGATTCTTGCCGGGCTAGCCCTTGCCCCCCTCGATACGCTCATCGGACTCAATGTCGCGATCAGCATTTATTATCTTGGCAATTTCGTCTTCAAGGGAGTCCTGGTTTCGGTCGGCGGCCGCCGTTCCGCCGACCTCGATGAAATCATCGCGGTCGAGGCACGTGCGCTGCACGCGGAGAATCTGCCGGTTTTTACGGTTCTCGTGCCGATGTTCCGCGAGGCCGCGATGCTGCCACGCCTCGCCGAATCCTTACGTAATCTCGACTACCCGCTCGGCAAGCTGGACATCAAGATCGTGCTCGAGGCCGGCGATCTGGAGACGATCGCAGCTGCGCGAACGCTGGGTCTCGAAGGCGTGTTTGAGATCATCATCGTGCCTGCCTCCGAACCGCAGACCAAGCCGAAGGCGTGCAATTTTGCGCTGCGCTTCGCTCGCGGCGAATATCTGGTGATCTACGATGCCGAGGATCGACCCGAGCCAGACCAGCTCCGCAAGGTTGTAGCGACCTTTCGCCGCTCACCGCCGAATACAGCCTGCCTGCAATGCCGTCTTAGCTACTACAACGTGAACGAAAACTGGCTCACGCGCATGTTCACGCTCGACTATGCGCTCTGGTTCGACCAGGTCCTGCCCGGCCTGGAGCGAATGGGCATGCCGATACCGCTCGGCGGCACGTCCAATCATTTTCGCATCGACGTTCTGCGCGAGCTGCACGCTTGGGATCCATTCAATGTGACCGAGGATGCTGATCTCGGCATCCGGATCGGACAAAAAGGCTATCGCGTCGGTGTGGTCGATTCGACGACGTTCGAGGAGGCGAGTTGCCACTCACGGCAATGGATCCGCCAGCGATCGCGGTGGATCAAGGGCTACATGCAGACCCTTCTGGTCCATACCAGGCGTCCGGTACACTTCCTGCGTACCGTCGGCCCGCTCGGCTTTCTTGGTTTCGTGTTCTTCATTGGCGGGACAGTGTTGGCGGGGCTGCTCAATCCGATCTTCTGGTTGTTTTATGTGATCTGGCTTGTCGCGGCTGCAGCTAGCTTCGACCCGATCTTTCCTGAACCTTTGCTGTTCCTCTGCCTCTTCAATCTACTCGCCGGCAATGGCGCCTTCACCTATCTGATCATGTTGGCGCCGATCCGGCGAGGTTGGCTTGAACTCATTCCGTTCAGCTTCACCCTGTTCGGTTACTGGGTGCTGATCTCAATCGCTGCCTATAGGGGACTCTGGCAGCTTATCCGGGATCCGCATTTCTGGGAGAAAACCGAGCATGGGATATCGCGGCACGCGGCCGCGCAATTGTCCCCTGTCGAGGGCGCGACATGAATCGCGCGCTTACGGTCACGCCGATCGCCTTGTTTGCATTCGTGGCGATCCTGACACTTTCGGCCGTCGCGGTGCGTAATGGGCTGCTCGCCGACGACGCACTGCGGCTGTGGGCGGGTGCCAGCACCGCTGCCGACGGCCAAGTGCCGATCGGTCGGATCGTGGCGGCCTATCCGACCTTGCCGTTTCTGACCACCACGCTGGTCGCATGGCTCGCGCCTGCCGACACGCCGGCGCCAGCGCTGGTGGCGGCCAGCCTGCTCGCGCTCATCGCCGCCTTTTGCTTCCTGTCGTTTTGCAGAGTCGGTTTGCCGACGGCAGTCGCCGGCATCGCCACCGTGTTGGTTGCATTTCATCCGGCACTGCTCCGGGCAGTCGTCGCCGGCCCTTCCGACATGTTCCTCGCCGCATTTCTGTTGATGCTGTGCTTGGCACTCTATAATTTGCGCGCCCGCAGCGGTACCGCGGAGGTGATGGGGGTTGGCCTTGCGCTCATGGGGCTTGCCTTCTCCCATCCGTTGGGCGCCGCGTTCGCTTTCGCGGCCGTGCCGTTCCTGGCTTTTGCGGTCCGTCCGGCGCTGGTCGCGAGTGCCCCGTTCAACGTGGTTGTCGCGCTGGTTTTTCCAACGTTCTTCGCCGTCGCCGCGTTCAGCTATGTATCCTGGATCTTTCCGGGCGACGGCTGGAGCTTCTTCGCGGCTCCGGCCGAGAGCCTATCGATCTGGACCGCGGCCGTGGAGCGGGTGTTCGGCAACGGACTTTCCGGCTTTCTAACTCTCGACTCTAGCCTTGCGATGGGAGCTGCGCTCGCCCTTGGCGCACCCCTCGCGGTGGTGATGCTCGCACTCGTATATCGGCGGCGACAGCTTGTTGTTCCGGGGCTAGTCTTCGCCGCCATCGCGATCGCCGCAACGGCTCTTAGCGTCTTGAGCGGCTTTTTCGGCGATCCAACGGCGATTGTGGTCGCTGCTCCGGTTTTGGCTGCGGCCGTAATAATTCGCGTTCCGGTCGTACGCGAACGCCTCGGTCTCACCATCGCACTGCTCGTGCTGGGATGGCTGGGCGGGCTCATGGGTCTCACGATCGTCGATCCGATCACTCTCAGTCATTTTCACCTCGTTGCCGAGCGCGGTGGCAGCGGGCGGCTAGACGCCCTTGCGGCGGGTGGCGCCGCCACCGGCCGCGATGGCGTGTTGGCCGACGTCGACAATGCTCCCGCCTTCGTTTTGGGGCGCGGCCGCGCGCGTGGGATTCTCGGTCCGCAGAGCGAGCCGTTCGCGCTCGCTTTGCTGTTCGCCCGCATCGACACGCCGTTCGTTGCCGTCCCGGATCCACAGAGCGAGATCGGCGTCAGCGATCGCCTCGACAAGGCATTTCCATCGTTGTTTCGAAATGGCGCGCCCGGTTATCGCGTCATATACCAGAACAATACTTGGCGAGTGTTTGCTCGGTTAAAAGCAGACGGGACTTTCTAGGATTAAGAAACGTCGGTCCCGAAAACAATAGGGGACGCTGATGAGTCTAATGCAGAGTAGGTCATGCGAATACTTGTGATCGACGATTCGGAAGATTCTCGCGATCTTATCGAAGGCGCGCTGTTATCCGCGGGCTACACCGATATCGCAACCGCGTCCTCGGGCTGGGAAGCGCTTAAGCTTCTCGACCTCGGCCGTGCCACAAACGAAAAATCCGCCTTCGATGTGGTGTTGCTTGACATTGTGATGCCGGAAATGGACGGCGTCGAAGCTTGCGCACGCATCCGCAACGATGTGCGCTACGCCGACTTGCCGATCATCATGGTGACGGCGCTCGATGACATGAACTCGCTGAACAACGCGTTTGTGGCGGGCGCAACCGATTACCTGACCAAGCCAATCAAACGCGTAGAGTTGATCGCACGCGTGCGCGCGGCGCTGAAGCTCAAGCACGAGCTCGACCGCCGCCAGGCGCGCGAGCAAGAATTGCTGGGCTTTCTCTCGAGTTGGGGTGACCGTCGCGCGGCGCTGTGGATCGATGAAACGACTGGCCTTTTCGTCGGCGAAGTGGCCGAGGCCTATCTCACCACGGGCTGCGGATGCGAGAACGACGCGCCGATTTCGATCCTCGCGCTGAGGCTGGACCGGTTCGACGTGTATCGTTCGGTCCACGGCGAAACCGCGGCGCGTGGCGTGCTCGCCGAGGTGGCGCGCGCGGTTCGGCGGCTCGCGGCAACAATCGGGATCGTGGCGGCTTCATACCGGGACGGCACGATTATCCTGGTCGCGCCGGAGCTCAGCGCAGATTCCGCACGCGAGCTAGGCGAGGCGTTACGCAAGACAGTTGCTAAGTTGCACCTGCGGGACTCCGAATCGGTGGTGTCCGACTATGCCACCGCGAGCGTGGTGGCGATCACCGGGGCGATGAAGCGCGCCGTCGATCGCGTCCAACTGCTCACGAGTGCGATTTCCAGAGTCAAGGACGCCGCAGGCGCCGGTGGTGATCGCGTTCTGGCGTTGAAGATCTAGAGCATGATCCGGAAAAGCGAATCTCGAGTGTCCGAAGCGAGCGCGCTCCAACAAAGAGCCGAGCCCGTTTTGATTTGATCGGAGTAATAGGCCGAGACTTGTATCGAGTGGAGTATGGCGTGCTGAAGTATTTTGTCGGGTCCGTAATCGGACTGTTGTCCGTGCCGTCTGCCGCCTGGGCGGGCGCATGGACGCTCCCGGAAGGCACCGGTCAGTGGTTTGCGACCATCACCGCAGACGACGCGACGCGTTACTTCAACGGCAGCGGGCTCGCGTCCACGCCGCGCTACGACAAAGACGAAGCGCAGCTGCTCATCGAATATGGCCTCACCGACCGTTTGACCGCCATCGTGGATCCCGGTCTTCAGCATATCGACATTGCCGCGCCGACCAGCGCGGAGCGTACCGGTCTCGGCTATACGGAATTTGGAGCGCGCTATGGCTTTATTCAGGACCCGACCTGGGTCTTTTCCGGCCAGGCGACGCTGCGCGTGCCCGGCACCACCGACACGTCGAATCCTGCCGCGGTCGGCTATACCGACGTCGAGGCCGACTTGCGCTTGCTACTCGGTCACAATTTCAAGATCGGGGACCTTCCGGCCTTCTTCGATGTAGAGGTGGCCGAACGCGTGCGTACCGCGGGTTATCCCAGCGAGTTCCACGGCGATGCAACGATCGGCGTCAAGGTGTTGCCGCGTTGGCTATTGCTGGCGCAAAGTTTCAACGTCGTTTCGGAGGGCTCCGGGATTTCGATCTTCGGCGGCAGCTACGAATATTACAAGCTTCAGCTCAGTGCGGTCTATGAGGTTACTCCCACATGGTCGGTGCAGGGTGGCGGTTTCACGACCTATGCCGGCCGGAACGCTTTGCAGGAAAACGGGGCGATCTTCGGCGTCTGGCACCGGTTCTGATGAAGGCGCCTTAGCAGCTCTGCGTCCACGCGCACATCAGAACGTGCTCCGCGGGCTTACCCTGCACGGTGAAATCGGTGTCGCTCAAGCCCCCGGCGTCGGGATCAGTAAGCCAGCGCCAGATCAGAACGCCGCTGATCGCCGGACGATGAAGAGCCGCGAGCCAATCGGAAAGCACGTCAGCTTGAAGTGCCGGCTCCGGTGCGGCTGCCCTCTCCTCGGCACTTTCCCACGGTCTTGCAGCGGCGCCCTCGGCGGAGCGCAGCCCGATCTCCGCAACGACGACGGATTTTCCTTCTCGGGCGGCAAGGGCATCGAGACGATCCGCAATCGCATCCATCGTGCGCCGTCGGCAATCGCGATCACTGTCGACACCGAGCGGCGGATAGAGCGACACCCCGATGGCATCGAGGCGGCCCCAGAACGGAACTGTTTCGGCGTCCTCGACATTGTGCGCGACATAGAGCAAGCGTCCGGAAAAAGCGCCACGCGTCTGGATGATCACGTCGTTCCATTCCGGCCGCAGCGTCGTTTGAGAGAGTTCGGTGCCGATCGCGAGGGCCTCCGCATTTTCTTCGGTGGCGATGTGCGCAATACGATTCAACTCGCGCTGATAGTTTGCGAACCACTCCTCCCAATCCTGTTCCGACGCCATGACGACGGCGCCGGCCCAACTGTCCGGAACCCAGACATGAGGTTTGACCAGGACGGCCAAGCCGAGCGCGTGCGCATCGCGAATCGCAGCACGGAGCTCCTCATCGTTCATGTCCTTGCCGCGGACGAGGCCGGGGCTCGTCGGATTCGATTGCCACAGGAACGGTACGATCGCGACGGCGCGGGCGCCGAGCCGTTTGGCGTTCATGAGCGCAAGTTTGGCTGACGCGCTGCCGAAGGGGTGGCCCCGCGCCACGATGACGTTGAAGCCGTCAAAACGCTCCGCCTGCGCGAACCCGGGTCGTACGGCTGAGCATGGCGACAGCGCGATCGCCAGCGCCATAGCGAGCCGCAGGCGAGGCCAAGGCCGGGACTGTTTCATCTTCTGCCGGCGCGGTCGGTCATCTTCACTCTGCTCAAACACTAACCGGGCGGGAGACAGTTCAAGGTTTTTTATTCTGGGCCGCAGGCTAGAACGAGGAGTTAAGAGCGAACTGGATCAAACACAAATGTCGCTACGCGCAAGTCTCTAGGTAGAGTCTTTCGTTGGAATCGTTTGTAAACTGTTTGTTTACAAACAAATGGTGAGCAGAAACCCGTGCCAGAAAATCCGCAAATTCCACTACGTTTGTATAATAGTGGACAGCGGGCCGGAGTGTTTTGTGTCAAACATCTGATCGACTGATCCAGCACGTCGGTCGTGAACCTTCGCAGCAACCAATGGCGCGAAGCATCCTATACGTCGTTGGGCGATCGGATAAATGCACGTCCGAGGGGATGGCGGCGGTGCGAGCGTGGGCAGTCACCTGCGTAATCGGCTGAGTGAGCATCGACATCGCCTGTTTCAACGATCGAAGGATCGGCCCATGATGACGAACAAGATTTTTATCGTAGACGACGACAGTGACGTATGCGAAGCGCTTTCCGCGGTGTTTCGCTCGGCTGGATATTCCACCGAGGCTTTCACCGACGGCCGGTCTTTCGTCCGTTTCGCGCGGCGCCAGACACCGGCCTGCGTTCTGCTCGACATCTGCATGCCCGGTCCCTCGGGGCTCGAGATTCTCAAGCAACTTGATGCCAGGACATATCCGGCGCCGATCCTAATCGTGTCCGGCCTCGACGATGTTCTGAGCGTGGTCCAGGCCATGCGAAACGGGGCCTTCGATTATATCGAAAAGCGGCTCGACTGTGACGCGATTCTTGCACGGGTCATAGATGCGATGGACACGTGGACAAATCCCCGACCGCGCGAGGAACCGTTTTCATCCTCTGTCTCGGCGTTTCCGGGCTACCATGAGCTCACGCACCGTGAACGTGAAGTCCTGTCTCACATCGCGGCCGCCGCGACAAACAAGCAAACCGGTAAAACTCTCGGAATAAGCTCGCGCACGGTCGAGGTTCATCGCAGCCGGATCATGCAAAAGCTCGGCGCGAGAAACTCCGTCGATCTCATGCGCATCATCATGAACAACGGCCATATGGCCGTTTCGACCCGGGCCAGTTACGAAACCGCGTTGCGACAACAACAGAAGGGCAATTAGGCCGATTTTAGCTGCGGCAAGCGCGGTTTGATCGGCCGAAGCGAGATGATTTTAGTCTTTGCAGTCCCGCAGTCCGCGCAAACAAAATTATGGACGGCAAGATCGTTGTGGGTCGGATGGGGCTCTATATAAGAGAGCCTCGTCGGTTTGAGGCACCTTGGACAGGTGTCGTCGATGAAGACCGTCAACGACATGATAAGTCCCTTTCACGTTAGGACAAGGATACGCACAGGAGCCTACTGGACTTCGAGCGAATCAGATGGTGGGCCACCTCCGGTTGAGTGTCCAGCGTTATGTGCGATTCCGGACTGAGCGGTTAGCGAAGTGAGAACCCGGTCGAATTCAAATTGTGACAAAACGACTGGAATCAAGACGTTACCGAAATTGCGCGCCGTGATTACGTGTGGATAATCGGGTATATTGCGTGGATAGTTGTGGATGAGGGGCGGCATAGACTTTCTGGTATGTGCCGCTGGCATCCCTCGGAGCGTGATGTGCTCTTCGCCTTTATGGAAGGCGGCGATGGTTTCAATCACCGCGCTCCCTCGTTGCGCGTCGATCCGGCATTTGTCGGCCGCCAAAGATCACCGGACGGATATTTCGTCGTGAATGAGGTGTAATTTCTTATCAGCGCCAGGTCGTGGCAAGCATTCGGGCTCGTCCATTTGGCGCGGAACGCGCCCGTTAAAGCCATTGCTTCACAAGCAGAACCTTGGTGCCCGCTCGTAAGACAAGGTAGCAGCACTTCTCCGTGGGCTTATGAGGCCACCGATCCGCCCGATCGTGTCTCGGACCTTGAGCGATGCGCTGGAGTCACCTGGATGCCGGCATTTGCATATTCGCGCAATTTATCGCGCAGGCAGCGAATGGAGATATTGAGAATTCTTGCCGCATGCGTTCGGTTGCCGCCACAGGAAGCGAGCGCAAGAATGATGTGCCGTCTTACTGCCTCGGCGAGTGTCGCTTCATGTTCCATGGCCATCATGACCTAACTCCTCCGTGGCATTGACACCGTCGTATCAGCAAACGCTCGGTCCCGAATCTGTATAATTACTAAGGCAGCTGTAATTTTGCAGCCTTGGTCGTCGTCCGGAATCCGTCGAGTTCGCACTTAGTCTCCGTCCCGGAATAGAGACATCAGCTTTCTACAGCATGCTGTGGATTGGGAATGAAGCGGCGGCGGCCGCGGAGACGCCTTTAGCCCGTCGGCTCTATCACGGCCGCTGATGACAAGTTCATCGCATCATCGCGCCGGCGTGCAGTTCAAGGCGTCGCCGGCCCACGTGCAAGCGGGCATGGCCGGTTTTTGCTCCGCTTGACGCGGCTTCGACGGTCGCGCCAGTGGCGCTTGAGCCTGATCGGCGGCCTGGACCATTTTTTCCGCGTTTTTCTGCGCCTCGATCGCGGCGGGGGGAGGTGGGCGGAGATGATCTCTCAACACGTCGGCCTGAAATTTTCCATTGCTTTCGATCAGTAATTTATTGGCGGCGCCGACGTTGAGCTCGCCGGTCTCCAACTTGGAATAAACCGTCAGGCTGCGCTGGAACACCGCGTCCCGGTCGCGCATTTCGGGCGTTTGGGTCCCCGAAGGGTCGGCAGGGATGCCCTGTCGGCATTGCAGAATTTGCGCGTGGTATTGCGCGAGCGCGGTGCGCTCGTCCGTCGTCAGCGGCGCCTGGTCGCGTAATTTATCGGGGGTGTCGGTGCCGTCGCCGAGCCACACGCGCCGGTAGATCGTCACGGCCTGCGCGGAGGAGGCGACGTCGTTGGCGCAGGCGTTGGCGTCTTTCAATGCTCGCGGACCGCCCCTGTCCGCGCATGCCGCCAACGCGAGCACGGCGAGCACACTCATAAAAACGATACCGATACGCATCTGATACTTTCACCGAAACCCGGGAAGAATATTCCTCAGTAGCAAAGAGATAGCAAGACTTGCGGAGGCACCGCCGCGGCTCGCGCGCGGCCTGATGTGCGGTCCCGATACAATCCCTATTCGGCCGATTTCGACGTTAGCCAAGAGCGGGCTCCGGGCGGTCACTTTCAGGGTGTCCTATGTCTTGACATTAGTCACTAGTGAGGTTACATCAGCCAAATCTCGCTCGTCGAGGGACGCTTCTCGAGACGATCCTTGAAGTGGAGCGAGTGCGGTGCCTGCGGGTGGGGCTCGTAACCCCGTTCCCGGGCGGCTTTGGGTCCCCGACCGACCGGCACTACGACCGGTCTCCGAGGTGCTCGGTAGACTGTGACAGGCCGAAGCGGATAACGCCCGTCAGGCCAGGTCTCAGGAAGCGCGGGTCTGGAGCTGAGCCGATACTGGATGCGTCCGGTCCGGCGAGTGCCGGGGTGGAGCGCCGAGAGGCGAGCCCCCTCCGTATCTTCTTCG
>PLTE01000366.1 GCA_003164375.1 Hyphomicrobiales bacterium | reverse complement strand
GATTGAAGAACTCGAGCTTGGCGAGAATATTGGCTTTGACGCCGCGCTCTTGCGGCAGCCGATCGAGCCGAACGATCGGCGTCGCGCCGATAGTATCGGTGATCGAATCGTAAATTCGTCCGTGACCTTCGGCATGCGTGCGCGAAGTTGCAGCTGCAACGGATCGCCGCGCGGCTTCAGTTAACGTCATGGCTTGTTTCTCCCGGCCGCCTCGCGGCTCGTTAGGACTAAGCGTCGAGCGGGGGCGCTCAATTAACGGAATTTTGCAATGATAATGCAAGCCCGGTCGAGTAAAAATAATAATGTTTCGCCGGGAGCACGATCCGTCAGGCAAATTTGTCTTAAACTCGCCGCCGGGCGACAGGGATTCACCTCGCGATCAATCCGTGGCGTCACCAAACTCCCGCACAGTCAATTCACGGCGCCGTCAATCCAAGGCTAAGTCACGCGGCGGCGGGTTTGAACTTGATCAAAGTGTCAAAACGGTTGGCGCATCCGTCGCACACCCAAAAGTGCCGGATTTCATCGCCGCTGCGGCAGGCTGAGAATTCCGGATATTCCGGCGCCATCATGAGTTCGCCGCATTTCGGGCATGACGGCCGGCCGAAATAGCGTTCATGAAAATAATCCATCGGCGCAACACGATCCTTTGGCGCAAAAGAATCCCTGGGCGCAAAAGAATCCTCGGGCGCAAAATAAGCCTTGGGCGCGGCGGCCTGGAGCGTCATGACGAATCCCTCCGTGCTGGCATAGGAGCCTGCTACCGCCCCTCTGTGTCATCTTCACGATGGCCGCTTCAATAAACCGTGAAAGCCGCCAAGGGCTTTTTAGTACATTGCTTTCTTGAGTTATCGCAGTGACGACGGCATCGTCAGGTGAGCGAGGCCGAATATGCTTGGCCAAAATTGCGCTGCACCATATGCATCGCTAGGTGCCGCGTCGCCACGACCGAAGCCGCTTATATTGCCGCCGGTTAATCAGGCGCCTCGGACGATGAATTACACGCCGCCGCGGGCGGCCCGCTCAGCTGCGCCGCCCCTCTTTGGCCTGGCCGTCCAGCCAGTCCGATAGGCTGCCGGACGCGGTCTTTTTCTTAGCCTTACGTTTCGGGGCGGCAGGTTCCGGCGGTGGGGCGGCGGCGTCGCGGGCGAGGCGGAGTGCTTTGAGCCGTTCGGTCTTAGCGCGCGTCGCCGCAGCTGCAGTCTCGTATTCAGTCGCCGCCTTTTTGGCGTCGTTGGCACGCTGCAATTTTGCAAACTGCGCGTTCGCCTCATGTTTTTTGGATTTTTCGGCCATTTCGCCATCCTTCTTTCGAGAATCAGCATATCAGCCCACAGGCTCGATTGGCGAGCTTAATGCGTTCAGCGTGAACGTGGCGCCAATAAATGGGGCGTTTCGCCGGGACCGACCGGCTTTTTGCTAGGGATTGGTCACGTGGAACCCCGGATGGGCCGGCAGCACGTCGGTACGGAACAGCGGAGCGGAAGCGATAATAACTCCGCGAAATCACGGCTCCTTGCCGGTCGCATCATTGACCGCGCGCAGGAGTGTGAGCAGCGCCGTGTTGAGCGGGGTCGCGATGCCGTGGCGGCTGCCCGCGGCGACGATGGCGCCGGTGAGCGCTTCGATTTCGAGCGGGCGGCCGGCCAGACGATCGAAATACATCGACGTGCCAAGCTCGCCGGAAAAAGTCAGAAGCGTAGCGATCGTGCGCGCGGTTTCGTCTTCGGCAAGCTGTGCGCCATCGGCGCGGGCGACCGCGACGGTTTCGTCGAGCACAGCGCGGCAAAGCTCCTGCACGTCGGGCCGCCGCAACACCGCCTGCCGCTGCAGCACCAAAGCGGTGATCGGATTGGCGACCGCGTTGATCAGAAGCTTGCGCCACAACAGCGTGGTGAAGTGGTCGCTGAGCAGGACGCGTAACGGCGTGCCTTCGAGCAACCGCGCGAAGCCGCGCCCGGCTTTGTCGTCGGCCACGACGAGGTCGTATTGGCTGGTATGGCGCAGCCGCATGCGGTCGGGCGCGAGCCGCTCGCCGTTGTAATAAACGATGACCGGCAGCACCGTGGCACCGTCGGCCAGCGGCGCGACCCGGGCGACGTGGTCGATGCCGTTCTGCAGCACGGCGACATGGGTCGAGGGCGTACAGAGCCGCTTAAGCCATGGCGCCGCCGCAGCCGTCTGATGTGCCTTGGTGCACAACAGCACCCAATCGGCCGGCTCCGCCTGCGCCGGATCGGTTAGCGCGCGCAATGGCAGGTCCACTGCGCTTACATCTGCACCGTTCTGGTGTTCGAGGGTGAGGCGATCGAGCGGCCGGCGTGCGCAGGCGACGACATCGTGACGGCCGGCGGCGGCGAGGCAGCCAGCTGCCACTCCCCCGATGCTGCCGAGGCCGATCACGGCGACGGTCAGGCGGCGCTCCTCGGGCGGGGATTCGATCATCCCCTATCGTCGGCCAGATAGTTGACAAAGTCAAATATCTATCCGGTCGCCGGCTGCTCGGACCGCATGGCGTGGTTCGCCTCAGCGTTCCGCGCCGGCTCCCATGCCGGTGCCGTTGCCGACGCGCGGCCCCGGACCGCCTCTCATATGGTACGGACCCTGATCGTAGTCATAGTAACCGAAGCTCGGGCCATAGCTGGGAGCGTCATCGTAGTAGCCGCCGTATCCGACGTACGGACCGTAGCCGAAATGCTGGCGCTGGTAGCCTTGCGCCAGCGAGGCCGAAGTCGCGGCCAGCAGCATAGCTCCGGCCATCAGAAGCTTCTTCGCGGTCTTGTCCGAGGTCATAGCTCAACTCCATTATCCCTCTGGGTGAACCGCCGCCGGCATCTTCGGTTCGTTCACAAAATGTTGCGGGCATTAGCCGCAGCAACGGGTGCGCCAGTTCACAATGAGCGTCGGCACGGCGCGAAATAGCGGCCTTTGACGTGAGTCAATAGGTCCGGTCGCCTGCCGTGCTATTCGGATCGTTGAACGCGCAGCGGCGGCGCGACGACGTCGCCGGCAACAAAGGCTGCGCCCGATCGCATCGCCGGTTCCCCTGCATGACGGCTCCTCTTTCCCGCCTCGCCGCCGACGCACCGGTCGCTCGCGGAGCCGGCATCGAACCTACAAAACAGCCCGCAGCCTCGTCGCATGTGCCGCATGGCAGCTTTGCCGGCTTGACCGTCGGCGCGCTCGGCATCGTTTATGGCGATATCGGTACGTCGCCGCTTTACGCCATGGACCAATTGTTTTTCGGCCACGGCGGCGGCGCGCTGACGCAAGCCGACGCACTGGGCGGCGTGTCGCTGGTGATCTGGACCATCACGATCATCGTCGCCGTCAAATACGCCATCTTGGTTCTGCGTGCGCAGAACGATGGCGAGGGGGGAATGTTCGCTCTCTATGGCTTGTTGCATGGGCACAAAAAGCCCGGCACCAGACTGTTGTTGTGGTCGCTGATGCTGGGTGCAGGATTGCTGTTCGGCGACGGCATCATCACCCCCTCAATCAGCGTTCTTGCCGCCGTTGAAGGCTTGCAAGTCGCGACGCCGGCGTTGGGCCACACCGTCATCCCGATCACGATCGGGCTTTTGACCGTGCTGTTCGCCATTCAGTTCAAGGGCACATTCGGGATCGGCATCGTGTTTGGTCCGATGCTCGTGATCTGGTTCGCTGCGATCGCCGTGCTCGGGCTCTGGCAGATCGCGCAACATCCGGAGATTGTCGCAGCCTTCAATCCGCTTTACGGCCTGAACTATCTGCGACACGCTGGCTTTTTCGACGCCCTTCTGATTCTCGGCGCCTTGATGCTGGTCGTCACCGGTGGCGAGGCTATGTATGCCGATGTCGGGCATTTCGGTGCGCAGCCGATCAGGGCGAGCTGGTTTGCGGTCGTCTACCCCGCGCTTCTGATCAACTATCTCGGGCAGGGTGCCTATGTGTTGAGCGGCGCGCAGGTCGTCGGCGGCAAGCTGTTCTATAGCCTGGTGCCGCAACCCTTGCTTTATCCGATGGTGCTGCTTGCCACCGTAGCGACCGTCATCGCCTCGCAGGCGCTGATATCCGGTGCGTTCTCTCTGGTGTCGCAAGCCGTCCGGCTCGGTTTGTTTCCCCGCCTCGCGCTCTTGCACACGCACGAGCGGCACGCCGGTCAGATCTATGTGCCGTTCATCAATTGGTCGCTGTTCGTCGGCTGCGTCGTTCTGGTCTTGACGTTCGGCTCGAGCTCGGCGCTTGCGGCGGCTTACGGGCTTGCAGTCTCCGGCGTCATGGTCATCACCTCGCTCGCGATGATCCCGGTCGCGCGTTATTACTGGAAATGGGGCTTGGTCTCCACAAGCCTGGTGTGGGGCTTCCTGACGGCGGTCAACGCGTCCTTCCTGTTCGCAAGTTCGCTCAAATTTCTCGAAGGCGGGTTTGTGCCGCTGTCGGTTGGCGTTGCCGTTTTTCTGGTGATGACGACCTGGCGGTGGGGCCGCAAAGCGACCTTCGCCGCCTATTCGGCGAAACCCACCATGACCATGGCGGAACTGGTTGAGCTGCATCGCAGCTGCAAGGTTTTCGTGGAGCGCAACGCCGTCGTGATGTCGCCGAAGCCGCTGCGCCTGCCGAGCGATCGCGCGCCGGCGCTGATCCAGATGCTGTGGGAGCGCCACGGCATCCTGCCGCGCAACCTCATCCTCGTCGAGGTCACTCACCGCAAGGTCCCCTATATCAGGGATAACCGGTACCAAGTGACGGTGTTTGACCGCGACAGCGATCGCGGCAGCATCATCGCGGTCGAGCTGAGTTTCGGCTTCATGGAGGAGCCGAATGTCGAACGTCTGCTGGAAGAGATGGCGCAGCACAAGGAAATCGACCTGCCGACCGACCGGCGCAAATGGATCGTGCATGTGTCGCAGGAAAACCTGCTGCCGGCGCGGCATATGAGTTTCCTCAGGCGGCTGCGCTTGCGGCTGTTCATGGTCCTGCGCCTGGTTTCGCAGCCGGCCTATTACTATTACGGGCTCGGCGACGAGGTGCAGCTGTCGGTCGAAATCATGCCGGCGCGGGTGCGCTAGCATGCTAAATTGCCGACCTCTGGCAAAGGCTTCCCCCGCATGTCCGATTATCTCGAATTCGATCCCGCCATCGCCGACAAGCGCCAAGTATACCGGCTGTTGACGGGCGCCGTCGTGCCGCGGCCGATCGGCTGGGCGTCGACGGTCAGCCCCAAGGGCATCACCAATCTGGCGCCGTTTTCGTTCTTCACGGTCGTC
>PLTE01000393.1 GCA_003164375.1 Hyphomicrobiales bacterium | reverse complement strand
ATTGGCGTAGGTCTTGCCGTGCTGCACATAGGGCCCGTAACGGCCAATGCCGGCGCGGATCATTTCGCCGTCTTCCGGATGCGGTCCGACGTCGCGCGGCAGCGAGAGGAGCGAGATGGCGCGGGCGAGATCGATATCTTCGGGCGATACGCCCTTCGGTAGGCCGGCGCGTTTCGGCTTTTCGGCGTCCTTCACCGTTTCGCCGAGCTGCAAATACGGACCGAAGCGGCCGCTGCGCAGCGTGATGTCGAGGCCGGTGACGGGGTCCTCGCCGAGCTTCTTGGTGCCGATATCGGCGGAGCCGTCCGCCGGCGCTGACAGCGCACGCGTATAGCGGCATTCGGGATAGTTCGAGCAGCCGATAAAGGGGCCGAATTTGCTTAGCTTCAGCGACAGCCGGCCCTGGCTGCAAGTCGGACAGACGCGGGGATCGGTACCGTCTTCGCGCGGCGGATACAGATGCTGCGACAAGAGCGCATCGAGCGCGTCGATGACCGCGGAGATTTTCAGATCCTTGGTCCCGTCGATAGCGCCGATGAAGTCGCGCCAGAAATCGCGCAGCACGTCGCGCCACGCCACTTCCGAGTTGGAGATCAGATCGAGCTGATCCTCAAGGCCCGCAGTGAAGTCGTATTCAACGTACTTGGCAAAAAAGCTTTCGAGGAAGGCAACGACGATGCGCCCGCGATCCTCCGGATAAAGCCGCCTCTTGTCGAGCCGCACGTATTTGCGGTCCTTGAGCACTTGCAAGATCGACGCATAGGTCGACGGCCGGCCGATACCGAGCTCTTCGAGACGCTTGACCAGCGACGCTTCGGAGTAACGTGGCGGCGGCTCGGTGAAATGCTGATCGGCGGCGATCGCGCGCTTGGTCAGCGGCTCGCCCGCGCTCATCGGCGGCAGCCGGCGCGCTTCCTCATCCTCGGGGTCTTCGTCGCGGCCTTCCTGATAGAGCGTCAGAAAGCCGTCGAACTTCACCACCGTACCGGTCGCGCGCAGGTCGAGGAGGCGTGCCGCGACTTTGGCGGAAATATCGACCGTGGTGCGCTCGAGCTCGGCCGATTCCATCTGACTTGCCACGGTGCGCAGCCAAATCAGCTCGTAGAGCTTGGCCTGATCGGCGTCGAGAAAACTCTTGGTGTCGCGCGGTCGGCGCGACAGCTCGGTCGGCCGGATGGCCTCGTGGGCCTCCTGCGCATTCTTGGCTTTGGTTTCGTAGCGGCGCGGTGCTCCCGGCACATAGTTGCGACCGTAATCCGCTTCGATCACGCTGCGCACCGCGGTGATCGCCTCTTCGGCGATCTGCACCCCGTCGGTGCGCATATAAGTAATAAGGCCGATCGTCTCGCCGCCAATGTCGACGCCCTCGTAGAGCCGTTGCGCCACCCGCATGGTGTGCGCGGGCGCGAAGCCAAGCTTGCGGCTCGCCTCTTGCTGCAAGGTCGATGTCGTGAACGGCGGGTAAGGATTCCGTTTGACCGGTTTTGCCTCAACGGACTCCACTGTGAAGGACGCGGTCTCAAGCGCCAGTTTGAAAGCTTCGGCTTCAGCTCCCGAGCCGATGTCGAGGCGTTGCAGTTTTTTTCCGTCCGCGCCGACCAGGCGTGCTTCAAACGTTTCCTGGCGTGGCGTTGCCAACGTGGCGACCAGTGACCAGTATTCCTGGTGGATAAATTTTTCGATTTCGAGTTCGCGGTCGGCAACGAGCCGCAGCGCCACCGACTGCACGCGGCCGGCCGAACGGGCTCCCGGCAGCTTGCGCCACAGCACTGGCGACAGCGTGAAACCCACCAGGTAATCGAGCGCGCGGCGCGCTAGATAGGCGTCGACCAGCGCCTGGTCGATGGCGCGCGGATGTTTCATCGCTTCGGTCACCGCTTGCTTGGTGATGGCGTTGAACACCACGCGCTCGACCGGCTGGTCGGTGAGCGCCTTCTTTTCCCTCAGCACCTGCAGCACATGCCAGGAGATCGCCTCGCCCTCGCGGTCGGGGTCGGTGGCGAGAATGAGCTTGTCGGCACCTTTGACGGCCCGGGCAATGTCGTTGAGCCGCTTCTGCGCCTTGGGGTCGACTTCCCACAGCATGTGGAAATTGGCGTCTGGATCGACCGAGCCGCTCTTGGCCGGCAGGTCGCGCACATGGCCGAACGAGGCCATGACTTCATAGCCCCGGCCCAGATATTTGTTGATCGTTTTCGCCTTCGCGGGCGATTCCACCAGCACTAGATCCATGGTAACCCAATGATTTAACGGCCATTTCGCCTAGCGGCGAGTTGCTTTGAGGCGGTCTGGCCGCCGGGAACATGGGTAATGCAACCCCGCCTGTCAAATCGTTACTGGCGGAACACGGCAGCGCGATAACGGCAAAATAGCTCAAACCGCCGTAAACCGGCGCCACTCAAAGCTACAACCAATGAGTGTTGCTTGTAATAGATTATCGTTATTGTATATAGTCGGTTGGACGCCGGCTACTCTGCCGGCCTTGCCGGGCCAAGCGATCCGTCGCAATGCCGCGAAGACAATTTATGCCCGACCGGGACGACAGCGACCGAGCGAATGGCAAGGAAGCGGCGGATTCGGTCGCCACTTACATCGCCTCGATGAGCGACGAACTCGCCAAGCTTGCCCGGCGCAATGGTCTCGATACGCTCAGTTACATTCTGGAAATGGCGCGGCTCGAAGCCGATCAAATCGCTAAAGATTAGATGAGCGACACGAATCCGCCGCCATGGCGCTCCAGCCGCCCGGCGATTTCCAGTTCTAACAGCACCATCCGCACGATTCTGGGCGACGTCTGCGACAGTCGCACCAGGTCGTCGATCAGCACCGGGGTCGGGCTCAACAGTCCGACGATCCGGGTCCGCTCGTCCGGTGCGGGTTCAACGCTTTGCACGGGCTCGCCGGCCTCGGGTTCCGGCTCCCGGGCCGGCAGTTCGAGGCCCATGATCGGCTGCAGCACGGCGACGATATCGGCGGTTTCGGTCACCGGCGTCGCGCCTTGCTTAATGAGACCGTTGGTGCCCTCTGCGCGCGGATCGAGTGGCGAGCCGGGCACCGCAAAAACCTCGCGGCCCTGCTCGAGCGCCAGTCGTGCCGTGATCAGCGAGCCCGAGCGCTTGGCGGCCTCGACGATGACGACGCCGAGCGACAGTCCGGAAATGAGGCGATTGCGGNNGCGGAAAATCGCGCCCGCGTGGTTCCCAGCCGAGCGGCATTTCGGAGAGCGCCAGGCCGGCAGGAAGAATAGCGTCGAGCAGTTCGACGTGCTCGGGCGGGTAGACGCGGTCCTGGCCCCCGGCCAGCACCGCGATCGTTCCAGTCGTGAAACTGGTGCGGTGGGCCGCGGCGTCGATGCCGCGCGCCAAACCGGAGACGATGGCGAAGCCCGCTTCACACAGTCCCTGCGTCAGCCGCTGCGTGATCTTGACGCCGGCGGCCGAGGCGTTGCGCGAGCCGACCA
>PLTE01000053.1 GCA_003164375.1 Hyphomicrobiales bacterium | reverse complement strand
ATCATGTGCATGGGCGTCGCCACGGCAAACAGCGTTCTTGTCATCAGCTTCGCCCGCGAGCGGCTTGACGAACTTGGCGATCCGGTCTCGGCTGCCATGGAGGCGGGCCTGGTGCGTTTCCGTCCGGTGCTGATGACGGCGCTGGCCATGGTCATCGGCATGTTGCCGATGGCGCTCGGATTGGGCGAAGGTGGCGAACAGAACGCCCCGCTCGGCCGTGCCGTGGTCGGCGGCCTTATTTGTGCGACGATCGCAACGCTGATGTTCGTGCCGGTCGTTTTCAGCCTCCTTCACAAACGCCGTGACAAGTTGCCAGCCCCGGCAATTGGAGAACCGCATGCCGCCTGAATCTGGTTCGTCTGTCGTGTCGCGCCGAGGGCTCTATCTCGCCGGACTGCTGACCGCCTCGGTCGCCGCCATCGTCGTCATCATGGGCCTCACGACGCGCAAGATGGCCGATGCGAAATTAAGCGAATGGACCGAGACCCAGGCGACCCCCGTGGTGGCGCTGGCAGCGCCGGACACGCACGTCAGAAAGTCGACATTGGACCTGCCCGGCCGGTTGGAGGCCTACACCCAGGCGCAAATCTATGCGCGCGTGAGCGGTTACCTCAAGGAGTGGAAGGCCGATATCGGCACCCCGGTCAAAGCCGGCGAGCTCCTCGCCGAAATCGACGCGCCGGATCTCGACCAGCAGATCATGCAGGCCGAAGCGGACGTCGCCAGCGCGCAGGCGAATTCCAAACTCTCCGACGCCACGCTGTCGCGCGGGCAGCAATTAATCCCCTCAGGCGCCGTGTCGAAGCAGGATCTCGACCAAAGAGCCGCCGATGCGGCCAACAAGCAAGGCCTGGTCAAATCGGCCCAGGCCAATCTCGACCGGCTGCGCGTGCTCGAACAATATAAACGGATTACCGCGCCATTCGACGGGCTCGTCACTGTACGCTCGACCGACGTGGGCCAGTTGATCAACGCCGGCAACGGCGGCGGACCGCCCATGTTCGTGGTTTCCGACACATCGAGATTGCGCGTCTACGTCAACATTCCGCAAAACTACGTGCCGAGTATCCGCGTGGGTACCAAAGCCCGGATGTCGGTTCCCGAATATCCGGATCGAACCTTTTCCGCGACTGTCGAAGCCTCGGCACAATCCGTCGATGTTTCGTCCGGTACGACGCGGATGCTGCTGGTGGTCGATAATGCAAGCGGCGAGCTGATGACCGGCGCCTTTACCAATGTGAGCTTCGATCTGCCGCACCCGGAAGTCGCGGTCAACGTGCCGGCGAGCGCCCTGATTTTCGATCAGGGCGGCCTGCGCATCGCCACCGTAAACAATGACAACCGCGTCGTGGTTAAGCCGGTCACGATTTCGCGCGACCTCGGCAAGATAATCGAGATCGGATCGGGTCTCACCGCCGACGATCGGATTATCGAGAGCCCACCCGACGGCATCGCCTCAGGCGACCATGTTCGCGTCGCCGGCGAGGCCGGAACGCCCGGCGAGCCGCAAACCGCCGCGGCGAGCGAACCGCGGTCAGCACAATAAAATAATACCACGTCGCACTGCTGCGGCCGTCAGCCGGCTCCCGCAGGAGCCGGCTGCAGCCTTTTTGGCTGACGTTCGGATGTCATTTATTGGATGTCACTTATTGGATGTCATTTACCTGGGCGCCGGCATATGGCATCGACCGGTCGATCGAAGGCGGGCTGCGACAGACTTGAGCCCGTGCCCTTTGCATGACCAAAGTCCGCGCTGGAGTTCGGTTCTGACCTACCGTGGACTTCTCACTTCGATCGTTTCGCGGGCCGGCGCCGGCAAGGTGCCGCCCGCTGCGATCGTCATCGCGATGGTTATCGTCGTCGCCGCAACGATCCGCGGCGCGGCGCAGGCTGAAAATAACGAGATCAGCAGTCGGCGAGCCGCCCAACAAACAAGCTTCAGCGATCAAGAAATCAAGGACGGCTTCTTCAAGACGGCGTTCCATGCGGAACTGCAATTCGATCGACCGGTCGATCGCATCCGCAAATTCGACGGCGCAGTGCGCGTATTCGTCGTCAATGGCGGCGCGGCCGATCGTCGTGCCGAAATCGCGGCGATCGTCGCCGACATCCGCGCCCATGTGGATCACCTCGACCTGGCGATCACGAATGACCGCCGAGTTGCGAATTTCGTCGTGACGCTGGTGCGGCAGCGCGATCTCGCGCGGACCATCCGTTTGCACTTCGGACGACACGAGGCGAAGCAGATTCAACGCTCGCTCCGCCCGCAATGCCTGTCCGGTTTCGCCAAGGATCAGAACTATCGCATCCTGCGCGCCGAGGCGATCCTGCCGGTCGACGCCGGGGACTTTACCTTTCACGACTGCGCCTACGAAGAATTGCTCCAACCGTTGGGGCTCATCAACGACGACAGTTCGGTGCCCTGGACCATGTTCAACGACGAGGTCCAAATGGGATTCTTCGACGTCTACGATCAATACCTCGTCAATATTCTTTATGACCCGCGGGTCCGGCCGGGAATGACCAAAGACGAGGTCGACAAGCTCTGGCCAGACGTTTTGCCGACGGTGCGCGCGTGGCTGGCCGATGCAGCAGGCGCCAAGCGAGCGCCCAGCAACAAATAGCCGGGAACAAAAGTCCCCGGCTTAAGCAGTGCCGTCAGCAAGATTGAGATACGGCAAAGCGGACACTGCCGCGCCTGGCCGACGCCACGGGCGTCGAACAGCGCGCTGACCCCTTGCCGTTCGTCCGACCTCAGCGATGCGCGACGGAGCTTTTTGTCGAAGAAGACGAGAATTCAGTAATCCGCGCAGTATGGATTGCAGAGTTGTACTTCGATGCCGCGCTCGCGGACGATCCGGCTTGCGCGCGATCGGATACCAGCGATCCAAGGGACACGATCGCGAGTGCAACGGCGATCGTAAGAATGCTCTTGCACATTGTTTCCTCCATCGGGTTCAAACTGATCCGACGTTTGCCCGGAGGCGTTTATCGCCTCAATTAATGAATATGATCCGCGTTCCCTAACGGCGCAATAAACGATCCGCGTTTGCTTATAAGATCAGCAGAAGATCATCGCGATTAAAAAACAATCACCTAGCTAATACACACCAAAAATCGCGAAATTAGTATACTGCATTACCGTCGTGCGGCGACGCTCAGCGGCTTCGCTTTGCCGCAATGCAGCAAACTCTCACCCGATCGGCTTCAATCCCTTCGCATATTGCTGAAAACGCCTGACATAAACGTCGGCGCCGCCGGCGATCATTTTGATCGCCGCGTCATCGAGCGTGCGGACCGCGCGCGCGGGCGCGCCGACGATCAGAGATTTGTCGGGAAAGGTCTTGCCCTCGGTCACGAGCGCGCCGGCGCCGACCAGACAGTTCTCACCGACACGCGCGCCGTTGAGCAAGATCGCGCCCATGCCGATCAGGCTGTTGGCGCCGATGGTGCAGCCGTGCAGGATGACGTTGTGGCCGATCACGCAATTCGGCCCGATTGTCATCGGGTAACCGGGATCGGTGTGCAGTGTCGCGTTGTCCTGGATCTGCGAGCGTTCGCCGAGCTCGATCCATTCATTGTCGCCGCGAAGCACCGCGCCGAACCAGACGCTGGCATCGAGCTTGAGCCGCACTTTGCCGATCAGCGTCGCATTCGGTGCGACCCAATAACGGCCCTCTTCCGGCAGTTCGGGCCGGCTTCCGTCAAGTTCATAGAGCATGGGGAAACGAATATCAGACGTTGAGCAGCACTTGAAGCGCCAGCACCACGACCGTGCCGGACATCAGGCTCCATAGCCCGGCGATGACGGTCGCCACCATGACGATTTCGGTGCGGCGGCCTTCCATCCTACGGCCGCGCAGCGTGTTGCGCATGATGATGAAGGGCGCGGAGAACATCAAAAGTGGGATTGCGGCGAAACGCGCCGGCACCGGCCCCACTTCGAGCAAGCGGAAGCTCGGGAAATGGCGCATGAACAGCCGATAGCCGCTCGCGCACATGCCGGCGACGGCAAAGCCGATGGCGAGCGAGAAAAACGAAGCAATGGTTTGCGGCGACATCGTCGCCAGGGCGTCGAGCATCGGGGCACTTCCTTCCGCTCCAAGCCATTGCAGACGGCGCCGCGCGCCGCTACGAATTGATTAAAGAAAGGTTAACGGTGACAATTAACGATTTGGTACCCGGGGGTTAGCCGATGGCTTTCCGATTGCGAGCCAACGTCCTGAGGGCATTGAAGGTCCTGAGCGCATTGAAGGTCCTGAGCGCATTCGCAGTGGCGGCAGCGCTTATTGCCGTCTCGCCGCTTCAAGCTACCGCCTTCAACATCGTCGCCATCGGCGCCAGCAATACGTCCGGCTGGGGCGTCGGCGCGCAGAACGCCTACCCCGCGCAAT
This sequence comes from Hyphomicrobiales bacterium, assembly GCA_003164375.1. Lineage (GTDB taxonomy): Bacteria > Pseudomonadota > Alphaproteobacteria > Rhizobiales > Xanthobacteraceae > BOG-931. The sequence continues at coordinate 8,413 of PLTE01000053.1, read as the reverse complement.
TGCAGGCGCTGTTACGCAAGAGGGGGATAGCCGCTAATGTCAGCAATGCCGGCGTCCTCGGCGATGTCACCGCCGGCATGTTGAGTCGGCTCGACACCGCCGTGCCCAAGGGCACCGACATCGTCGTCCTGCAGCCCGGCGCCAACGATCTTCGCTTCTTCGGCACCAAGGCGGCCCGCGCCGCCAATATCGCGGCAATGGTGGCGCACCTGCGCGCGCGCGGCATCCGCGTCATCGTCTATGACCCGGACAAAATCCCGGCGGATTTTTATCAGTGGGACGGCATCCATTTCAACGCCGCGGCGCATGCCAAGATCGCGGCGACGCTGGCCGCGCAAATCGCATCGTCGATAAAGCCGCAGCCGGCGGCAGCAGCGGGAGCGGCACAGCCCGCGGGCAAGCCGTAGAGCGCGATCTCATGTGACCGTCCTTCGTCCGCCGAAGCGGGTTTCGCGAAGGCGGAAACCCGGTTTCCACTTTTCGGAATCGCGCTCTCGCCCATGCGATACTGGCCGCTGATTCGCCAAAGGGCGGTACGAAGCCATGACGGCGCGCGCGGTTCCCAGACGCAAAAGAAAAAAGGTAACGCGCGCCGTGCTCACGCTGCCGTTCGCGCTCGCTGCCCTTTTGGTGGCAACGGTTGCGGGTTTCGTTGCCTATGCACTGTGGCCGACTTGGCCGAGCAAACCCACCGCCCTGGACGCGCCGACTATTCCGATCAGCATCGCAGGCGTGCTGTTCGACGTGCCGCCGGCGGCGATCCGCGCCGCGGTACAAAGGCATCCGGGGCAGCAAGAGCGCGTCGATCTCGCCTTTGACTGGCCGTCGCTGACCCCACCGAAACCGGATGACAGGCCGACCGACAAATCGGAGCTGAATGTCGAAAACGCCGCGGCGGCGGCCGCGGCGAGCGAGAATAAGCGCTTGTTCCTGACCATTGCCGCGTTAGGCGCCGTGCTGCCGCCGCTCGAGCGGCTGCGCACGATCTATCTGCGCTACATCGAATCCCAGGCGTCGGCAGGAGCGGACGGAATAGCGGTGCTGCCATTCCGCGCCGGCACGCCCTATGCAGGCGAGGATCTGGTCTATGCCGGCAGCAATCCGGAACAATTCTTCGCCCGCTGCACGCGTCCGGGCCGTTCCGTGCCCGGCACATGCATTCACGAACGGGTCCTGGGCGGAGCCGTGATCACGCTGCGCTTTCCGCGCGACTGGCTCAGCGACTGGCGCCATCTTGCCGCCGGCTTCGACCAGCTTCTCGCGCAACTGCATCCACAAGGAAGTGAACACGGAAATTGAGCAAGGCAAGCGAGGCGAACAGCTATTCCAGATCAGTGGCGAGAATGGCCATCTGGAAATTGTAGGAACGCTCATCGTCCTCGTCGTCGACGAACAATACGCCGATGAATTCCTCGCCGACATAGACCTCGGCCGAATCGTCCTTTTTCGGCCGCGGCACCACCCGGATGCGCGCGTTGCCGAACAGCTTCTTGAGATAGGCGTCGAGCTTTCTGACTTCCTGAACGTCCACAGCGTGTCTCCTGGAGCATGAGTTCGAAACCGGCCGCGGTTCGGGAAAGATCATGCTCGAACAACATGTTCTATCCCGCATAGCACGCAGCGGCGACGGCAACAATCAAACCATCAAATCTCGTCTTGAAACATCTGATCCATGGTCCGCGCCGGCTCGGGGCAGCCGGCGACGCCGATCACCTTGGCCGGAACGCCGGCGACCGTCACGTTGTTCGGCACCGGCTTGATCACCACGGAGCCGGCGGCGATCCGCGCACAATGGCCGACTTCGATGTTGCCGAGGATCTTGGCGCCGGCGCCGATCATCACACCGTAGCGGATTTTCGGATGGCGATCTTCGTGTTCCTTGCCGGTGCCGCCCAGCGTCACGTCGTGCAAAATCGACACGTCGTCTTCGATCACCGCGGTCTCTCCGACGACGAGGCCGGTGGCATGATCGAGGAAAATGCCGCGGCCGATCTGGGCTGCGGGATGGATGTCGCACTGGAACACCGCCGACGAACGGCTCTGCAGGTAGAGCGCGAAATCGCGGCGGCCCTTGGCCCACAGCCAATGCGCCAGGCGAAAGGTTTGAATGGCGTGGAAGCCCTTGAAGTAGAGTATTGGCTCGATCAACCGATGCGTCGCCGGATCGCGGTCCGCCGTCGCCATAATGTCGGCGCGGAAGGATTCCCCGATCGCCGGCACATCCGCGATCGCATCGGCATAAGCTTGCCGGATCAGCCCGCCGGACACCGCAGCATGGTCGAGCCGGTCGGCCAGCCGGTGGATGACGGCCGCCTCCAGCGTGTCTTGGTGCAGAATGGACGAGTAGATGAAAGTGGCGAGCTCCGGCTCGCGACGCACCACATCTTCCGCCTCGCGGCGGATGCGGGCCCAGACCGAATCGACCTTATCCAGTGCTGGCTTGACCTGTGACTGCGCCATCGACTGCCTCTCGGAGATTCCCGCGAGCTTCTACCACATTGGTTGCCAAAAGGGCCAAAACCAAGAGCCACGGTTTATAGGCCAATGACCGAGAAATTAAGCCCAAACGTAGTGCAATGACCTAGTTTCAAGGCCGTTCCGACAGGAACGCCGCCACGCCGGCCTTGAAGGCCCGATCGCCGACCGCCAACATGTGATCGCGATCAGGGATGACAAGGGGCCGCGCGCCGGGGATGAGGGCTGCGAGCTCTTCCGGCGAGCCGGCAATCGGGTCCTTGCTGCCCACCGCTACCAGAACCGGCGTCACGATACGGCCGACTTCGGCACGGCTGAGCGTCTGCCGTGAACCGCGCAAGCAGGCGGCTAGTGCGCGCAGGTCGGACCTCGTCTGTTCGGCAAAGGCGCGAAACATGTAGGCGGTCGGATCGGAGACGCCGGCGAGCGNNGCGCGCCCATCGAATAGCCCATGACATCGGCCCGGCCGATACCGAGATGCTCGAGCAGCGCCCGCACATCCTCGGCCATGATTGCGCTGTGATAAGCGGCGGGTTCGTAGAGCTTGGTGGAGGCGCCGTGGCCGCGGTCATCGAGCGCGATGACGCGGCGGCCGGCGCGCAGGAGCGCGGTCACCCAGCCCGGACCGACCCAGTTCACTTCCTTATTGGACGCAAAGCCGTGCACGAGCACGATCGGCTCGCCCTCGCCTTCGTCGAGATAAGCGATCTCGACGCCATCATGAGTGAAACGCGGCATGACCCGACCATACGATCAAGCGGCGATACGGCAAAGTCCGACCCCGCCACGCCTTGCTGGAAATTGACCGCCGGGCTCGCTATGGTGGCGCCGAAGCGTTCTTCGGCTACCCCCGGCAGGACTGAATCAAGCAAGACTAAATCAAGACTGAACAAAGGCTGGAACCGAGAAATGACCGACACCACCATTCCGCACTTCCATAACGACTTAGGCGTTGCGGTCATCGAGATCGGCGCCAAGGAATTCATGTGCGTGGGCGCCAAGCCGCCGTTCGACCACCCGCACGTGTTCTGCGACATGGGCGACGATGTCGACTATGTTTGCCCGTATTGCTCGACGCTCTACCGCCCCGATCCGACGCTTGCTCCCAATGCCGCGCGGCCGGCGGAGTGTGCCCTGATAAGCGAAACCGTGTAACCGTTTGTCGAGCGCGACGCCCTCTCGCATCGTCATCGTCGCAGGCGCCGGCATTGGCGGATTGACCGCGGCGCTCGCTTTGGCGCGTAGCGGCTTTCGCGTCACCGTGCTGGAGCAGGCCGAGCGGCTGGAAGAAACCGGTGCCGGAATCCAGCTGTCTCCCAATGCCACGCGCATCCTGATCGATCTCGGCCTTGGCGAGCGGCTGCGCCCGCACGTCGTCGCGCCTGCGGGTTTGCGGGTGCTCAGCGCCAGAAGCGGACGCGAAATCCTCCGGATGCCGCTCGGCGTGGCTGCGGCGCAGCGTTACGGCGCGCCGTATTGGATGATCCATCGCGGCGACCTGCAGGCGGCGCTTGCCGCCGCGGTCGGGCAGGAGCTCGATATTTCACTCAAGCTCGGCATGCGCATGGAGGATTTTGTCACCCATCCGAATGGCGTCACCGTGTCGGCACGCGGCTCGACCGGACTGTGGGACGAGCGCGGTCACGCGCTGATCGCGGCCGATGGACTTTGGTCGACATCGCGCGCGAGGCTTGGCTCTACCGACGCGCCGCGCTTTTCCGGCCGCACCGCCTGGCGCGCGCTCATTCCGGCAAAGGATGTGGCACCCGAATTCCGCGAACCGGTGATCCAGCTCTGGCTCGGCCGCGATGCTCATCTCGTGCACTATCCGGTCAAGGGCGGCAAACTGATCAATGTCGTCGTGATCACGTTGGACAATTGGAATGAGCCGGGCTGGAGCGAGCCGGCGGCCCGCGGCGAGCTGTTGCCGCGCCTTCCCACTGCGCGCTGGGCACCGCGGGCGAGGGCGCTGGTCCATTATCCCGAAGCGTGGCTGAAATGGGCGCTCTACGACCGCCGTCCGCTGATGAATTGGTCGCAAGGCTCCGCCGCACTGCTCGGCGACGCTGCCCATCCGATGCTGCCGTTTCTGGCGCAAGGCGCAGCGATGGCGATCGAAGATGCTGCGGTGGCGGCGCAATGCCTGGCCCGGATGCCGGACGATGCGGCCGGTGCGATGAAAACCTATACTGCGGTGCGGCGGGCGCGGACCCGCAAAGTGCAACGCCAGGCGGCGAAGAACGGCGAGCGCTATCACCTCGCCGGCCTGCCGGCTATGCTGCGCAACGCGGCAATGCGCGTCATCGGCGGCGAGCAGCTGCTGCATCGTTACGATTGGCTCTACGACTGGCGGCCGCCAGCCGCTTAGCCGATCGGATGATTTGCCACCGTCTTGATTCCGACCGGCCTAAATCCAACCGTCACGATTGCGACCACCATGCCAGCGAACGAAACCGTGCCATTGTTCCCAACGACGATGTTCCCAACGACGATTGCCGGCAGTTTGCCGAAACCGTCCTGGCTAGCGACACCGAACAAATTGTGGGCGCCGTGGCGGCTGGAAGGCGATGAGCTCAACGCCGCCAAGGACGACGCTACATTGCTGGCGCTCAAGCTGCAGGAGGATGCCGGGATCGATATCGTCGGTGACGGCGAGCAGTCGCGCCAGCATTTCGTCCATGGTTTTCTCGAAGCCGTCGAAGGCATCGACTTCGATAAGCGCGTCGAACTTGGCATCCGCAACGACCGCTACAAGGCGATGTGTCCGACCGTCGTCGGTCCGCTGCGGCTGCGCGCGCGCGTGCATGCCCGCGAAGCGCAGCTGGCGCGCGCGCATACCAAACGCAAGCTCAAATTCACTTTGCCCGGACCGATGACCATCGTCGACACCATCGCCGATGCCCATTACGGCGACCGCGTGAAGATGGCTTTTGCCTTTGCCGCGCTGCTCAACGAAGAAGCGCGCGGCCTGGCCGCCGACGGCGTCGACGTGATCCAGTTCGACGAACCGGCATTCAACGTCTACATGGACGCCGCCGCCGGATGGGGAATCGAGGCTCTGCACCGCGCCATCGACGGCGTCGCTTGCAAGAGCGCCGTGCATATTTGTTACGGCTACGGCATCGACGCCAACATCGAGTGGAAGGCGACGCTCGGCGCGGAATGGCGGCAATACGAAAAGTTTTTTCCCGCACTAGCGAAAAGCCGAATCGATCAAGTCTCGGTCGAATGCATTAACTCGCGGGTGCCGATGAGCGTGCTCAGACTGCTCGACGGCAAGGATGTGCTGATCGGAGTCATCGATGTCGCCACGGAAAAAGTCGAAACTCCCGAAGAAATTGCCGGCGTGATTAATGAAGCGGCAAGATTCATTCCTGCGCAAAATATCATCGCTTGCACGAATTGCGGAATGGCGCCGATGCGCCGCGAAATCGCCGCAATGAAGCTTGAAGCACTCGGCCTGGGCGCAGCGCTTGCGCGCAAGGGATTCAACTGAGCCGACGCAAGCACTATCAGTTTCAATTCACCTTCCAATCCAAACTTTGGCGAGTCCGGACCGCGGCGGATGCCGTTGGTAGCATTTTGTTAAAGTTTGCCCGGTTGGATGGGCCAAAGCTGAAAAAGGGAAGTGTAATGCAGTTGCCGTTCGTGACCACCGTTTCGTTTGCCGACCGTGATGGGATGACCGTGCATCTGCAGTACGGCGTGGCCGCGCCGAGCGAGCACGAGGCGCGCACCGAGATCAGGCGGCGTCTGATCAATCAGGAAGTTTACAATTATCGGATTTCGGAAATAAGGCCGGCGACCTCAAGCGAAGCCGAATCGCTCAACCTGCCTGCCGGCGCCATCATTTTACTGAACTGACTGGGCTCCCTTAGTCCCTGTCCGAATCACCGATCGCTGCGCGAAATCACATCGATCAATTCGGCGACCTTGCGCCGCTGCTCGGTCTTGTTGCCGGACGCGATGGCGTGCTCCACGCAATGCGCCGCATGATCGGCGAGTATCTCCTCCTCGGCGCGGCGTAACGCTGCGCGCACCGCCGAGAGTTGCGTGATAATATCGATACAATAGCGGTCGTCCCCGACCATACGCGAAAGCCCGCGCACCTGGCCTTCGATACGCTGCAGGCGTTTCAATACAGACGTCTTGGCAAGGTCTCTCATGCCATCTATATACCCCTACGGGGTACAGGTTACAAGACGGTATCATGGAACGATTGATCCAGGATGACAGCACGCCACGGGACGCGGCCGTGGACCCGGTCTGCGGCATGACGGTCGATGCGGCGACGAGCGCGCATCGCCACGTCCATCAGCGTCAGACCTATTACTTCTGTTGTGCGGGCTGCCTGACCAAGTTCGCAGCCGATCCGGAGAAATATATCGTAAAGCGCGCGGCGCCAGCCGCCTCCCCCGCTCCGTCCGAGGGCGCAATTTACACCTGTCCGATGCACCCGCAGATCCGCCAGATTGGGCCGGGCAATTGCCCGATCTGCGGAATGGCATTGGAACCGGTGACCGCGACGGTAGAAGCCGGCGAGAACCACGAACTGGTGGATATGAGCCGGCGGTTCTGGATCGGGCTGGTTCTGGCTCTGCCGGTGTTTGTGCTGGAAATGGGCGGCCATATCCCCGCGCTTGGCCTGGACCATCTCATCGCGCCGCGGATTTCCAACTGGATTCAGTTCGTGCTGTCCACGCCGGTGGTGTTGTGGGCGGGGTGGCCGTTCTTTGAACGGGCCTGGGCCTCGGTCGTGCATCGCAGCTTGAATATGTTCAGCCTGATCGCGCTGGGGACCGGCGCCGCGTACCTGTACAGCGTCTTTGCGACCTTTGCGCCGGGATTGTTTCCGGCGGGCTTTCACGAGATGGGCGGCGCAGTTGCAGTTTATTTCGAGGCCGCGGCGGTGATTACCGTTCTCGTATTGCTCGGTCAGGTGCTGGAACTGCGCGCCCGCGAACAGACCGGCGGCGCGATCCGGGCGCTCCTCAAATTGGCACCGAAAGTGGCGCACCGTCTAAAGCCCGATGGCGAGGATGAGGACGTGGCCCTCGAACTGGTTGAGGTCGGCGATCGTCTGCGGCTGCGGCCCGGCGACGGCGTGCCGGTTGACGGCGAAGTGCTTGAGGGCAAGGGAGCCGTAGATGAGTCGATGGTCACGGGAGAGTCGATGCCCGCGGCCAAGCAACCCGGCGACAAGCTGATCGGCGGGACCGTAAACGGCACCGGCTCTCTGGTCATGCGCGCCGATAAAGTCGGCGCTGACACTATGCTCGCGCGCATCGTGACAATGGTCAGCGAGGCACAGCGCAGCCGCGCGCCGATCCAGCGGATGGCAGACACCGTATCGGGCTATTTCGTTCCGGCCGTGCTGGGCGTGGCTGTCGTGGCCTTCATCGCGTGGGCCGTCTTGGGTCCCGCTCCCGCAATTTCCTACGCCCTGATCGCGGCGGTCTCCGTCCTCATCATCGCTTGTCCCTGTGCGCTCGGCCTTGCCACCCCGATGTCGATCGGCGTGGCAATCGGCAAAGGCGCCGGTGCTGGCGTTCTGATCAAGTCCGCTGAAGCCCTTGNNTGGAGACGTTCGAGAAGGTGAATACCTTGGTCGTGGACAAGACTGGCACGCTGACGGAAGGCAAGCCGAAGGTTACGGCGATCGTGCCGGCGCCGGGTCTGACGGAGGGCGAGCTTCTGCCGTTGGCAGCAAGCCTTGAACGATCCAGCGAACATCCGCTCGCGGCCGCCATCGTAAACGCGGCAAAGGATCGCGGCGCTGCCACCAAGGAGCCGGCGGACTTCGCGTCTGTCACCGGCAAGGGTGTCACCGGCAAGATCGGCGGCAGGTCGGTGGCGCTTGGCAATGCAAAGCTGATGGCAGACCTTGGCATCTCGTTCGGCGATCTTGAACACAAGGCCGATGCACTTCGCGGCGACG
>PLTE01000087.1 GCA_003164375.1 Hyphomicrobiales bacterium | reverse complement strand
TTGCGCGGCACGCCCGCGGTGACGATGCAGACCGCCGCTCCCTCGATCGCCTCGTAGGAATTGGTGCCGGAAAAGCGGGCATCAAAGCCTTCGACGGGTGACGACTGGACGAGATCGAGCGCCTTGCCCTGCGGCACACCTTCGGCGACGTCGAACATGACGACATCGCCCAGTTCCTTGAGGCCGATGAGAAGCGCCAGCGTGCCACCGATTTGCCCTGAGCCTATCAATGCAATCTTGCTTCGCGCCATCAGAAAAATGTCCTTGATTGGTAAGAAGGCCCGGCTGTCGGGTCATTAGCCCTTTCGGATGACGCGTTCAAGTCGGCCGCTCACGCCTTGGTCACCGAACCGGAACGAAAATTGTTCTATCGCTGTCGATGGGAGATTATTGCCGCGTCGGCGCGGAAACACGAGGGCGATGGATGATAGGTAAGAAGACACCGATAGCTGCGCCGTTTCGGATACTCGGACCCGGACTGATCACCGGCGCCGCCGATGACGATCCGAGCGGCATCGCGACCTATTCCCAAGGCGGCGCCCAGTTCGGTTACGCGCTTGGCTGGACCATGTTTCTCACCACGCCGTTCATGATCGCGATCCAACTGGTCAGCGCCCGGATCGGCGCCGTGACCGGCCAAGGACTTGCGGCGAATTTGGGCAAAGCGATGCCGCCTGTCTTACTTCACGGCCTGGTCGGTCTTTTGCTCATCGCCAACACCCTCAATATCGCTGCCGATATCGCGGCGATGGGCGATGCGTTGCGGCTCGTTATCGGCGGACCGATTCTGATTTACATCGCCTTGTTCGGGACCGGCTGCCTCGCCGCCGAGATCCTCGTTCCGTATCGCACTTATTCCGGCTACCTGAAGACGCTCACGCTGGTGCTGTTTGCCTATGTCGCCGCCGCATTCAGCGTCCGAATTCCCTGGGGCCAAGTGCTGGAAGCAACCGTCCTGCCGCACTTGTCGTTGGACCGCGATTATACGCTGATGCTGGTGGCGATATTCGGAACCACCATCAGTCCGTATATGTTCTTCTGGCAGGCTTCGCTTGAAGCCGAAGGACGCAAGCTGCGCAGCAGGGCGCAAGACGCCGCGGCGGCGGCCGCACTGCCCAATCGCCTGGCGCAAAGAGAGTCGTTTCGCATCGGGATCGACACCACCGCGGGGATGGTGCTGTCGAACGTCATCGGCTTCTTCATCATCGTCACCACGGCCGCAACGTTGCATGCCCATGGCATCACCAATATCGCCACGGCCGAGCAGGCCGCCGAAGCGTTGCGGCCGCTGGCCGGCCCGCTCACATTTTTTCTGTTCTCGGCAGGGATCATCGGCACCGGACTTCTTGCCGTGCCGGTGCTTGCGGGTTCTGCCGGCTATGCAGTCGCCGAGACCCGCGGCTGGGAAAGCAGCCTCGAACTGCCGGCGCGGGGCGCACCGGGCTTTTATCTCGTCGTCGCCGCGGCAACGCTCGCCGGCTTGGGTGCGGCGCTCACCCCGCTCAATCCGATCCGGATGTTGTTCTGGAGTGCCGTGGTCAATGGCGTGGTCGCCGTGCCGCTGATGGTCGGCATGATGGTGGTCGTCGCCAGCCGCGGCATCATGGGCAGGTTCGCGGCGTCGCGCAGCCTGATGATCTTCGGCTGGGCCGCGACGGCGTTGATGGCCGTCGTGGTCGCCGCGATGCTGACGACGACCGTCGGAGGTTAGGTCTCGACGATGCCGACCGACGAGCCGGTCGTCCGCGCATGCGCTGAGCCATGCGGCTGCGCCAGATAGGTTTGCGAGCGCATCTCGATCAGCCGCGAGGCGGTGCGTTTGAATTCATGCGCCTCGAAACCTTCGTCCGCCCGGTACAACGCATCGGGCTCGGCCGCGGCCGACGCGATCAGCTTCACGTTCGTGTCGTAGAGCGTATCGATCAGGATGATGAAACGCTTCGCGGCGTTGCGGTTATCATAGGTCATCGCCGGAACGTGATCGAGGATGATGGTGTGATATTCGCGGGCGATACGCAGATAGTCGGCAGCCGCAAGCGGCTGTTCGCAGAGATCGTTGAAGCTAAAGCGGGCCACGCCCATGAAGGCGCGCGGAACATGCACGCTGCGGCCGAGCAGCCCGAGATCCTGCGCGACCCCGTCATGGCCGCCGGCGAGCCGCCGCCAGGCTTCATCGAGCGCGGCGTCCGCCTTGGCGTCCGCCGGCACGTACCAGGTCGGCATTCCGGTAAGCTTCTCCAGCCGGAAGTCGGCGCGGGCATCGAGCCGCACGATGTCCATACGCTTTTTCAGAATTTCGATGAACGGCACGAACAGCGCGCGGTTCAAGCCATCTTTGTAGAGCTCCTCCGGTGGCACGTTCGAGGTCGCCACCATGACGATGCCGCGCTCGAACAATTGGGTGAACAGCCGCCCCAGGATCATGGCGTCGGCGATGTCGGTGACATGAAACTCGTCGAAGCATAACAGCCAGGCCTGTTGCGCGAGATCTTCGGCGACCAGCCGGATCGGATCCTCGCCCGCGTGCTCGCCGCGTTTCATCTCTTGGCGAACCGCGTGAATGCGTTGGTGCACGTCGAGCATGAATTCGTGAAAATGGGCGCGGCGCTTACGTGCAACCGGGCTCGTCTCGAAGAAAAAATCCATCAGCATGGTTTTGCCGCGACCGACATGGCCGTGAATGTAGAGGCCCTTGATCGGCGGCAGGTCGCGCTCACGGCCGGCAAACAGCCAGCCGAGCGCCGACGATTTTCGCGTCAGGCGGAATTCCACGATGCGCTGCTCGAGCCGCGTCATCATGGCAATGACGGCGAGCTGGGCGTCGTCACGCTCGACTCTGCCCGCGGCGACGCTGGCGGCGTATTGCGCTGTGACCGAGCTCGCCATAATCGAGAGAGCCTTGGAAAGTTAACGTCGATTAACTGTTGTGGGTGAAAGGTGGCAGACAACACCAAACGGCCTTGCAGGCTCCATGCCAGATTTTGTGCTCACTGCTGCGCCGTGTTCGCTTTATGTCGTCAAATCGTCGCAAGTGCGTTGCGCACCGGCGTCAAGCCATGCGTATACGGAATGTAGGCATGTTGCTCAATCCTTCGCCTTGCGAAACCTTCGCGCCACCCGACATGATGGATTGATTCGGCGCGCGCGATTATCCGCGCGTCTGCAGCTTTCTGGGGAGGAAGCGTAGAGGAGGGTCTCCGTCAGCAGATGCAAGGTCAGGAGACCCAATGAAAGAAGTTCTTCCCGAAGACGGCGTGATCCGCAAATTGTGGATCGGCGAGACCGCCAAATACCGCGAACATATATTGCGGCTCGATCCCGAGAGCCGGCGCAGCCGGTTCGCCGGCGGCGTGTCCGACGATTTCGTTCGCCACTATGTCGATCTGACCGCCGGCCTCGAGACCGTCGTGCACGGCTTTTTCGTCGGCGGCATGATTCGCGGCGGCGCCGAGCTACGGCCGCTGGGTCCGCATCTGCCGGACCAGGCCGAGGCCGCCATCAGCGTGGAGAAGCCGTGGCAAAGCCACGGCGTCGGCTCGGCGCTGTTACGCCGGACGCTGCTTGCCGCGCGCAATCGCGGCTTCCAACATCTGCATATGGCCTGTCTCGCGGAAAACCGCCGCATGCAGCAGCTGGCGCGCAAATTCGACGCTGAATTGTCATTCGATTTCGAAAGCGTGGTCGGCGAGGTCGCGGCTTCGCGCCCGACGCCGATGTCGCTGATGCGCGAACTGATGTCCGACCACCACGGCTTCGCCACGGCGATGCTCGATCTGCAAACGCGGATGCTCAGAGCTTAGAGCATGATGCCGAAAAGTGGCCCCCGGTTTTCGGAAAGATCATGCTCAAGCAAAATCCCGCTCATCCACCCGCTTGCTGCGCCCATCTGAGTTTGGTCGCGGCGAGCGGGTAGGCTTCCTCGACGACATAGGGACCGCCGCCGACCGAAGCGCGCGACGAGAACAGCACGAAGCGCGACACTTCGAATGACGCCGAGCGATAATGGCCGCGCGCGGCGAGATAGTCGGCGACGTCGTGGCTTGAAGCGTCCCGCAAACGCGCGAGCGTGACATGCGGAGTGTATTTGCGGCCTTCCGGATCGAGTCCGAGCCGTTGCAGCAAACGGTCATGCTCGGCTTGCAGCTCCATCAGCGGCGCGACCTGCGCGGCGGCGGCAACCACCGCGCGCGGCTTGCGGCCGCCGAACGACGTGAGACCGTCCAGCCGCAGCTCGAACGGACCGCGATGCACGCGCCCCAGCATGCCGGCGATCTCGTGCGCCAGCGCGTCGTCGACGTCGCCGATGAAGCGCAGCGTGAGATGATAATTCTCGGGATCGATCCAGCGGGCACCGGGCAGCCCGCCGCGCATGATGGCGAGCGTCTGGGCAACCGCCGGCGGAACTTCAAGACCGGTGAACAAACGGGGCACGACAACCTCGGTTATTGGTTCGGTTCTTGACCGGCGATTCGCAAGCTTACGGAGAATGCGGTGATCGCCGCGGACGCGCAACCCTCAGGACGGTTTTTGCGTGCGAAGCTGTGCGATCAGCTGCTGCAGCTTCGGCACAATTCGGGCGACGATGACCTCGACGCCGGCGGCGCTGGGGTGCAATCCGTCCGGCTGTATCAGGCTGAGATCGGCGGCAACGCCGTCGAGAAAGAACGGATAAAGCATGACGCCATATTTGGCCGCAAGCTCCGGATAGATGCGCTCGAAGGCCTGGCCGTATTCGGCGCCGAGATTCGGCGCCGCGCGCATGCCGCAGAGCAGGACGGCAATGTGACGCGCGGCCAGCCGCTGCAAAATTGCATCGAGCGCTTGCCGCGTCACCTCCGGCTTGATCCCGCGCAGCATGTCGTTGGCGCCGAGTTCGACAATGACCGCGTCGGTGCCTTCCGGCACCGACCAATCAAGCCGGGCAAGCCCGGCCGCGGCGGTATCGCCGGAGACGCCGGCATTGGTGATCGCTGTGGCGATGCCCTTCGCCGCGAGCGCGGCTTGCAGGCGCGGCACGAAGCCGTCCTTTTCGGGAAGGCCAAGTCCGGCGGTCAGCGAATCGCCGAGCGCGACGATATGGATCGGCGTCTCGGCGTGAGCGCGCGGCAGCAGCGGACCGGCCATTGTTCCGACGATCAGCGCCACGCTACAAAGCGCGGCGATATGGTGGAACCCGCGCCGCCACCCATATGAGCGGGCACGCGCCGACAGTATCTGCCGAGGGCTGGTGGAAACCATGAACGACACTGCGGGACACCCTTTCGCCGGCGACGCTGTCGTACTCCGCAGCGTCAATCTGTCGCTCGGCCGCGGCGCCGCCCGCGTTCATATCCTGCGCGACATCAACCTGAATATAGGTCGCGGCGAGGCCGTCGGCATGCTCGGGCCGTCGGGCTCCGGCAAGTCGACATTGCTGATGGTGATGACCGGGCTGGAGCGGCCGGATGCGGGCTCGGTTGTCGTCGCCGGCGAAGAGCTGCGAGAGCTCGACGAGGACCGGCTCGCCCGTTTCCGCGGCAGAACCATCGGCATCGTGTTCCAGGCCTTTCATCTGATCCCGACCATGACGGCTTTGGAAAACGTCGCGGTGCCGCTGGAACTCGCCGGCGCGGCCGACGCCGGCTCACGCGCCGCGCGCGAACTTGCCGCCGTGGGCTTGGGCGAACGGCTGCACCATTATCCGGCCCAGCTTTCCGGCGGCGAGCAGCAGCGCGTCGCGCTGGCNNGACGCTGGTTCTGGTGACGCACGATAGCGCGCTCGCCGCGCGCTGCGATCGCGTGCTGCATATGCGCTCGGGGCAGATCGAGAGCCGGAAAACCGCAACACCGATCGCGACGCCCACATCATGACGCAAGCCTCAGAGATCCCGCCGCGCATCCCGCTGGGCCTCAAGCTCGCCTACACGGCGTTCATGGCGGTGCTGGTTCCGGTCTATTGGCTTTATTACGGGCCGACGAATTTTCTGTATTTTTGCGACGTCGCCTTGCTTGTCACCTTGATCGCGATCTGGTCGGAGCACGCGCTCTTGATCTCGATGTGCGCGGTCGGCATTCTGTTGCCGCAGAGCATTTGGGTGGCCGATTTTCTTGGCAATGCGGTGGGCGTCTCGCTTACCGGCATGACCGATTACATGTTCGACGCCGAGCGCTCCTTGTTCTTGCGGCTGCTGTCGCTGTTTCATGGCTGGCTGCCGTTTCTGTTGCTCTATCTGGTCTTAAAGACCGGCTATGACCGCCGCGCTTTGCCGGCATGGACCGGACTTGCCTGGGCGCTGCTACTCGTTTGCTTCTTCCTAATGCCGCCGCCGACGCCGCATCCGGGGCTAACGCCGGTCAACATCAACTATGTTTACGGCACCAGCGATCATGCGCCGCAGACTTTGGTGCCCGGTGTGGTCTGGTTCGTCGGGCTGATCGTCGGATTGCCGCTGTTCGCGTTCGTGCCGACGCATTTTCTCCTCGCCCGCGTCATGCCCGCCGCTTCGTCCAGCGAGGCCACATGATGCTGGCGCCTGCCGCCAAGCCAAGCGGGCTGATGACGTTACGCTTCGTGCTTCACTTTGCGTTTCGCTTTGCGTGGCGCGAATTGCGCGGCGGCTGGCGCGGCTTCGGCGTCTTTGTCGCTTGCATCGCGCTCGGCGTCATGGCCATTGCCGGCGTCGGCTCGCTGGCTGCGAGTCTCAACGACGGCATTGCCGGCGCCGGCCGGGTGATCCTGGGCGGCGACATTGCCTTTTCGCTTATTCAACGCGAGGCGAGCGCGGCCGAGCGCGCGTTCTTCGCTGCGCATGGCGAAGTCTCCGTCGCCGCTACATTGCGAGCGATGGCGAGAACCGCCGACGGCCGCTCAAGCCTGGTCGAGCTCAAGGCGGTCGATGAGAATTATCCATTGTTCGGCACGGTCGCGACCGATCCCGCGATGCCGCTTGCCGGATTGCTCGCACAACACGGCGGCGTCTTCGGCGCGGCGGTCGATCCGGCACTGTTGACGCGGCTCGATCTGAAAACCGGCGACCGCGTCACGCTTGGCAGCGCCGCGATCGAGCTGCGCGCGGCACTCAACGGCGAACCGGACAAGCTTAACGGCGGCATCGGGCTCGGACCGCGCTTGTTGATCAGCGAAGCGGCGCTTCGCGCCACGGGGCTGCTGCAGCCCGGCAGCCTGGTGCGCTGGCAATACCGCCTGCGTTTGCCGCTGTCCGACGCCAGCGACGGCGCGCTCGACGCGCTGCAAAAACAAGCCGAGGCGCAGTTTCCGGACGCCGGTTGGGAAATCCGCACCCGCAGCAAGGCCTCGCCGCAGCTCGAACGCAGCGTCGAGCGCTTCACCCAATTCCTCACTTTGGTCGGCTTAACCACGCTGCTGGTCGGCGGCGTCGGCGTCGCCAATGCGGTCGCAAGCCACCTCGCCCGCAAGCGCGACGTCATCGGCACCATGAAGGCGCTCGGCTCGACCGGTGGCGGCGTGTTCGCGGTCTATTGCACCGAGGTCGTGCTGGTGGCGCTGGTCGCCACTTTTATCGGAGCGGCTCTCGGCGCCGCGCTGCCGTTCGCGGTCGCCTTTGGCTTCGGCGCGATCATTCCGCTGCCGGTGGCGCCGGCGCTGTTTCCGGGCGTGCTGGTTTTGGCCATCGCTTATGGCTTGCTCACTGCGCTTGCCTTCGCGCTATGGCCGCTTGGACGCGCGCACGATATTTCAGTGTCGATGTTGTTTCGCGATCAGATCGCGGCGGAGCGGCGCTGGCCGCGGCTACGTTACGTCGTCGCCGCGGCAGCGATCGTTGCCGCTCTGGCGGCGCTGGCGATCTTCACCACCTACGACCGCCGGGTCGCTGCGTTTTTTGTCGTCGCCGCGGCTATGGTTTTTCTGCTGCTGCGGCTGGTGGCGATGGGCACGATGTGGGTCGCCCGGCATGTGCCGCGCCAGCGCTCGACCATCCTGCGCTTGGCCATCGCCAATATTCACCGCGCCGGCGCGCTCACCCCGAGTGTCATGCTGTCGCTGGGCTTAGGCCTCGCGCTCCTTGTCACCGTGGTCGAGATCGACGGCAATTTGCATCGCGAATTCGCCGCCGCGCTGCCGGAACATGCGCCGTCGTTCTTCTTCCTCGATATTCCAGCGGCTGACGCCGGCGGTTTCGACGCGTTCATGCGCCAGAACGCGCCGGGTTCGAAACTTGAGCGCGTACCGATGCTGCGCGGGCGCATCGTTTCGGCCAATGGCATCGCCGCCGACGATCTCAAAGCCGCGCCCGGTTCGCGTTGGGTGCTGCGCGGCGACCGCGGCATCACTTTCGCCAACACGGTGCCGGCCGGATCGCGCATCGTCGCCGGGCAATGGTGGAGCGCCGACTATTCCGGCGCTGCGCTGGTTTCGCTGGAGAGCCGGACCGCAGCCGATCTCGATCTCAAGATCGGCGACAGCATCACCGTCAACGTGCTCGGCCGCAGCGTGACGGCGCGGATCGCCAATCTGCGCGCCGTCGACTGGGAAAATCTCGGCATCAATTTCGTGCTGGTGTTCTCGCCCGGCACCTTCGACGGCGCGCCGCACAGCGATATCGCCACGCTGACCTTTGCCGACGGCGGCACGACGCTTGAGGAAACCGCCGTCATCAAGGCGCTGGCCGAGGCTTATCCGACGGTCACCGCGGTGCGAGTCAAGGACGCGCTCGATGCGGTCGACGCGCTGGTGAGCAAGCTCGTGCTGGGCCTGCGCGGCGCCAGCGCGATCACGCTCGTCGCTGCGGCGCTGGTGCTCGGCGGGGCGCTTGCCGCCGGCCAGCGCTACCGGGTCTATGACGCCGTGGTGCTCAAGACGCTGGGCGCCACGCGCGCGCAGCTCACCGCGGCCTATGCCATTGAATATCTTCTGATCGGCTTTGCGACGGTGGTGTTCGCCGTCGCAGCGGGCTCGCTCGCCGCCGGTCTCGTGGTCACCCGGGTAATGGATTTTCCCTTCGTCTGGGTGGCAGGCTCCGCCGTGGCGACCGCCACCGCGGCGCTTTTGGTGACTGTGGTGTTAGGCCTTGCCGGCACTTTCTCGGCGCTCGGACGCAAGCCCGCCGAGGTGCTGCGAAATCTCTGATGGGGACCCGTTCGCGGTGGCGAAGCGCCACCGTTAAACACTATGAACGGTTTGTAACACTTGAAAACACTGGCGAAATATGGTGTCGCAGCCATCTGGCGCGCGCCAAGCTTTCGCACTAGATTCCCGCCACTCAGTCTTTTGGCGTTCACCGAATGCCATCCCGGCAAAGCGCCGGGCCAACCCAGGGGTAATTCCATGTCCGACTTCGATCGGAATTTCGCAACCGCCAGGTCCGGCTACCGTACCGACCAGGTCGCGATCGATGCGGGTCTGCGCGCGCACATGATCCGCGTCTACAACTATATGACCGCAGGCGTGGCGCTGACCGGGCTGGTCGCCTGGTTCGCATTCTCGGCCGCCGTCACCCAGACCAGCGGCGGACTGGTGCTGACATCCTTCGGCCACGCCATTTTCCAGAGCCCGCTGATGTGGGTCCTGGTCCTGGCGCCGCTCGGCCTCGTCTTCGCCTTGAGCTTTGGCATCAACCGGCTATCGGCCGGAACCGCGCTGATGCTGTTCTTCGTCTATGCCGGGCTCCTTGGTCTGTCGCTGGCGTCGATCTTTCTGGTCTACACCGGCACCTCGATCACCCGGGTGTTCTTCATCTCGGCGGCGACGTTCGGCGCGATGAGCCTGTACGGCTACACCACGCAACGCGATCTGACCGGCGTCGGCTCGTTCCTGATCATGGGCCTGATCGGAATCATCATCGCCAGCCTCGTCAACATGTTCCTGCATTCGACCGGGCTCGATTGGGCGATCTCGGTGATCGGCGTGCTGATCTTCGTCGGGCTGACCGCCTACGACACGCAGCGGATCAAGGAGATGTATTCGCCGATGGACGACGGCACCATCGCCGGCCGTAAGGCGGTGATGGGCGCGCTGTCGCTCTATCTCGACTTCATCAACCTG
>PLTE01000341.1 GCA_003164375.1 Hyphomicrobiales bacterium | reverse complement strand
CCCTTGCGGTGCATGATGTTCTTGAATTGTGAATGTCCGGCCATGCTACTGTGTCCTAAATCGGCTGGTCCCAAATCGGCTGGTCCCAAATCGGCGTTTCGCGGCTGGTTATAAAGGCGGCGTGCGGCGCAGTTCAAGAGAACCGCGCGCCCGTAACCCGCTCAGCCGACCCAATACCATTGCGCGAACAGCGCCGAATGCAGCCCCAGCATGGCGGCGAACAGGCCGATGACAGCCAGGCCCAGCCACGGCAAGGAGCGGCACACATTGGCGAGCATGATGAAGGCCGGAAACGCCAGCACGCCGAACCGCGTCATCGAGGTGAACCCGGCGGGCCCGCCGCTCAGCGTAAGATAGGGCACCAGCAATGCGCCGAGACCAAACAGGACCTGCGCGCCGGGAAGTCGGCGCGACGCGGCGAGCGTCAGCACCAGCAACAGGATGAAGAACCATTGGTCCAATCCCGCCGGCGAGAGGTCATCGAAACGCAGGTGCAAGAACGGCTGCAAGGTGAGCGCCGCGACGAGCCTGCCGCCGAGCGAAGTTTCGCCGTGAAACGCCGCCTGCGCATCGGCAAAGGCGAGCGGATGACCGAACGCCACGCCGAGATAGACCATGTAAATCGCAAGGCCCGCGCTCGCGATCGCCATGCAGGCGATTGCGTACAACAGCAATCGGCCGCGATCGGTTCGGAATTTGAACCACAGCTCCCACAACAGCGCCGGCATCAGCGCTATTCCCACCGAGCGGGTTACCAGCGCCAAGCCGGCGGTCACCGAAGCGAACAGATAACGACGGTCATTAAGGAATGCAAAACAGCTTAAGATCAACAAGAGCGCCAGCGGCTCGGTATAACCTGCCGACAGGAACAGCGATCCGGGATAAAAGCTCAACAGCGCGACCGACAGCACCGCGACGTCGTCGCCGAAAGACCGCCGCGCTAGCTTGCACAGCAACAGCATCGCGAGAACGGCCGAGACATTGGCGACGATCAGGAGAGCAAGCGGCGAGCCAATCCCGGTAATCCAGGCGACCGCCCGCGACAGCAACGGATAGAGCGGATAAAACACCACCGGCTGCAATTCATTCGGATCGCCATCGTAGTGATAACCGTGCTCGACAATGCCGGTGTACCATTCCGAATCCCAGCGCAGCAGATGGTCGTACCAATGCGCGCCGGACTGCCAGAGATCGCTTTTCCACAGCGGCAGATAATTGCCGGCAAACCAGATCGCCAATAGCACGACGAGGCGCGAGCACAGATAAAGGGCGACCGCGAGAACGTATGGCCGGCAGTCTCGCCAGCGCGCAGCGTCTATTGCCAAAACACTGGCTATTGCCAAAATGCCGGCCTCGCCTGCTCCAGCGAACCGCCAAGCCGCACCGCGGCAACCCGCGCCGCAAGCCCGTTCGGCTCGGTCTCAACCGCGATGGCGCACAGCGTCGCCGGGCCTGACGCCGGCTCAAAGCGCGCCGAGGAAATTTTTCGGACAAAGCGTTGCAGCGGTTCTTCCTTGGCCATGCCGATCACCGAATCGAAATCGCCGCACATGCCGACATCGCTGACAAACGCCGTGCCGCCCGGCAGCACACGGTGGTCGGCGGTCGGCACATGGGTGTGGGTGCCGACGACGAGGCTGGCGCGGCCGTCGCAGAACAAGCCCATCGCCTGCTTCTCGCTGGTCGCCTCGCCATGAAAATCGACCACGATGGCGTCGGCGCCGCTGCCCAACGGACAGGCCGCAAGCTCGCGCTCGATCGCGGCGAAGGGATCGTCGAGCGGGTCCATGAAAATGCGGCCCATGGCGTTGATGACAAGAGCGCGCGCGCCGTTCTTGGCCTCGACCATGGCTGAGCCACGGCCCGGCGTGCCGGGCGGAAAATTGATCGGCCGAATGAGGCGCGGCGCGCGCTCGATGAAGACCAGCGCCTCTTTCTGGTCCCAGGCATGATTGCCGAGCGTGACCGCGTCGACGCCGGCATCGATGAGTTCGCGATAGATCGCTTCGCTGATGCCGAAACCGCCGGCCGAATTCTCGCCGTTGGCGACGACCAGATCGAGCTTCCATTCGCGAATGAGCTTTGGCACGCGCTCATAGAGAACGCTACGCCCGCTGCGGCCGACAACATCGCCGACGAAGAGAATGCGCATGCTCAACGGACCTTCAGGCGTTGCCTCTAATCTCGATCACCTCACGCTCGGTTAGCATGAGATCGAGCCGCTCGTCGCGGGGCGTCGAAGGCACGGTGGAAACCTCCTGGGCGGCAAACCCGAGCCCGATCGCGGTAACCGGCTTGCGCGCGCGCAACCGAGCGATGGTGAGATCGTAATAGCCGGCGCCGTAGCCGATGCGGTTACCGGCGCGGTCGAACGCCAACAGCGGCACCAGCACAATATCCGGTTCCACTTCAGGAGCTTCAGGGTTCGGCTCGCGTAAACCCCACACGCCCGCAGCCAGCGGCTCGTCCCAGGCCCAGGAGCGCATGATCAGGGGCTGACCGTGGCCGGTGACGACGGGCAGCGCCAGCGTCGCGCCCGCATCCGCAAGCTTCTTCATCAGCGGCAGCGTATTGATCTCGCTTTTGAACGGCATGAAGCTGGAGACGATCGTGCCGGGAGTGATGGCGAGCGGGAATTTGCGCGCGGCAATCGCCTCGGCCGCCGCCTGACGGGAGTCCGCCGGCAGCGCATCGCGGCGCGCCATCGCCTCGCGGCGCAACGTCGCCTTGGAATCTTCACTGCTGGCGGGTGTTTTCACGGATTCATTCATGGTGGGAAGTGCGGAGCCGCCTTGGCCGTAAGAGCGCGATCCCGGGAACCTACATAAGTAGGTGGGCGCCATATAACCGAACCCACGAGCTCGGCCAGGGACAGCTCCCTTGAGGATCGTAAGGCCCCGGAAATAAGTCTCTTACGCACCAGGCAGCCCCGCGAGGCTAATGTAGTCTCGATCTGCGCGCCGCGCCATCACCCCAGCGCCACCCCACCCGGACCGATCGACTGATTGAGCTTCTTGGTGATGTCCTCGATGCGCTCGGCCGCAGCCGAGAACGCTGCGGCAACCGAGGCTTGGCTGGCTTTGCTGCGATCCGACGCGGTCACGCGGGCGTCCTGCAAGGCTGCGAGTTCCTCCTCCAGTCGCTTGACCCGGAGCGAAGCTTCGGCGAGTTCGTCGGCCACCGTGAGCGCCGCCATCACCGTGAGCCTGGTATCGCCGATCTCGCCGAATTTCGTGCGCAGCCCGCTGATGCGGCCATCGAGATCGCGCGCCAGTTCCAACAGATGAGCCTCCTGGCCGTCCTCGCAGGCCATCCGAAACTGGCGGCCGTTGATGGTGACGCTAATCTGAGACATCGCTCGCAAGCCTCCGTCGCTTAATCGCCAAAATCCAAAACACCGCGGATCGTTGCGATGGCCTGATCGATCCGTTGCGCGACTTCGCCGCTCGCGGCTTCCAGCGCCCGGGCGCGCGCGGTTGCTTCATCGAGCTCGCTGGCGAGCTGCGCGCGATCGCTGCCGAGTGCGTGGACCTGGCTGGCGAGCGAGGCCTCGCTGCGGTCGGCCTCGCGACGCCGCTCGGTCGCCGCCTCCAAAGCATCGAGCGCGAGCGCAAGCCGGCGCTGGGCGTGGTCGATCGAATCGGCGTCGCTCATTTGGCGTTCCGCTAGCGGCGATCCTGTGTGGCCAGCGCTCGCGGCCTTCTCCGAGGTGTCGCACAGCAGGGGAAAATTGTGCGACGGCAATCATTTATCGCTGGAAGCTTACGTCGTATCGCGGGAAAGCGTCAACGCCCGGCGCAGCGGCCTGTGCATGACGTTACGCGCCGAGGCCTGCGGAATTGACTAAGATGGCTCGCATGTTATCTGTGCGCCGCCTGTTCCCGTGACCGCGGCACACTTGGACACATTTGGGCAAACTTGGCATTGGCGCCGCGATTGGCAGTCCCCGCAGTCCCAGTGCAAGTCCGAGTGCAGGTTCCATGACGAAGCCGAACCGTCTTGCCGCGGCGAGCGCAGCTCTCGCCCAGGCTTCCGATTTTCCCACCGCCGGCACGATTGCGGCCTCGCGCGACGATCTGGCCGACAAGAATATGGCCCACAACAATATGGCCAATGCCGTCCGTGCGCTGGCGATGGACGCGGTCGAAAAAGCGAATTCGGGGCACCCCGGCCTGCCGATGGGTGCAGCCGACATCGCCACCGTGCTGTTCACCCGCTTCCTCAAATTCGACCCGGCGGATCCGGCGTGGCCCGACCGCGACCGTTTCGTACTCTCCGCCGGCCACGGCTCGATGCTGCTCTATGCGCTGTTTTATCTTCTCGGCTTCGAGAAGATGACGATCGAAGAAATCAAGCGTTTTCGCCAGCTCGGCTCGCTCACGCCCGGCCATCCCGAGCACGGCCACACGCCCGGCGTCGAAACCACCACCGGGCCGCTCGGCCAG
>PLTE01000317.1 GCA_003164375.1 Hyphomicrobiales bacterium | reverse complement strand
GGCACCCGGATCGAGCCGTTGGTGTCGGAGCCGAGCGCAAACGGCACCAGACCGCCGCCGACCGCGCCGCCGGAGCCGCCGGAGGAGCCGCCGGTCATGCGCTTGAGATCATGCGGATTGCGCGACGGGCCGTCGTGAATGTTCTCGCCGGTGAAATCGTAGGCGTATTCGCCCATGTTGAGCGCGCCGAGAAGGATCGCGCCGGCCGCTTCGAGCCGTTCGATCAATGTTGCATCGCGGGCCGCGGGCGGATTGTCGCGGTTGATCTTCGAGCCAGCGACGGTGGTCAGCCCCGCGACATCGAACAGGTTCTTGACCGCGAACGGCACGCCGGCCAGCGGACCAAGCTTTTTTCCGCGGGCGCGCGCCTCGTCGATCGCTGCCGCACGCGACAGCGCGCGCTGCTCGGTGACCGCGGTGAAGGAATTGAGTAAAGGGTCGCGCTCGCGAATCCGCGCCAGCGCCGTTTCGACGGCGCTCTGCGCGGTGACGCGGCCGGCAGCCACCGCGGTCGCGATGGCGGTAGCGGTTGCCGGGGCAATGTCGGTCGCTGGCGTGTCAAGCATACAACAACTCAAGCTCGGAAGATGGGAGCAGGCTCGGCATCGTCGGGCAACGGAAATTCATCGACCACGGCGCCAAGACGCAGGATCAGTTGCAGATTGAATTTGACGCCGCCGTGCCAGGACGGGTCGAGGGGAAGCTTGAGAGTCTCGGTGCTCGCCGCGATCAGCATATCGACGGCGTCGGGCTGCGCCGCCGCCGCCGGACGCGGTTTGGCCGTCACGGTCTTTTTGGCGACGGCTTTGGCGCGGGTAGGGCCGGCTTTGACCTTGGGTTTCGCTTTGGCTGTTACCTTGGCTTTGCGCTTCATGATGCGATTTTCGGCTGCGGCAAGAATTCCTCGGCGAAATGACAGGCGACCTGGCGCTCGCCGAAGTGGCGCAGCACAGGCATCGTGGTTTTACAGGCATCGGTGCCGCGTGAACAGCGGCCATAGAAGCGGCACACATTCGGATCCGGATCGATCGGGCTGCGCGGCTCGCCGGTCAGCCGCAAACGCTCGGCATGGTGATCGCCGAACCGCGGCACCGCCGCGACCAGCGCCTGGGTATAAGGATGCAGGGGATGTTCGAATACGTCGAGCGCGGGTCCTGATTCCACGATCTTGCCGAGATACATCACCAGCACCCGGTCGCATAACAGCCGCACCACGGACAGATCGTGCGACACGAATAGGTAGCTCATGCCGAATTCTTTCTTGAGCTGCTGCAGCAGCTGAAGAATGACGACCTGGACCGACACGTCGAGCGCCGCGGTCGGCTCGTCGAGCACCAACAGCTCGGGCTCGACCGCAATGGCGCGGGCGATGCCGACGCGGGCGCGCTGGCCGCCGGACAATTGATGCGGAAATCGCGTCAATAATTGCAACGGGAGCCCGCACTGGGTCGCCACGGCTTCGACGCGATCTTTGAGCGCCTTGCCGCGCAGATGGCGCAAGCGCCGCAGCGGATCGGCGATGGCGTCGAAACCGGTGAAACGCGGATTGACGCTGTCGCCGGCGTCCTGAAACACCATTTGGATGCGGGCGCGATCCGGATCGCTGGCGAATTCGTGCGCCGGCGTGAGCGATAATTCGCGGCTGCCGAGCTTGACGCTGCCGTCGGTCGAATCGATCAGCCGCGTGAGCGCGCGCACCAAAGTGGACTTGCCGCAACCGGATTCGCCGACGAGGCCAACCGTTTCGCCTTTGTTGATGACAAAGCTGACGTCGTCGACGGCATAGACTTTCGAAAGTTTCTCAGGCCCTCCGGAGAAACGCCGCCTCAGCCGCGCCCACGGTCCCGGCACGCCGCCGGCCGGAAATTGTTTGGAGAATTCGGCAACGTCGAGCAGCACGGTCATGCGGCACTCTCGGTCGCTACGCTGAGCATTGGCTTGGCTGCCGACGCGTCGGGCAGGGGATTCCAGCAGGCGACGACATGGTCCGCGCCGAGCGTCTGATGCGGCAGCGGTTGGGAGCAGATGTCGAGCTTGCGCGGACAGCGTTCCGAGTAGCGGCACGGCGGCAGATCGGTGCGGCGCAGATCGGGTAAGGAGCCCGGAATCGACGCGAGCTCATCGAGGCTTGCCGCCGAATCCGGGGTCGCCGCGATCAGCTCCGCCGTGTAGGGGTGCCGAGGATGCGCGAATAATTCGTCGGTCGGCGCATTCTCGACGACGTGGCCTGCATGCATGACGACGATGCGCGACGAGCGCTGGCCGGCCAGCGCCAGGTCGTGGGTGATGAAGATCGTCGCCATGCCGAGCTCCTTGGCGAGATCGTTGACCAGATCCATGATCACGGCTTGCGTGGTGACGTCGAGGCCGGTGGTCGGTTCGTCGGCAATGAGCAACGACGGCTTGGCCGCCAGCGCAATCGCGATCATGACGCGCTGGCACATGCCGCCGGACATTTCGAACGGGTAGGCCTTGGCGCGCCGCGACGGATCGGTGATGCCGACCGAGCGCAGCATCTCCACCGCCGCGGCCGGCGCCTCGCGGCGCGGCACGTTGCCGTGGCGGATGAGAACGTCGGCGATCTGGCGGCCCACGGTGCGGATCGGGTTGAGGGCTGTGCGCGGGTTCTGAAAGATCATCGCGATCTCGCGGCCGCGCACCTCGGCAAGCTGGCTCGGCGAGGCCGACAACAGATCGAGGCCGCCCAGCACGGCGCTGCCGCCGGAAATGCGGCCGGCCGGATCGAGGATGCCCATGATGGCGTAAGCGGTGACCGACTTGCCCGATCCCGATTCGCCGACCAGCGCGATGGTCTCACCTTTGTCGACGCTGAAATTCACATTATCCAGCGCGCGCACGATGCCGCCGCGGGTGCGGAATTCGACGCTTAAGCCCTCGACGGCAAGGGCGGGTGCGGCCGTCATGTTCGCCACCTCATCTACGCCACCTCATCTTCATCGCCTCACGTGCGTCGTCTCGGATCGACCATGTCGCGCAGACCGTCGCCAAGCAGGTTGAAGCAGAACACCGCGACCATCAAAGCTAAGCCGGGAAAGAACGCGTTCCACCATTCGCCCGACACCATGAAGGCTGCGCCTTCCGCCACCATGATTCCCCATTCCGGCGTCGGCGGCCGCACGCCAAGCCCGATGAAGGATAGGCCCGCGGCATTGAGGATGGCGTAGCCCATGGTGAGCGACATCTGCACCACGAGAATGGGAAACACATTGGGCAGGATCTGGAACGTGAGAATGCGCCAGTCGGAATTGCCGGAAAGCCGCGCCGCCTCGACGAAGCCGGCATCGCGGCGGATATTGGCTTCGGCGCGGGCGATGCGGGCATAGAGCGGAAAATTCACGATCGCGGTGGCGATGACGATGTTCNNGCACGAACAGCGGAAACGCCATGATGGTGTCGGCGATGCGGCCGACGATGCGATCGGTCCAGCCGCCGAAGAATCCGGCGGCGACGCCGGCAAGGCCGCCCATCAGGAACACCAGCGCGACCGAGGCGACCGCGATGAAGAAATCGAGCCTGGTGGCGACCACGACCCGGCTGAACACGTCGCGGCCGAGCTGGTCGGTGCCGAACCAATGACGTGTGCTCGGCGCCTGCAGCGCCGCCGTGGTGTCGCTCGCCAGCGGATCGTAGGGCACGATGTGCGGGCCGAACAGTGCGGCCAGCACGATCAGGACGAACAGTCCGAAGGCGAAGCCGGTAACCGGGTTCTCGCCCAAGACGTAGCGCGAATGGCGAAGCAAGGCGGTCAAGCCGCCCTCGGCCCGTGGCGTCGCTGCGATGTCGGTCATGCGTCGAGCCTCACGCGCGGATCGACCACGCCATAGAGCACGTCGATCAAAAGATTGAGCGCCACATACATCACCGCCATGGTGAGCACGAAGCTTTGCACCGGCGCGAAGTCGGAGGCGAGCAGGGCCTCCACCGCGTACGAGCCGATGCCGGGCCAAGCGAACACTTTCTCGACCAGCACATTGGCGCCGAGCAGGAACGAGAACACCATGCCGAGGGTGGTGATCACCGGCAGCATGGCGTTGCGGAACGCATAAGTGATGATCACGGTATAGGCGGACAGGCCAGAGGCGCGCGCGGTGCGCACGAAATCCGACGACAGCACCGCCAGCATCGAGGCCCGCGTCATGCGCGCGATCGGGGCGAGCGAGAAAATGGCAAGCGTGAGCGCCGGCAAAATGAGCTGCTTGAGGCTCGCCCAGAATGTCTCCAGATCGCCGGCGAGCAGACTATCGATCAGATAAAAGCCGGTGATCTGCGGCGGCGGGATGAAGAATACGTCGAGCCGGCCGAGCGGCGCCGGCGCCCAGCCGAGCAGATAGTAGAACACATAGACCAGCGCGAGGCCGGTGAAGAACGTCGGCAGCGACACGCCCGCCGTAACAATGAACCGGCACAGATGATCGATCCAACTGTCCGGCCGCGTCGCCGCCAGGATACCCAGCGGCACCGCGATCGCTGTCGAAATGAACAGCGCCAGCAGCGTTAGTTCCAGCGAGGCGGGCAAGCGCGTCACCAGCTCGTGACCCACCGATTGGCCGGTGGAGATCGACTGGCCGAAATCGCCGCGCGCCAGGTTCTCCACATAGACCATGAACTGCACCGGCAGGCTGCGATCCAGCCCTAGATTGTGCCGGATCTCGGCGATCGTGTCGGGCGTCGCGGCGGGCCCGGCGAAATATGCGGCCGGGTCGCCGGGCAGCGCATGGGTCAGCAGGAACGTGACGATGATGATGCCGATCAGCGCCGGCACGGCCTGGCTTAGCCGCCGCAGGATCAGCACCAGCTTGCCCTGCGCGCCCATGTGCGCTCAGGCCAGCTTGTAGGTGCGCGCATCCACCTGACGGTGGAACCAGAAGCTGTAGCCTTGCAGTTTCGGCACCATCGCCGAGTTCAGCGTCGGCTGCCACAGCGGAATGCGCGGCACGTCGTCGAACGCGATGGCGATCATCCGCTCGATCATCGGCGCATACGCGGGATCGGTTTCCGCCATGTTCAATGTCTTGCCGACCAGGTCCGCCATCTCGGGGTTGTCGTAGTTCGAGGCGTTGAACAGGCTGCCCTTCAGATAGGTCCAGTAGAAGAAGTAATCCGGCGTGTTCAGCCAGCCGCCGAAATTGTCGATCAGCAACGGCAGTTTCTTTTCCACGAGTGCCACGCTGCGCCAGTTGGCACC
>PLTE01000258.1 GCA_003164375.1 Hyphomicrobiales bacterium | reverse complement strand
CGCCACTGCGGGCACGCTATTGACCGGCTGCTCCGGCAATTCGCAATATCTGTCCTCGGCGCCGCCGCAGCAGAGTCCACAGGCACCGCAAGCCGCCACCATCGGCGCCGGGAGCGTCAAAGCGGCGCTTATCCTGCCGATGTCGGCGCCCGGCAACGCCGGCGTTGCCGGGTTGGCGATGCGCAATGCCGCCGAGATGGCGCTCGCCGAATTCAATGCCCCGAACCTCCAGCTTTTGGTCAAGGACGACGGCGGGGCCGCGGAAGCGGCGCGGATCGGCGCACAGCAGGCGCTCGACGACGGCGCGGAGATCATTTTGGGGCCGCTGTTCGCGCAATCGGTCAGTTTCGTCGGCCAGGTGGCGCATGCCCGCAATGTGCCGGTGATCGCCTTTTCGACCGACGCCAATGTCGCGTCGAACGGCGTCTATCTGCTCAGCTTCCTGCCGGAGTCCGATGTCGAGCGCATCGTGCAATACGCCACCTCGACCGGAAAACACTCCTTTGCTGCTTTGATTCCGGATAATCCATACGGCACTGTGGTCGAAGCGGCGTTCAAACAGGCCGTGACGCGGCACAACGGCCAGATCGTCGCGCTTGAGCGCTATCCGCACGACAAGGCCGCCATGGCAGTCCCGATTCGCAACGTCGCCCAGGGTTCGAGCCGCGCCGACGCGCTGTTCATTCCGGACGGCGGCGATGCGGTGCCGGACGTTGTGCAGGCCATCGTTGGGGCCGGCGTCAATCCCAAGCGACTGCAATTGCTCGGCACCGGGTTGTGGGACGACCCGCGCATTTATGCCGCGCCGGCGCTCGACGGCGGCTGGTTCGCGGCGCCGGATGGCGTGGGCTATAAGAGCTTCGCGGCGCGTTATCGCGAGCGCTACAAGCAGGACCCGGTGCGGACCGCGACGCTGGCTTATGACGCGGTGGCCCTCATCGCCGCTCTGGTCAAAACCCAAGGCGCGCAGCGCTTTTCACCGCAAATCCTGACCAATCCTTCGGGATTTTCCGGTATCGACGGGCTATTCCGCTTTCGCGCCGACGGCACCAATGAGCGAGGGCTCGCAGTGCTGCGTGTCGCCGCCGCGGGGCCGCAGATAATCTCGGCGGCGCCGAAAAGCTTTGGCGGAGCGTCAGGAATATAAGCTAACTTAGTAAATCCCCTGAAAATCGACCTTGATCGAAGAAATCCCCGAAAGACAGCTAATCTTAGAACCAGACAGTTGCCATAATGGTAAGCTACCTTATAGATTTTCTGAGCCTCGAACACCTGGCCACTCTATCTGGACGACCTATTTAAGACGTCACAGCCACGGATTGCATGGCGCCCTACTAAAGATAAGCTAGCTTATTATTTTTTGGGTCTCAGCAGCTATGCGGCGAGATCGGCGACGACAGCGTCGAGCACCGGAAAGCCGGGTAAGGTGACCCGCAGCCGCCCGTTGGGCGTGGTTTCGATCAGACCATGTTGATGCAAAGTGGCGATCCGCGCCGGATCGAGCGGGCGGCCGGCAATCGCCTGATAGCGCGCAATTTCGATGCCTTCGCCGAGCCGCAGCCCCATCAGCAAGAATTCGTCGGACCGTTCCTCCCGCGTGAGTACGTCGTCGGCGACCACACCGTGGCCGGAAGCCTCGACGCTGGCGAGCCAAGCCTCCGGGCGCTTTTCCGTTGCAACAGCATGGCGTTGGCCATCGATATCGAGCCGACCATGCGCGCCCGGTCCGATCCCGGCATATTCCTGGGCTCGCCAATAAACGAGATTATGCCGGCACTCGCCGCCGGGCCGCGCATGATTGGAGACCTCGTAGGCCGGTAGCCCGTGCGCCGCGCAGATCTCCTGGGTGGTGTCATAGAGCGCGCGCGCGGTGTCCTCGTCGGGCAGCCGCAATTTGCCGGCGGCATGGAGCGCCGCAAACGGCGTCTCCGGTTCGACGGTCAGCTGATAGAGCGACAGATGCTCGCCGGCTTCGTTAAGCGCCAGGCGCAATTCGCGCGCCCAGTCATCAGGATTCTGACCTGACCTGGTATAGATGAGGTCGAACGAATAGCGGTCGAACACATTGCGGGCGATCGCCACGGCATCGAGCGCTTCGCGCGCCGTATGCAGGCGGCCAAGCTCGGCCAGCACCCGGTCGTCAAGCGCCTGCACGCCGAGCGACACCCGGTTGACGCCCGCCGTGCGATAGCCGCGAAACCGCGTCGCCTCAACGCTGGTCGGATTGGCTTCCAGCGTGATCTCGGCATCCGGCGCGATCCGCCAATGGCGCGCGACGGCATCGAGTACGGCCGCGATCGTCGCCGGCTGCATCAGCGAAGGGGTGCCGCCGCCGAAAAAGATCGTTGAGACGGTCCGGCCTGGCACGCGCTCAGCGGTCGCCGCGATTTCGGCGGCAAAAGCGCGGGTAAAGCGCGGCTCGTCGATCGCTGCGTGGCGGACATGGCTGTTGAAGTCGCAATAGGGACATTTCGACAGGCAAAACGGCCAATGGATATAGACACCGAACGCTTGCTCGCTATCGGCCGGGTTACTGTGGAGCAAGGCACGCCTCCGCGAGCTTTAGGAAGGCGCGGGCGCGGTGCGAAAGACCTTTGCCCGGAGCGCGGTCAGCAAAAGTGGGTACCGGTTTTGCGTCCGACCGCGCTCCAACTTTTTCATTAGGCGCGCAATCCGGGCGGCTGACCGGGGACCCCTCAGCCTGATTGCGCGCCGGTGGCGGCAGGCCGTGCTTTTCCACGCTCGACATTTCTCCGAACGTACGGTCATGGCCGTCGGGCAGGAACATCGGGTCGTAGCCAAAACCTTGGTCACCGCGGGGCGGCCAGATCAATACGCCATCGACGCGGGCCTCGAAATCCTCGGTATGGCCGTCGGGCCACGCAACGCAAAGCGCGGAAACGAAATGCGCTTTGCGCCGCTCCGGCGTGGTGGCGTCAAGCGCGCGCAGCTTTTCATCGATCCTTGCCATGGCGCCACGGAAATCCTTGTCCGGTCCGGCCCAGCGCGCCGAATGAATCCCTGGCGCGCCGTCGAGCGCGTCGACCGCCAGGCCGGAATCGTCGGCGAAGGCCGGCAACCCCGTCGCCTTGGCTGCCGCCAGCGCTTTGATGGCCGCATTGTCGCAAAACGTCATCCCGGTTTCGTCCGGTTCTGGCAAGCCAAGCTCACCCGCTGAAATGGCGCTGATGCCGTAGGGCGCAAGGAGGTCGCGCATTTCGGTAAGCTTGCCGGAATTATGCGTGGCAATAACAAGGCGGCCGCTAATGTGGCGATGCGCAACATTGCTCAAATTGCGACTCACATCACCGCCATCTTTTGCAGATCGACAAGCTTGTTGACGCCCTTGCGCGCGAGGCCAAGAAGCGCACTGAACTGCTCCTCTGAGAACGGCACCTTTTCGGCGGTTGCCTGCACCTCGACGATATTGCCGTTGCCGGTCAGGACGAAATTGGCGTCG
>PLTE01000310.1 GCA_003164375.1 Hyphomicrobiales bacterium | reverse complement strand
CGACGAGGCAGAGATTCGCGGCCATCGGCGGACTTATATCGGCTCGATGCCGGGCAAGGTCATCCAGTCGATGCGCAAAGCGAAGACCTCGAACCCGCTGTTTCTGCTCGACGAGGTCGACAAGATGGGCGCCGATTTCCGCGGCGATCCGTCGTCGGCACTGCTTGAGGTGCTCGATCCGGAGCAGAATCACGCCTTCAACGACCACTATCTTGAGGTCGACTACGATTTGTCGAACGTGATGTTCATCACCACGGCGAATACGCTGAATATTCCGCCGCCGCTGATGGATCGCATGGAGATCATTCGAATCGCCGGCTACACCGAAGACGAGAAAGTCGAGATTGCGCGCAAGCACCTCATCCCGCACGCGATCGTCAAGCACGGCCTTGAGCCGAAGGAGTGGTCGATCGACGACGAGGCCTTGCTGACAATGATTCGTCGCTACACGCGCGAAGCCGGCGTCCGCAATCTCGAGCGTGAGCTCTCGACCCTGATCCGCAAAGCGGTGAAGGAACTCACGATCACGAAAAAGCAGTCGATTCAGGTCACCGACAAAGTGCTGCCCGATTATCTCGGCGTGCCGAAGTACCGCTACGGCGAAGTCGAAGACGAGGATCAGGTCGGCGTGGTCACCGGTCTTGCTTGGACCGATGTCGGCGGCGAGCTGCTGACCATCGAATCGGCCATGATGCCCGGCAAGGGCAAGATGACCGTGACCGGCAATCTGCGCGATGTCATGAAGGAATCGATTTCGGCGGCGGCCTCCTATGTCCGCATGCGCGCGGTCTCCTTCGGCATTGAGCCGCCGGCGTTCGATAAGCGGGACATCCACGTCCACGTGCCGGAGGGCGCGACGCCGAAGGATGGTCCGTCCGCGGGCGTTGCCATGGTCACCGCGATTGTCTCGGTCATGACTGGAATTGCGGTGCGCCGAGATGTCGCCATGACCGGCGAGATCACCTTGCGCGGCCGTGTCCTGCCGATCGGCGGACTGAAGGAGAAGCTCCTTGCTGCGCACCGCGGCGGCATCAAGACCGTGGTCATTCCGGAAGAGAACGCGAAGGATCTTGTCGAAATCAACGACAGCATTAAGAGCGGACTCGATATCATCCCGGCTTCGCGCATGGACGAGGTGCTCAAGCATGCGCTGGTCCGCATGCCCGAGGCGATCGTGTGGGACGAGGCGACGGCGAAACCCGTCGACGTTCCCGAGCCGGTGGTGGAGGAAGATTCCTCCGGTCTCACGGCGCACTGAAGATCATTGGATTATCGGGTCATCGGCGGCGGCGTCCTCACGGGCGCCGCCGTTTTTCATTTGCAAGGGGCTTCATTGACCCGTCTGTTGGGGGATTAGCGGTCTCTTAGCCAAGTCCGGCGCCCGGCCGTGCCGAGCTTCGTGCGGTGGTATATCGTGCTCGTTGACATGGGAACTTGCGCTCGATGACCCGTTTTGCTAGCCGGGCGAAAAAGCTCCGGCGCGCAGGCAAAGGCTGGCGCCAGGCTTGGGTCGTGCTTGGGTTCGCGGTCTGCCTCGGCGCCGGCGTCGGCATCATCAAGGATTATGCGGCGGCAAAGCGCGACGCGACGGCAACCGCGGTGGCTGACGACGCCGAAATCTATACCGGTTCGATCCTGTATTTCCCCGATAGGGGTAGTCTCTGCCGCCAACTGCTGTTTGACAATCAAAACGGCCAATTCAGCGATAACGGCTACGTCGATTGCGCGCGCGCCGCTTACCACGGCGCCGCCGAGCAGCCCAAGCAATGGTCCGCGGCGCGCGTACGGGTCATCAGCACCGGTTTCCGCGCCCACTAAGCTTTATCGTTAAAATCCCACGAAAATCGTCGCGACGATATTGGCCGCTGGCACGATTTTCGCTAAACTTTGCCACCGGGGCAGCGACTCTGGTGCCGTTCGGCGCCGAGAAAATACGGCAGAGAGACGCGTGTTCAGATTCATTCGTCCGGTCGCCGGATGCGTTACCCTCGTGGTCGTCGCGGCCTTGACGTCGGGGTCGGCTATTGCGACGGACGAGTTTCCGCTCGCTGGCAGTTACACCCAGAACGTCGCCTGTAAGGGCGACGGCAGCGACCCTGCCGTCGCCAAGGTCACGATCTCGTCCCAAGAGATCGTCTCCAATGTCGGCGTGTGCACAATCCTTGATACGAAGCGGACCGGCGACAGCATCTTCGCGCATGTCGAATGCAAGTTTGCCGGCGGACCGCTGATGGGCGACATCACCTTTACGCCGATGCCCGACAATACCGTGGAGTTCGTCGACCGCGATATGACCTACAAAGCGCTGCTCTATCGCTGCCCGAAGTGATCGGCATAGCCTTAGAACAGGGAATTCGCGATGAGCTATTATCAGGGCCTGCAGGCGGAAACGGTGGCGTTTCGCGGCTACAATGACGACCAGGGCGAGGCCTATTACGCGCGTCCGCTGCGTGCCGGACGGTTTCCCGGCATCGTCGTCATCCATCATTTGCCGGGCTGGGACGAATGGATCATGGAAGTGGTGCGCAAGTTCGCCCATCACGGGTTCGCGGCGATTTCGCCGCACCTTTATTTCCGAGAAGGTCCGGGCAGTCCCGATGACGTCGGCGCGCGCGTTCGCGCCGCGGGCGGCGTCGCCGACGCCCAAGTCGTAGGCGACATTGCCGGCGCCATGGCTTATCTGCGTGGCGAGGCCAATGCCAACGGCAAAATCGGCGTTATCGGCTTCTGCTCCGGTGGGCGCCACGCTTATCTTGCCGCCTGCACGTTGTCCGGGTTCGGCGCCATTGTCGATTGTTGGGGCGGCAACGTCATTGTCGACAATCCCAACGACCTCAACGCAAAGCGTCACATTGCCCCGATCGATCTGACCGCGAAACTCGGCTGTCCGCTGTTGGGCATCTTCGGCAATGACGACGCCAATCCGACCGCCGATCAGGTCAACCGCACCGAGGCCGTGCTCAAGCGGCTCGGCAAGACTTACGAATTCCACCGTTACGACGGCGCCGGGCATGCGTTTTTCAACAACACCCGCGACGCCTATCGGCCGGAGCAGGCGATGGATGGGTGGCACAAGGTGCTCGCTTTCCTCAATCGCCATCTCGCGGCGCCCGCCGCCAGCGTTGCCGCCGAATAAAACGGCGCACTCAAGACAACCCACAGGAGGTTCGTTCGCATGTGCTCCTACATCGTCGAAAAAGCGGCTCTGGTCGGCAGCGCCAAGGGCGGCAAGGGCTGGATGCGGATCGATACCGCTAACGTCTATTTTGACCATCCTTATCATTCGACGCTCGATCATGTGCTGGCGATCGATTTCACCAATGAAGGCGAGGGCGGTCGCGACCGTGTCGCCGTCGAGCTGAGCGCGCAGTCCGCCCGCGCGCTGGTCGAGCGGATCCTTGCCGCGCTTGCCAGCGGGGAAGCGGCGCATGGTGCCGAGGCGGTCTGATCGTCCTCGCCAGGCTCGCGGTGTCATGCTAACGGAGCGGCGGCAAAACGCTATGCCGCGTGATTGGGGGGAAGACGTCCGATGAAAATGCTCGCTTATCTTCTGGCCATTATTTGCGCTATCGCCGCCGGAACCTATTATTTCGTCCAGGCCGGTTCTTTGCCGAGCTTCATGCCGGGTTACGCCGCAGGCTCGACGCATATTC
This sequence comes from Hyphomicrobiales bacterium, assembly GCA_003164375.1. GTDB lineage: Bacteria > Pseudomonadota > Alphaproteobacteria > Rhizobiales > Xanthobacteraceae > BOG-931. The sequence goes on along the minus strand of PLTE01000310.1, from coordinate 1,185 downwards.
ACACTACGCATGCGCTGGCCGCGGCGGTCGCCGCCATCGTGCTGTTCGGGGTCGGCTGGTTCGCCGGCCGGCGCTGATGTCGTCCGATCTGCCGAGGCGATGCGCGTGAACGCGATCGCGCGTCGCCGCCGGCCGCCGCTGCACTGGAAATATGCGGTTTCCGTTCGCAAGCGCTGGCATCGGCTGCGCCGGCTTTGGCGTCCGGATCGCGACCTCGAAGACGTCGGGTATTTCGGCGCCGAGTTCCGCGTCGCGCCGCACGACGTGATCGGCAATGAACTGATCCTGCAGCGTTTCGAATGGCTGCAAATTCCGGCGATGCTGCAAGCCTGCCGCGAACTCAAACCCGCGGCCTTCATCGATATCGGGGCCAATTTCGGCCTCTACACCTGCATCATCGGACGGCAACATTTGGCGGAACGCCTGATCGCTTTCGAACCCAATCGCGCGGTGATCGGGCGCTTGCGCGATCACATCGCGCGCAACGGCGTGACCGGCGTCGAAATCCATGAGACGGCGGTCGGCGCGACGCATCACAAGGCGTCGCTGTTGCTCGGCGCGCCAGGCTACGACGCCTTGACCAGCGTCGTTGAAACGCGGCCGCAAGGCCAACAGACCGACACCGAAATCGATGTCGTGACCTTGGACGAAACGCTGTCCTTCGCTGGCCAACCGCTGGTCATCAAGATCGACGTCGAAGGCTACGAGCTTGAGGTGCTGCAAGGCGCAAAAGCGCTCTTCGGACAAAATTACGGTTACGCGCAGATCGAATCCTTCGAAGACAAACGCGCTGCCGCGGTCATCGCCATCATGGCGCAATTCGGCTGGCAATGGTCCGACCACATCGTCGACGATCTCATCTTCCGGCGTGCAAAGTTTTAGCCGCAGGCCGCTAGGTTTCACGGCGCACCTTGCGCTGCACCCGCTCGTCGAAGCGCTCGACGCTGACCACGACCCGCTGATGCGTGCCGCCGCCGATCGGTTCGAAATCGTCGCGGGCCTCGACGCGGAAGGTGACGGTGCGGCCCTCGACATGGACGACTTCGGCGGTGGCGACGACGCGCAGGCCGACCGGGGTCGCTGCGGTGTGGCTGACGTCGAGGTGGATGCCGAGGCTTTGATGGCCGGCGGGCAACAGGTGCTCGATTGCCGCGAGCGCCGCCGCCTCGATGACATTGATCATCA
>PLTE01000401.1 GCA_003164375.1 Hyphomicrobiales bacterium | reverse complement strand
CCGGCGGCGACACCATCAACGCCATTAAGCAGGGCGCCGAATTCGGCATCGCGGCAGGCGGGCAACACTTCGCCGGGTTGCTCGTCTTTATCAGCGACGTCAATGCGCTCGGGTTGAAGACCGCACAGGGGCTGGCTCTGACCGAAACCTGGTACTGGGACATGAACGACACCAACCGTACCTTCACCAAACGCTGGCAGGTCGATCGGCCGGGTAAGTTCCCGACCATGGTGCAGGCCGGCGTTTACTCGGCGGTCACGCATTACTTGAAGGCGGTTGCCGCGCTCAAAAGCGCCGCCGACGGCAAAGCGGTCGTCGCCAAGATGAAGGAAATGCCGANNGGCGGCAATCCGCATGACGGCGCCAAGGTGGTCGCCAAGATGAAGGAAATGCCGACCGACGATCCGCTGTTCGGCAAGGGCACCATCCGCGCCGACGGCCGCAAGATCCACCCCGCATATCTGTTCGAGGTGAAGAAGCCCGAGGATTCCAAATATCCGGGCGACGATTACGTTCTGCGCGCCACCGTCCCGGCGGACGAGGCGTTCCGGCCGATCAAGGACGACAACTGTCCGCTGGTCAGCAGCAATTGAACTTCTCCCTCCCCCCTTGTGGGGGAGGGAGGGGTCGGGAGGTCGTGCAATCAGCTCGACGCTTGCGCGTCACCTCCCGACCCCCACCCCCTCCCCACAAGGGGGAGGAGAGACGATCGGATGTTGAGGATAGAGCGAGCGGGTCTGTATGTTCGAAATCTTCGGCATCCCGTCGCAGGCGCTGTTCGGACAGCTTTTGCTCGGCCTGATCAACGGCTCGTTCTACGCGCTCTTAAGCCTCGGGCTTGCCGTCATTTTCGGCATGCTCAATATCATCAATTTCACGCACGGCGCGCAATACATGATGGGCGCGTTCACCGCTTATCTGCTGCTGCAATATTGGGGGATCAACTATTGGGCGGCGCTTGTCATCGTGCCGATCGCAATAGGGGCGACCGGCATCATCATCGAGCGGTTTCTTCTGCGGCGCCTGCATCAGCTCGACCCGCTTTACGGGTTGCTGCTCACCTTCGGCTTGGCGCTGGTCATCGAGGGTTTGTTCCGCAACTATTACGGCGCCTCCGGCCAGCCCTATAACGTGCCGGAGTCGCTGCAAGGCGGCCACAATCTTGGCTTCATGTTCCTTCCCAACTATCGCGCCTGGGTCATCGTCTTTTCGCTCGTCGTGTGTTTCTGCACCTGGTTCGCGATCGAGCGTACGCGACTCGGTTCCTATCTGCGCGCCGCGACTGAAAATCCGACGCTGGTTCGCGCCTTCGGCATCAACGTGTCGCGGATGGTGACGCTGACCTACGGTTTCGGAGTAGGACTTGCGGCGCTGGCCGGCGTCATGGCGGCGCCGATCTACAACGTCTCGCCGCAGATGGGCTCCGATCTGATCATCGTGGTGTTCGCGGTCGTGGTGATCGGCGGCATGGGTTCGATCATGGGCGCGATCGTCACCGGCTTTGCGCTCGGCATTGTCGAGGGCTTGACCAAGGTGTTCTTTCCGGAAGCTTCGAATACGGTGATCTTCGCCATCATGGTCGTCGTGCTGTTGGTTCGGCCGGCCGGATTGTTCGGACGGAGCGCCTGATGGCGAGCGCAGCCGACGTGCCGGCGATGCGGTTTGGTCGCGAGACGGCCTGGAGCCTCGGCGTGGCGGCCGCGATCATGGTGGTGTTTCTGATCGCGGCGCCGTTCGTGCTCTACCCGGTATTTTTGGAGAAGGCGCTATGCTTCGCGCTGTTCGCCTGCGCGTTTAATCTGTTGATCGGCTATGTCGGGCTGCTTTCGTTCGGTCATGCGCTGTATTTCGGCTGGGCCAGTTATCTTGCCGCCTACGCCGCCAAATCCTGGGGCTTGCCGCCGGAACTCGCCATCCTCATCGGCACGGCGACCGCCGCCGTGCTTGGCGTTATCGCCGGCGGCCTCGCCATTCGCCGCCAGGGCATCTATTTCGCGATGATCACGCTGGCGCTGGCGCAAATGATGTATCTGGTCGCGTTGCGCGTGAAATTGACCGGCGGCGAGGACGGCATCCAGGCGGTGCCGCGCGGCCGCCTGTTCGGCGTGTTCGATCTCAACGCCGAAATGACGATGTACGTTTTCGTACTTGTCGTCGTGCTCGCCGGCTTCTTCCTGATCTTTCGGGTCATCAACTCGCCGTTCGGCGAAGTGCTCAAGGCGATCCGCGAGAACGAGCAACGCGCCATTTCGCTCGGCTACAACACCGACCGCTACAAGCTCATCGCGTTTGTGCTGTCGGCGACGCTGGCGGGGCTCGCCGGTTCGGTGAAGGCGCTGGTGTTCCAGCTCGCTTCGCTGACCGACGTGCACTGGACCATGTCCGGCGAGGTCATCTTGATGACGCTGGTGGGCGGGCTCGGTACCATATTCGGTCCGGTGGTGGGCGCTTTCGTCATCATCGCGATGGAGAACTACCTGGCGCCGTTCGGCCAATGGGTGCTGGTGATTCAGGGCGCAATCTTCGTCATCTGTGTCCTGATATTCCGCCGCGGCGTCGTCGGCGAATTGGCCAATTGGCTGGGCGTGAAGCTTTAGGGCATGATCCCAAAAAGTGGGAATCGGTTTTCGGGCAAGATGATGCCCGACGCATAGATCACGAATCACTTTTGCCCGCTCTTATCCACAAGCTGAAAGTCAACAAATAGTCGTCGCGGCGCGGCATTCATTTTGATTGCCCGAATCAACAACAACCGCTGATTATCTGCACGCGCCGGTTTGAAAGGCGCTTTTGATTTTGCGCTCCTGGCTCTCCTCATGTCGGAACGGCAGACAGGTCCGTACGACAGTATCGCCCGCCGATGGCTGGCACTCGTAGAGCGTCGCCAGCAACATCTCATCGAGCTTTGCGACAGCGGGCGCTGGCGGCATTATTACACGCAAACCGAGTTTCTCGCCGAAATGCGCAAAGTGCTGCAGCTGCGCGATCAGTGGGCGGCAATCGCCGGCTTGCCGCTCAGCGATGAGATGCTGGAGGACGACTTGCAGGACGATGAGGGCGTGCTGACGGACCGGAAATTCCGGGCGCCGCGGCCGACTGAGCGCCGGCGCGAAATGCCGGCTGCCGCCTGGCCGGACTAGACTCGCGGCCCGCTGCCGCGTTATCCACAGGCCTCGACCGGTTGCCGCGACGGCGCCGAAGACCCGGCGCCGGCCGCAGTTTCGAATGCTGTTCTCCCGCAAACGCGATGGGACCAAAAATGCCGAGCGCTTTGTTCTCGCCCATCAAACTCGCCGATCTGACCCTTGCGAACCGCATCGTCATCGCGCCGATGTGCCAGTACTCAGCCAATGACGGCGTCGGCAACGACTGGCACATGACCCATCTCGGCATGCTTGCGAACTCCGGCGCGGGCTTGCTGGTGCTCGAAGCCACCCATGTCGAACGCCATGGCCGTATCACCCATGGCTGCCTCGGGATTTATTCCGACGCCTGCGAGGATGCGCTCAAGCGTATCGTTATGCATTGCAAGCGCATCGGTTCGGCGAAGCTCGGTATTCAACTGGCGCACGCCGGTCGTAAGGCATCCTCGCAGCGTCCCTGGGAGGGCGCCAAGGCGCTGGAGCCTGGTCAGGATCCGTGGCCGACCATTGCGCCCTCGGCGCTGCCGTTCGGTCCAGGCTGGCATACGCCACGCGCGATGAACGAGGAGGATATGGCGCGCGTGCGCGCGGACTTCGCCGACGCCGCCAAGCGCGCGGTGCGCTCGGGTTTCGATGCCATCGAGCTGCATTTGGCCCATGGTTATCTGTTGCACAGTTTTATGTCGCCGCTGTCCAACAAGCGCAATGACGCCTACGGCGGCTCGCTTGCCGGCCGCATGCGTTTTCCGCTCGAAGTGGCGCGCGAGACTCGCGCCGCGATCCCGCGCGGCATTCCGCTCGGCGCCCGCATTACCGGCACCGACTGGCTCGACGGCGGCCTCACCGGCGACGACGCGGTGGAGCTTGCCAAGGCGCTCAAAGCTGCCGGGCTCGACTATGTCGATATTTCTTCCGGCAATATTTCGCCCGATAGCCGTTGGCCCACCGACCCCGGCTTCAATGTTCCGGTTGCCGAAAAAGTGCGCCGCGAGAGTAGAATTGCGGTGCGGGTGGTCGGCATGATCGCCAACGCTCAACAAGCCGAAGCCATTATCGCCGAGGGCAAGGCCGATATGATCGCGATGGCGCGCGCCTTCCTCGACGATCCACATTGGGGCTGGCACGCCGCGCAAACGCTCGGTGCCGAGGTCGCCCGTCCGGTGCAATATGCGCGGTCTGCACCGGCGCTATGGCCCGGCGCCGCTTTGCGCGGCTGAAGGCGGCACGCGACCATAGCGCAGCGCCAGCCGCGCCGGCTCGGCGCCGAAGTAATAAGCGAGCCGCAACTGCCACATCAGGACAACGGTGCGCAGCACGCCGTGATGCTCCCAGCGCCGCCCCGACGTCACCACCGGCGTTGAGATGCAGAACGGCCGACACAACCGTTTCAGCCGTTTCGAGATTGCGATGTCCTCCATGAGCGGCAGTTCGGGAAAGCCGCCGACCAGAGCGAACGCCTCGCGGGTGACGAAAATCCCCTGATCGCCGGTCGCGATGCCGGTTACGCGCGAGCGCCAATTGATCATGCGCGCCACTACGGCAAGAAGCGGATGCAGCCCGGCGATGCGCACGTCGAAGCGGCCCCAAGCGCGTAGCGAAAGAGCCGTGTCGATCAGCCGGTCGGCATCCTCCGGCAGCGCCGTGTCGGCGTGGAGGAACAGAAGTGCGTCGCCGCAGCCAAGCGCCGCGCCCGAATTCATCGGTGCGCCACGGCCGCGCGGGGCGGCGATCACCCGATCGGAAAACGGTTGCGCCAATTGCGGCGTGCCGTCGCTGGAACCGCCGTCGACGACGATGATTTCGGCGCCGCGGGCTCGCAGCGGCGCAAGCGCTTGCAACGCGCCAACGATGATCGTCGCCTCGTCGAGCACCGGGACAACGATGGTGAGTCGACGCATGGCGGAAGAATGGCGAGAGAAACGCGGTGCGGTCAAGCGCGCTTACGGCGCGCATACATCACGCCTGTATCTGAAAGCAACGGATAAGGCCGCCAATCGGGACGGCCTTACCGTTCAAAGCAAGAGATTCAAGACCACGCGTCCATTAACGCTGCGGCTGCGCACCAAATTGGTCCGGGTTCGGTATAGCGACGACATTGCCGTCTTTATCGTAGCCGGGGATCGAGCTGTAGACCCCAGTTTCATGGCTGACTGGTTGCACCTTCTTCGCCAGCGCCGGGCTGGTGAGCATTGCGACGATGCCAAGAGCGGACAAAGCCAATTTCATGTTGAGCGACTTCATTGCTGTCTCCGTCAATTTCAATGCCGCCCCTGAATTGGCTAAGTATCAAAAATGTTGCGATGCACAAGCAGTCTTCGCGCAAAGAGATTTCACAAATTTGTTATGGAATAGAAATAGTTGATGCAAAATTTATTTCAATGTTTATGTGGTTATACGGCGATGCAACAAAACTATTCAGTAGGCCGAAATGCGCGGCAACACATTGCCGCTTCTTCAGTCCAAGGTGCGGAAAAACTAAGCTGATAAAAAACATCGCGAGCGTATTGGCGGTGCTCGGCTCGGCTCCTCGGACGCGCATTTCTCGCGTTTGACCTGGACCTTCAGAGCGTCGCGGCGCCGGTCGGGGTCGCCGCGTCAAATCCGATACGGCCGAAGCCGGGAAGTTTTACGGCTGGATGACGCCAATCGAGTCCGGCGACGAGACCGAGGACGTTGACCTCGATGCCCTCGACGCGGCCGATCTTGATGCCGAGCAGACCCCATAGATTTGCCTCGATGCCGGTGCGGCTGTCGCTTAATCCGGCATAGGGTAGCGGACGGAAATCGCGACCGACGGCATTCGGCGGCAGTTCGGCGCCTAGCTCCGGCACCGCGCGCAACACGGTGGCGACGAAGGTGTTGCTGTTGGGTCCCGGCCAGATCCGGTAGTCGCCGGCGCGATCGTATTGATAGTCCTTCACCGCCGCCTCGATCTTGGGGATCAGCGCGTCGGCGGCGGGCCCGCTGACGTCGGCGACGATCGTCGGCGCCGTGCCGAACCAGCGGCCGTCCGGCGGCCAATTGTTGGTCCGCAATGGATTGCCCCAGCCCACCACGTCGTAACGCGCCCAGGCGTGGGCGCCGGTGCGCTTGATGACTATCCAGCTGTGGACGGCGACGACACCCTTCAAGCCGCCGGCGCGGGCGGACATTACCAGCACGCGTGCCTGCGGATAAGCGCTTGCCGGTGGCAACAGGCCGATACTCGACCAGTTGGTGTCGCGCCAGCTCGTCGGGCCATGCGCAAAGGCGTAGGCCGAGGCGCGAACCACGATAGGGAGCAGAAAAACGGCGAGGAAGGTGAGCACGAAAATGGTCCGTAGCCGATGCGCTTTGGCCGCCCGCGGCATCGGCATTGCTGTTTGCTGGTGCATGATGGTCTGGCCGGCTCGTCCCGAAGTGCTAAATGGGGAGGAGCGCGTGTTGGGGCAATGTCGCCGATGATGAAACATGAGTAATCCAGTTCTGGTCGAAGTGACCCGGGGACCGCTGGTGGAGAGTATCCATCGCGGCGCGGTCGTTGTTGCCGACGCCGACGGAAGCATCGTCCTTGCACTCGGCGAGGTGGCAAAGCCGGTATTCCCGCGCTCCGCGATCAAGGCGCTGCAGGCTCTGCCGCTCGTGGAGTCGGGCGCGGCTGACCGTTACGGCTTTGGCGACGAAGAGCTTGCGCTTGCCTGCGCCTCGCATAGCGGCGAGCCGGCGCATGTCGCCACAGTCGAGCGCATGTTGGCGGCCGCGGGTCTTGACCCCTCGGCGCTGCGCTGTGGCGCGCATTATCCGATGTCGCAAGCTGCCGCCTATGCGCTGGCGCGGACCGGCGCGCCATCGGCGGTGCACAATAATTGCTCCGGCAAGCATGCGGGCTTTCTCTGCGTCGCTTGCGCGATTGGCGTCGATCACGCCGATTATTTTCGGCCGGAGCATCCGGTGCAACGCGAAGTTCGAGCGGTGATCGAGGATTTTACCGGCGCCGTGCTGTCGCGCGAATCGTGTGCCATCGACGGCTGTTCGGTGCCGACCTGGGCGGTGCCGCTGGAAAATCTGGCCCGCGGTTTTGCCAAATTCGGCATTGGGCGCGGCCTTGCGCCGGGACGCGCCGCAGCGGTCGCGCGGTTGCGCCATGCCTGCGCGCAAAAACCGTGGTACGTCGCCGGCACCGGCCGGTTCTGCACCGAGATCATGCAACTTTTCGGTAGGCGGGTTTTCGTCAAGACCGGCGCCGAGGGCGTCTATTGCGCCGCGCTGCCCGAACTCGGGCTCGGTATCGCGACTAAATGCGACGACGGTGCCGGCCGCGCCGCGCAGGCGATCATGGCGGCGCTGATCGCGCGGTTTTTGCCGTTGAATGATGCGGAGCGGAAGGCGCTTACGCCCTACATGCGGCCGAGCTTGCGCAATTGGAACGGCTTTGAGGTCGGCGGTGTCAGAGTGACCGAAGCGGTCTGAGGCGTCAGTGCGCGGTCACCGTACGCGGTTCCCGGCGATCGACAATTGCCCATAGCGTTCGGCGCCATCCTTGCTGAGATCGCCTGTGACCGTCTTGTCCCATTGCCTGCCGACAATGGCACCGGACGGGGCGTCGGCAATGAGATTGTTTGTAATCACGACGCTGCCTGCTTCCGACACCACCGAAACAGCAATACCGAAGTCAGCGCCACGCACCAGATTCCCCGTGATGACAACGTCTCGCAGCGACGGGCCCCAGCCCGCGATGATGCCGACGCCCTTGACGTCCTCGATGACGTTGCCGGTTATCGCGGTGTCGGCCTCGGTGCTGATGCCCATGGCCTCGGTGTCGCCGCCGTAAGGACGTCCCCGGTGCAAGTNNGTTGCGGATCAGATTGCCCTGGACCACCGCAAGGCGACCTCCGGCATCCTTGAAGTTTGCGATCCCAACGCCGACGGCTGCCCCGTCGACGATGTTGTTGGCGATCACCGCGCCGTGGAAGCCGAACTCGACATAAAGCGCAGTCTCGCCGATACCGCTGCAGGCGTTGCCGACGATCTGAATATTTGAGGCCGTATTGCCGCGCACCGCTGAGTAAGTCGCATTGCGGATGCGGTTGCCACGCACGATGACATTATCGGCGCGAAAGACATTGATGGCATTGCCCCA
>PLTE01000007.1 GCA_003164375.1 Hyphomicrobiales bacterium | reverse complement strand
GAGATCTTAATGTTCGAAGTCGGCCTTGGCCGACTTCGAATGGCGGCATGGGCTTTTAAGCCCATCCGCCCCAAGAGATCTTAATGTTCGAAGTCGGCCAAGGCCGACTTCGAATGGCGCCATGGCCTTTAAAGCCCATCCAACATAGCGAACGACGAAGGGCGCGGCCCCAAGGCCGCGCCCTTTTTTATTGGCAAGCCTGCTCTGAGGCAGCGATCAGGAGGCTTTCTTAAAGCCCTGATTGACGGTGCTTGCGAGCGGCCCGACGCTTGCGCCGGCGATCTTCTGTCCGAACGCTGCCAGCTCCTTGGACTGTTCGCTGAGCATCTCGAATTGCTTTTGGGCGTGCGTCGTCCACAACCCGGCAAGATCGGACGGCTCTTTGACGGTCGCAACCTGCCGCGCAAAATCGAAAACGGCATCGGCGTTTGCCCGCGCCGCGTCGAGCAGCTTGAGATTGAAGTCGCGCATATTTTCGATCGTGGCCGAAAAGCTCTGTTCCATCGCCGCCTTGCCTTTCTCGAAGGTCTCGGTGGCAATCGACGCGCTCTTATCTGTGAATTTCCTGGTCTGGTCGTGTTCGCTGGGGGGACTCATGGTGTGTTTCCTTTGAATTGTTCGTGATTCTTTTAGTCCGCACGCTGTCGCGGACGCGGTCAATTCGCGGACACCGACGGCACCCGCAATAGAAGCTGTGACAAAATTGTAAATCAGGATTGTGCCAGCCGATGGCACCAGCGCTGCCAGTGAGAAAACGGAGAATTCGGCATCTCGCCGTTTCGTGGGCAGTCCTCGGGCAAGCAATTGCTGTCCTATATTAACCATCTGTTTATGCCGCGACCGAAGCACAATGGCGCGGGATATTTTATTTCGCGGTCGAGGCCGCGGCGCATGGCGGACGATGGCCCGCTCTCCGGTAAAGCGGGGAACGACGGAGCAGCGGCGCGCGCCGCATCGCAAGATGCGGGCACCCGGTTGCGCCTATCGGCGCTCCGCCTCCCTTCTTTGAAGGGAGCATTTGGAATGGCTTGCGTGAGCTTGAACGCAAAACTCGGTTGCGGACGCATCGCGAGAACGAAGACGCTTATTCACCTTTCCCGGCGCGGCGGGGCGAGCTAATTCGTCATCAGCCGGAAGCGCAGCGTGGTCGGGCCGGAAAACTCGATAACGCCGCCGCTGCGGCGCCAGCCGGTGATTTGAGCGAGCGCCAGGAGGAGAGCCTGATCGCTGTTGACCCGCTCCGGTACACAAGAACTCGGCGCCGCGTCGACCGTCGCGGGTGGCTGTGGGACGACGCTGAGCGTATCCCCGCCAACCGTGACTTGGGCGTGGAAACTCACGCACCACAGATCGACAGAAGCGGTGCCATCCTCTTCGACCTCGATCATCGGCATGCGCTTGGAGCCCTGCATCGGCGGCGCATCGAGCATCATTTCGTTGCCAAATGGAAAGGGCTCGCTCGCCAAGGCCGGCGCGAGCACAAGCAACGCAACAACCACCGCAGGGCAGCAGGCGAAGCGCACGAAAGCCATGGTGATTTCCGGTAGATCGCGGGGAGAGAGGAGGAGAGAGAGCGGGAATGGCCAATAGCGAATGGCGCGTGGAATGGCTAGAGGGCAAAATGCCGAACGCAAAATGCGAAATGGCGAATAGAGGTTTGTCCCCTACTCGCCATTTGCGTCTCGCTTTTCGCTCTGCTTTACGCTTTCGGCAGATCCGCGATGCCCGGGAAGAACAGATAGCAAGCCACCCCGATCAGCACGAGATAGACCAGGAGCACCAGCGTCCAGCCGAAATTATGCCGGATGACCTCGCCCTCATTGCGCACGAATTCCGAGGTCGAGACGCCGACGCTGGCGGTCTGCGGCGCAATCGGCTTGCCGATCTCGGAGCCGACCGAATTGAGCGTCGGCAACAGCATCACCGGGAAGCCGAGCAATTGCCCGACCAGCGCCTGGAACTTGCCGAACATGGCGTTTGTCGAGGTGTTGCTGCCGGACAGCGCCACGCCGATGAAGCCCAAGAGCGGCGAGACGATGATGAAGGCGACGCCCATCTTGGAGAACGCGCTCGCCATCGAACCGGCCATGCCCGAAAAGTTGAATACATAAGCGAGCCCGAAGATGAAGACGCCGACCAGGCAGGCGCCCCACATTTGCGACCAGGTCTTGTGGAACAGCTCGGCGAGTTGCGCGCCGCTGACGCGGAACAGCACCACGACGACGATCCACGATGCCAGAATGGCGCTGCCGCCGACGAACGGGGTCCAGTTGAAAACCGCGGCGATGGTCGCGCCGGCCGCCAGCGAAGAGGCGGCGTTGACCTGCAGATGCAGCCCGATAATTCCGGGCAGCTTCGACCACGGCCCGGTCCAGACGACGACGACCAAAATCAGAATGGCGATCGGCAGCCAGCCTTGCAGCACCTGGCCGACGGTGAGCCCATGACCTTCGGCTTGGGCTTCTTGCGCCGCCGTCACCGGAACGCCGCCATAGCCGAGCGTGCGCGCCGGCCGCCAGACCTGGAGCAGGAGCATGAGGCAGGCGAAGCACACGATCGCGCCGATCACGTCGGGCAGATACGGCCCGAGATAGATCGAGGTCGGCAATTGGCCGGCGATGTAGCCGAGCGAACCGACCACCGCGAGCGGCCATGCTTCTTTCATGCCTTGCCGGCCGCTGACCAGATAAAGCAGAATCCACGGCGGCAACAATGCGAGGATGGCGACGATTTTGCCGACCGAACCGGCGAGCGCCAAAAGCGGCATGCCGGTCACCGCGGCAAGCGCGATGATCGGTGCGCCGAGCGCGCCGTAGGACACCGGTGCATTATTGGCGATGGCCGCGACTCGGATCGCATCGAGCGCCGGGATACCGAGCGTAATCAGGATCGGGGCGACGAAGGCCCAGGGGTAGCCGAAGCCGACCAGTCCTTCGAGCAACGCGCCAAACGCCCAGGCAAACAGAATGGTCTGCACCCGCACGTCGCGGGTTCCCTGTTGGATCAGCCAGCGCCGCAATTTGTCGAAGCTCCCAGTCATGACCATCGTATTGAAGAGCATCACTCCCCAAAACGTGATCCAGTCGACATTCCATACACCGGTCGCCGAGCCGTAAAGATAAGCCTGCGCGCCTTCGTAAAGCGGCATCTTCCAGACCCAAATCGCCAGCAGGAAGGTGACGATCGAGCCGATCAGCACAGCGAGCCAAGCCGTCATGCGCAGGCCGGCCAACAGAAACAACAGCAACGCGACCGGAACCAATGCAACCAATAAGGTCAGGAACAGGTTTCCGGTAGGATTGAGAATTTGGGTAAACATGGACGTACTCCCCCAGCCAGCGCCCTTCGGGCTTTTGCGGTCCGTTATTGGTTGTCGGAAGGACGCGCCGCGTAACAATGCCGCGTGCTGCGACATGAAGAAAGCAAAATTTGCTTTCATCCCTGAATGCCGCTGTGAATTGCATGTTATTGCATTGCACAATGGTCCGTGATCAGCCTTGGGATACCGCTTCGATGCTTATTGAGCTTTCCTCGTTGCCTTGTGTTCAATCTCTCGGAGGTCTTTCGTGAAACGTCTCGCTTCGACGCTCGCTACGATCTGGCGGCTGTCCGTCCCCTATTATCGCTCCGAGGATCGCTGGCCGGGGCGGCTCCTGCTTGGCGCGGTGGTCGCCATCGAACTGTCGCTGGTCGCCATCAACGTCATCCTCAACCAGTGGTACAATCGTTTCTACAATACGCTGCAAGATCACAACTGGACCGCCTTCGTCAGCGCCATCGTGTTCTTCTGTGTGATCGCCGCGATCTATACCGTGCTCACGGTCTATCAGAACTACCTCAATCTATGGCTTCAGATCCGCTGGCGGCGCTGGATGACGCAAACCTATCTGCGTCAATGGCTCAATACCGCCAATCATTACCGCATGCAGCTTTTGGGCGACGCCGCCGACAACCCCGATCAGCGCATCGCCGAAGACATCAGGATGTTCATCGATTCCGGGGCCGGAACCGGGATTCTCCCGATCGGTCTCGGGCTGCTGAACTCGGTCGTCACGCTTGGCTCGTTTGTCGTCATCCTCTGGCAGTTGTCCGAGGAGGCGCCGCTCACGCTCCTTAGCGTGGCGATCCCCGGCTATCTGGTTTGGGTCGCGGTGCTGTACGCGATTATCGGTACCACGCTCACGCACTTGATCGGCTGGCCGCTCATTCCGCTCAGTTTCCAGCAACAGCGCTTCGAAGCCGACTTTCGTTTCAACCTGGTGCGTACCCGCGAGAATTCCGAACAGGTTGCCGCGCTTCATGGTGAAGCGGCCGAACGCGAGCGCCACCTCAGCCGATTCGCCCGAGTGGCCGAAAATTGGATCGCCATCATGCAGCGGACCAAGAAGCTCACGTTCTTCACGGCGAGCTATTCGCAGGCCTCGGTGATCTTTCCTTATCTGATGGTCAGCCCGGCTTATTTCTCCGGTGCCATGCAACTGGGCGGCCTGATGCAGACCGCATCGGCGTTCAACAGCGTGCAGACCGCGCTTTCCTATTTCGTCAGCGCGTACCGCTCGCTCGCGGAATTCCAAGCGGTGGTGAAACGGCTGTCCGGCTTCGAGGCCGCCATCGAGGCCGGCCGCGCAGCGGCGCTGACGCAGCCGGCGATCGAGGTCTTGCCGGGAGAAGTTGTAGCGATGACGATCGATCGGCTCCATGTTCGCCTGCCCAACGCCGAAGCTTTGATCGACGCCGAGCACATCGTTTTGGCGCCAGGCGAGCGCGTGCTGGTGACCGGACCATCGGGCGCCGGCAAATCGACGCTGCTGCGCGCCGTCACCGGCATCTGGCCATTCGGATCGGGCCGGGTGACGGTGCCGGAAGACGCCAAGGTCATGCTGCTGCCGCAGCGGCCTTACTTTCCGGTGACGACGCTGGCGGCGGCGGTGAGTTATCCGGCGCGGGCCGGCAGCTTCGAGCCGGCGCGTATTGCCGAAGCGATCAGCGCGGTCGGCCTGCCGGAATGGAGCGAACGGCTCGATGAAGAGGCGCACTGGAACCGGATGCTGTCGCAGGGCGAGCAGCAACGCCTCGCCATCGCCCGGGCGCTGTTGCAAGCGCCGGATTATCTGTTCCTCGACGAGGCCACAGCTTCGCTCGATGAGCCCGCCGAGGCGGCGCTGTACCGCCTGTTACAGGAGCGGCTCAAGGGCACCGCCATCATCTCGATCGGCCACCGCTCGACGCTCGGCGCCTTCCACCGCCGCCGCATCGAGGTGGTGCAGGGTGATGCAGCCTCGCAGGTCCGTGACGTGCCGCTGGTTTCGGCGGCCGAGTGATCGGCGTTACGGCGCAGGCCACGCAAGTTGGTCAGCCCGCGGTCTGGCGTAGGCTTTGGCGCGTCGCTATCTCAGGTCAAGGCTGTGCGCAGCATAGGGAGAACGCAGCATGAAGGCGGTTGTTGACGGCCAAGTGGTTGCCCAAAGCAATGATATTGTCGCGGCCCATGGCTACCAATATTTTCCACCGGCGGCGGTGCGGTTGGATTGGCTCGAAAAGGCGGAAAAGACCGCGGACGACCGCGCCTGTCCGCACGGCGTGCAGTTCTACGACGTCATCATCGACGGCGTGCGCCACAAGCGCAACGCCTGGTCGTACGAGGCGCCGCAACCCAAGATGGCGCAGGTCGCCAACCGCTTCGGCTTCTGGGAAGACGTCCAGGTCGGTTGACCACACAGTATCATCTGCAACCGTCCTGACCGGCGGCCCCACGCCACCGGTCAGGACTTTTCACGGATAGCGGCGGAAATCCGGCTCCGCCCGCTTCCCAAACCCGCTGGCATTGGCCTCACTGGCGGCAGGAAACGTTGCGTCTGGGAAAAAATGGACCTCTCTTTCGACTTGCTGGGCAACGCCATCGTGTCCGGCATCCTCCTCGGCGGGTTCTATGCCGCGGTGTCGATTGGCGTCTCGATCTCCTTCGGTATGCTCGATATCGTTAACATCGCCCATCCCGCCTTCATCCTGCTCGGCTCCTATATTGCCTATATCGCCAATACCTGGTGGGGCGTCGATCCGATCCTGGCCAGCATCGTCGCGCTGCCGGCATTTTATTTGCTCGGAGTCGCGATCTATTCGATCTACGAGATCTCGTTCGAACGCCGCGGCGATACCTCGCTGCGCGGCCTCTGCTTCTTCTTCGGCCTGCTGTTCATCACCGAGGTCACCCTCGTGCTGGTGTTCGGCGTCGATTATCGCCTGGTTGACGCGTGGTATATCGGCCCCAGCCTGCATTTCGGCGAGATCGAACTGCCGCTGCGCCTGCTGGTGCCGTGCCTGGTGTCGCTGGCCATGCTCGGCGTGCTGCAGACCTTCCTGTCACGCAGCTTTCTCGGCCGCGCGATCCAGGCCGTCGCGCAGGACCCGCAAGCGTTGCGGCTGATGGCAGCGAACCCCACCGCGATCAAGCGCGTCGCCTTTGGACTGTCGATCGCCACCGCATCGATCGCCGGAGCAATACTGATCATCATCCAGCCGGTCGAGCCGTCGATCGGCCGCGACTATATCGGCCGTATCTTCGCGATCGTGGTGCTCGGCGGCCTCGGCAGCATGAACGGCACGCTGGTCGCCGCCCTGACATTGGGTATCGCCGAGAACCTGACAGCGACATTCTACGGCCCATCCTGGTCGCCGGCGGTCGCCTTCGGGATATTATTGCTGACGCTCGCGGTGCGCCCCAGCGGCCTGTTCGGACGCGCCTGATGAGCAATACGAAATTCATCGCCTTGCTCATCGTGGCGGGCGCCGCGACCTTCGCCGCCATGCTGTGGATCGGCAATCCCTACGTGTTCTTCGCCGGCTATGTCGTGCTGCAATACATCGTGCTGGCGACGGCGTGGAACATCCTCGGCGGCTACACCG
>PLTE01000242.1 GCA_003164375.1 Hyphomicrobiales bacterium | reverse complement strand
ATCACGCTTCAACTAAAAGCGAAGAGGATACGGAGGGGGCGCCGCACCCGCAGGTGCGGTCTCTAAGTACGCGCCTTTCGGCGCTCCGCTCCCCTCGGTTTTTTTGGGGAGGTTTTTTGGACTGGCGTGGCAAAACTCGGGCGCAGAGGCGTCGCGATAACGAATTTGCTTGTGCGTTCCCCGTCATCCTGAGGTGGCCGCGCAGCGGCCCTCGAAGGGTGCGGCCACGGCGCTCGGGCCGTCTCCTTCGAGGCGCGCCTTCGGCGCGCACCTCAGGATGACGGAAAGGAATTTGCGCTTGCATCTCAGCCCGGCAGATTGGTCAAGATCGAACCCGCCCCAGCAATTGCTCCGCGCGGACAAGATGCGGGCGGTCATACATGACGCCGCCGATGCCGACCACGCCGGCGCCGGGCTTTGCCGCGAAGGCATCGACCACAGCCTGCGCATGCGCGATCGCTTCCGCCGACGGCGTGAAGACTTCGTTGATGATCGGCACTTGCGACGGATGGATCGCCATCTTGCCGAGGAAGCCGTCGCGGCAGGCGTCCTCGCATTCGCGGCGGAAGCCGTCGGCGTTGCGGAAGTCGACATAGACGGTGTCGATCGCCGGGACTTGAGCGGAAGCGGCGCCGGCGAGGCACAAAACGCGCGCGAGGCGATAGGGATCGAGCCATCGTCCGCGTGCATCGCGGTTGGCGTGCGCGCCAAGCTCGGCGGAGAGGTCTTCGGCGCCCCAGGTCAGCGCCATCAATCGCGCGCTGGCGCCCGCGAAAGTGCCGGTGAGGAAAAGCGCCGCCGCGGTTTCGGTGGCAAGCGGGAGAATCTTGATATGGCCGTCAGGTATGCCATTGATCGCTTCGCGGACCGCAAGCTTGGCGTCGGTGTGAATGACGGACGCGCCGCCTTCGGCCTTCGGCAGCATGACGGCGTCGGGTCTGGCTATCGCGATGGCGTCGAGATCGGCGTCGGTGAGGCCGGTCTGCAAGCCGTTGACGCGCACCAGCAGATAAGGCCGCGGCGTGGTCGCGACGGCTTCTTTGAGAAACGCCACAGCGCTTTCTCGCGCGCGCGCTTTGCCGTCGGGCGCGATCGAATCTTCGAGGTCGACGATCACGGCGTCGGCGCCGCTCGTCATTGCACGCTCGAGCTTTTTCGCGTTGTCGGCCGGCGTGAACAGAAACGAACGCATCTATTTCGGCCGCATCCGCATAAAGACCTGGCGGCGGCATTCGGCGACCAGCTTGTTGTCCTGATTATAGGCGCGGTGATGGAACTCGACGATGCCGGCGCCCGGCCGCGATTTCGATTCGCGTTTGCCAAGCACTTCGGTGGTGCAATGCACGGTATCGCCTTCGAAGAGGGGATGGGGGAATTTGACGTCGGTCATGCCGAGATTGGCGATGGTGGTGCCGACCGTCATGTCGGAGACCTGGATGCCGATCATCAAGCCGAGCGTGAACAGCGAGTTCATCAGCGGCTGGCCCCATTCGGTCTCCTGCTCGCAGAAGTGCCGGTCGATATGCAGCGGCTGCGGGTTGAGCGTCATGTTGGAAAACAGCATGTTGTCCATCTGGGTGACGGTGCGCGTATAGCGGTGCTCGGTGAGCTCGCCGGGAACGAAGTCCTCGAAATAGAGCCCGCCGCGCTTGTGCCGAATGGCCGTCGCTTCCGTCATTTGCGCCTCCCGCGCCGTTTCGCCGTTAAGGTCACGTTTACCATAATCGTTAATGATCGCTAACGCTCAAGAAGCCGGTGGGAGCCGGCAGGGGAGCAACGCATGCTGGTCGATTCCGGTAACTCTACCGCCGGCTCGGCGGTGACCGGCGCTATTCGTCAGGCGGCGCAAGCCACCGGAACGAGCTTCCAATACCTATTGGCGACGGCACAGGTNNTTCAATTCATCGACCAGACCTGGCTTGCCACCATGAAACAGGCCGGTCCGGCACTCGGCTATGGCCAATACGCCGACGCCATCACCAAGAACGCGTCCGGCCAATACGAGGTGGCCGACCCGACGATGCGCAGCGAGATTCTCAAGCTGCGCAACGACCCGACCGTGAATGCGGTGATGGCGGGCGCCTTCACGCAATCCAATGCGGCCGTGCTGTCGGCCCGTCTCGGCCGTTCGCCGAGCGAGGGTGAGCTCTATATCGCGCATTTTCTCGGCGTCGGCGGGGCGGCACGTATGATCTCGGGCGCCGCCGATAATCCCAGTGCCAGCGCGGCGAGCTATTTTCCCAATGCCGCGAGCGCCAATACCTCGATTTTCTACGACCGCACGACCGGTACGCCGCGCAGCCTGGCGCAGGTGCGCGATATCCTCACCGCGCGCTATGACGTGGCGGCACGCGTCGCGCCTGCCGGCGCCGGGAGCACCGCGGTGGCGGCGAATGTGCCAAACGCCAATTCGGAGCTTCCACCTATCCCGCCCTTGCCCATCCCGTCCGCATTGACGAGGGCCGGACCCGTCGCCGCGACGGTCGCCGCCGCCACTGTCCCTGACACCGCCGGCACGACCAGCGCATTTGCCGCCGCCGCCCCGACGCGCGCGGCGCAGGACAATGCGATGTTCCACGGCTTGTTTTCCGATCCCGGCCGCGGGCCGATCGCCGCCGTCGTGAGCCAGCTGTGGGGCGCGTCGAGCCCGGCATCGAGCACTGCGGCCACGCCGTCCGCCGGCGCCATGCGCGACCTGTTCAAAGATGACGGTTCGCGCGGCACCTAAGCTCAGCCAGGCTTACGCCAGGCTATCGCTTCGTCGCGCTATGCCACGGAAATCGCGGCGTTTTATGGTGAACGATTTGTTAAGCGCGGCGGCCTAGGATCGCCTCGGGTTGGAATTTTCTTGAGCATGATCTGTTCGGAAAACCGGTTCCCGGTTTTCCGGGTCGCGCTCTAACCGCGTGCTGCGATGAAGCGATGATCGTTCGCGAATTTCTCAACTGGGTGCGCGATGCGTCGGCCAGCGATCGGGCCGAAGCGACTGGCGCATTGGCGCGGGCTTATCTGTACTCCGATCTGTCGCCCGACGATCTCGCCGCCGCCGAAGGCGCAATGCTGATGCTGCTTGACGATCCGTCGCCGCTGGTTCGCCGCGCGCTCGCCGATGCGCTGGCGGCAAGCCCGAGCGCGCCGCCGGCGATCGTCATTGCGCTTGCAGCCGACCAGCCGCTGATCGCGGCGCCCGTTTATGCGCTGTCGCCGCTCTTCGTTGACGCCGATCTGGTCGACGCCGCGGCCACCGGCGGGCCTGCGATCCAAGCGGCGATCTCAAGCCGCTCAGCGCTGCCGCGCCCTGTCGCCGCGGCGATCGCCGAAGTCGGCGCGGCGGAATCCTGCCTGTTACTGATCGAGAACTGCAGCGCCGACATCGCGCCGATCTCGTTCGACCGCATCGTCGAGCGTTTCGGTCACCTCGCGGCCATTCGCGAAGCGCTGGTGATGCGCGACGATCTTCCCGCCGCCACGCGGCAGATCCTGGTCACCAAGCTGTCGGAGACCCTCGCCGGTTTTGTCGCCGGGCGCGAGTGGCTCGACCCCGATCACGCCCGTCGCATTGCCCGCGACGCCTGCGAAAAGGCGACCGTCACCATCGCCGCGGAGACGCCGGAGACCGAGCTCAGCCCGCTGGTCCGGCATTTATGCGCCAGCGGTCAGCTCACCGCCGGTCTTATTCTGCGCGCGCTATTGTCCGGCAATATCGCCTTGTTCGAGGAAGCCTTGGCGATGCTGACCGATATGCCGCTTGCCCGCGTGTCGGGGCTTGTGCACGACCGCGGCAGCGTCGGTTTGCGGGCGCTGTTCGAAAAAGCCCGGTTGCCGGCATCGACTTATCCCGCCTTCAAGGAGGCGATCGAAGCGATGCGCGAGGGCTTCGGCTATGAACCTGGCAGCGCAGCGCGGCTGAAGCGGCGCATGGTCGAGCGGGTCCTCACGCGTTGCGAGGATGCGGATCTCAGCGAGCTGGCGCCGCTGCTTACGCTGCTGCGGCGGTTTGCGACCGAAGCCGCGCGCGAAGAGGCTCGCCTGTTCTGCGATGAACTCGTAGCCAACGAGTTGGACGCCGAAGCGGTCGCGGCCTAGCGCGCCTTATGTCTCGGCGGCGCCGGGCACCAGTGGCGGCGAGAAAATGCTTTCCAAATATTCCGGGCGGAAGCTGTTTTCGCGCTTTAAGAAATCATCGGTGACCTCGCGCAGCCGTCGCGTCAGCGCGGCGGCCACCTCGGCGACGTCGGGACGGGTGTGTTCGCGGATGATGGCGCGCACCGCATCGACGTGCTGATCGACCAGCACGGTCGGAATTTTCGTCAGCTGCGGCGTGTGCTCGAGCAGGCGGCACAGGCTTTCGGCGGCGCCGGCGACCTCCGGATAGCCGAACGTGGCGGCCTCACCTTTGATATCGTGGGCGGCGCGAAACAGCGCATTGTGCGCCGCCTCGCTAAAGCCAAGAGTTTTGACGTCCTGCCGTGCCGCCTCGAGCCGCTCGCATTCCGCTTGCATCCAGTCGGAAAACTCGCACGACAAGTTGACCAGTGCCGCCTCGGCGCGCGCGACCGGGTCGTCATGGTCGCCACCGGGTCCGGCCGGCGCGACCGCTTTGCGCAGCGCATGCGGCGGCGTGATCACTTCGTGGTCGGCAAAAGTTACGACCGAGGACGTAGCGTCTTTGCGATTGGCCATGGCGGTTTTTGGTTCCTCGCGATCAGACCAAGGCCTGGGCCTTGTCGAGCAACGGTTGTTGGCGCGTAACTTCCGCCTTGCCGCCTTTGCGCCGGTCGATGCCGGCATAGGTCGTGTTGACGTTGCGCCGCCGGTCGGGACCGAAATAGGTTTTGCTTTTGATATAGGGACGCGGATTGGCGACCACATTGAGGATGCGCTCGTAGAGGGCCTTCGCCGAAATCGGCTTGGCGAGGAACTCGGTGAC
>PLTE01000384.1 GCA_003164375.1 Hyphomicrobiales bacterium | reverse complement strand
ATGCGGCCGCGTTTTCGTTCTTCGTCGGCAAGAGTGTCAGGCCATAATCGGCGCCGGTTGCGAGGTCGGGCGGCAGGCTGACGACTGTGGCCCCAGGCAGAGCCTGGCCGAATGCGGCACCGGCCGAACAATAGCCGAGAAAAATGTCGGCGTGGCCTTCGCGCAGATGCCACGCAAACATATCCATGCCGGCGGGAGCGGAGGGACTGCTTGGAGCGCCGATGAGTTGCAGTGCCTTGGCTTCCAGCTGCGCGCGGCTGCCCGGGCGAACGGCTTCGGCCTTCGCAAACATTGCCCACGCGTAGTCGCCCGCCGGATCGGCTTCGGGTGTCGAAGTGCCGAGCTTGATGGCCGGATCGAGCAGTGTGGAGAGCAGTGTGTCGGGAGATACCGTCAGCCCAGGACGCACCAAGGCACAAAGCCGGTTTCGGGCGAACAGAATGACGGGGCCCGCCTTGCCGGCGCGCGCCAGTGTAAGTGGATTACCCATGTCGGCGGAAGCAAAGAGATCGGTCGCCTCGCCGTTCTCGATTCGCTCCCGCAATACGCCGGAGGGGCCGAAGCCGCTCTCGACCCGAATATTTGTGGCGCTTGAGAAGGCGGTGCCAAGTTCATTCATGGCCAGACGCAGGCTGCCGGCGGCTAAGACGCGCACAACAGGAAGTTCATCGGCCCCGAGCGGCATAACGATCGACAGCGTCGCCGACACGACAGCGAGAATCGGAATGGAGATTTTCAACAATGTCGATCGTAAGCGCGGCATTCCCTATCACGCGAAAAGCGGCCGGGGGAAATCGAGACGGGCGGCAACACATTTCACATGTGCCGTTTCGGTGCAACCGCAGCCGGGGACGAGCTGTCTTCGATTGAGAACGGTTACGCCGCCTGCGTGACCAGGCGGTCCATTTCGCGTTGCACGAGTTGCCGGTAGAGGCCATCGCGGCACACCAGGAGGTCCGGCGGCCCGTCCTGCATCACTTTACCGCCCTGTAACACGACGATACGGTCGAAATTGCGCACCGTCGACAACCGGTGCGCAATGGCGATCACGGTGCGCCCCTTCATTAGGCGGCCCAGGGCTTCGCGGATCGCTTCCTCGGAATCGCCGTCGAGCGCGGAAGTGGCTTCATCGAGCAGCAAAAGCGGCGCGTCCTTCAGGAAGGCGCGCGCGATGGCGATGCGCTGGCGTTGGCCGCCGGACAGCTTGACCCCGCGCTCGCCGACGATCGTTCGCATACCCTTCGGCAGGTCTTCGATGAAGTCGCAACGCGCCGCGAAGGCCGCTTCGAGCACCTCGTCGTCCGTGGCCTCCGGCCGGCCGTAGCGGATGTTGTCCATGACCGAACGATGGAACATCGAAATGTCTTGCGGTACGACGCCAATGGCCTCGCGCAGACTGTCCTGGGTGACGCGCGCGATATCCTGGCCGTCGAGCAGAATCTGCCCGGCCTGGACATCGTAGAAACGCTGCAGCAGCGCGAACAGCGTTGACTTGCCGCCGCCGGAATGGCCGACCAGGCCGACCCGCTCGCCCGGCCGAAGGAACAGCGCGAAATCTTCAAAAATCTTTCGGCCGTCGGCGTAACGGAAATCGACATGTTCAAATTTCACGCTGGCGCCGCGCCGAATGAGCGGTGCTGCCTCAGGATGGTCGCGCAGATCGTGCGGCACCAAAAGCGTCGCGACCGCTTCCGAAAGTCGCGCGATATGCTGGGTGATGTCGACCAGCGCTACCGCAAGGTCGCGCGTCGCGCTGAGCACGGAGATGGCGAGCGTGCAGGCCAGCACGACGTCGCCCGTGGTCGCCTCGCCGCGTTGCCAGAGCATGAGCGCCCAGGCGAGCAGGCCGAGCGTCAATATTACCGTCACGACGGCGTGAAGGATGCGCAGCTTCTCCAGATAGATCAGGCTTCTTCGCCGCGCCTTCATTTCGCGATCGACCGTAGAATCGAATCGGCGATGTTCGCGCATAAAGCCGCCGAATGCCCGCACCAGCGGCATATTGGTTACGACGTCGACCATGTCGCCGTCGACGGCCGCGGCCTTGCGCGCAAAATCGTGGTGCAATGGCCGGCCAGCCGCCGCGAGCCGGAACATCAAGCAGACCATGATGCCCGCCACAAGTGCAAGCGCGCCGGCCATCGGCAGGCTGATGGTGATCACCAAGCCGATTGCGGCGATGGTCGCCACCACCGGCGGCAGCACGTTCCAGATCACCATGTTCTCGGCAGTGAACACGGCGTTCGAGGTTGCGGTTACGCGGCTCGTGAGCATGCCGGGCATCCGGTCGGCGAAATAGCCCGGCGAATGGCCAGTCAGGTGACGGAACAGGTCGCGCCGCAAATCGCCCGTGACGCCCACGAAAGCGAAATTGGCGATCCAGCTCGCGACGCGCCAAAGCAGGTTGTCGGCGGTGATTAGCGCACCGAGCAGGCAGAACGCCGTCCATACCGCGGCATGAGGTCCCTGCGACAGGGTATCGACTAAAAATTTGACGCCGTATTGCGTGCCCACCGAACAGACAACCGCCCCCAGCACCGCGGCGAGAATGACCGCGTGCGACAGCGGCCGCATCCGAATGTAACGATAGGTAAAGGCGAGTGGGGAGGCGGCGTAACCACAAAGATCGGTCATGCGAGTTCTTATCTCCGCTCGTGAGCGCCGCCCGCGCTCGCGGCAAGCCTTGCTTGTCTTAGTGAAGATGCCGGCGCTTGAAATTGAACGAACAGAAACCTCTCGTGTTCCCTATATTCACGGCGCATCAGGCGTGTTCGACACCTCGCTTGGAGCCGCGTGTTCGCTGGATACGTTTCCGGGAAAACCCGCCCGACCATTCGGCGTTTCCGTGCATTTATGATGACGCTCGAGCGGCGAGAAAGTTCCAACGCGAACAAAAAATAAGTTCCATGCCATATTTGAAATATTTGGCGATTGCCACGTTGTCGGTAGTCGCCGGGTGTGGAACTTCAAAGCAAAAAGGGCCGTTCGATGCACATCGCACAGGTTGCGCCGTTGACTGAAGCCATTCCGCCCAAGCTCTACGGCGGCACCGAACGGGTGGTGTCCTGGCTGACCGAGGAATTAATCGCGCTCGGCCATGAAGTGACGCTCTATGCCAGCGGCGACTCGGTGACGTCGGCCAAACTCGAGGCGGCGTGGCCGCGCGCCTTGCGGCTCGACGGCGCGGTGCGCGATCCCAACGCGCTGCACATGATGATGCTGGAGCGCGTCTATCAGAGCGCCGGCGACTTCGACTTCCTGCACTTCCATCTCGACTATTATCCGTTCTCGCTGTTCTCCCGTCAGGCGACGCCGTTCGTGACGACGTTGCATGGCCGGCTCGATCTGCCCGAGCACCAGCCGTTATTCGATACATTTTCGTCGGTGCCCGTCGTTTCGATCTCGAATTCGCAGCGGCGGCCGCTGCCGCAGGCGTATTGGGTGCGCACCGTTCCTCACGGCCTGCCGGCGCAGCTCTTGATGCCGAAACCGGTCAAGCCGTCTTATTTCGCGTTTCTCGGCCGCATCGCGCCGGAGAAGGGCATCGACCGTGCTATCCACATCGCGCAACATTGCGGCGTAAAGCTCAAAGTTGCGGCGAAGGTCGATCCGGCCGACCAGGATTACTATCTCGAGAAGATTAAACCGATGATGGCGGCCGGAAATGTCGAGTTTATCGGCGAGATCAACGACAAGGACAAATCGGAGTTCTTGAGCGGTGCGGTTGCGTTGCTCGTTCCGATCGATTGGCCCGAGCCATTCGGCCTGGTGATGATCGAAGCCATGGCTTGCGGCACGCCGGTGATTGCGTTTAATCGCGGCTCCGTTCCCGAGATCATCGAGGATGGGCTGACTGGGTTCATCGTCGAGGACATCAACGGCGCCATCGGTGCGGTCGATCGGCTCGCACATTTATCGCGCGAAACGATCCGGAGCGAATTCGAGGAGCGCTTCACCGCGCGCCGCATGGCGCAGGATTACCTCAGCGTCTATCGCAGCCTGTCGGACGCGGCCGCGCCGCATCTGCACCTTGTCGCGGACGACGCGCCGGCGTTGTAGTTCGGGACCTAATCACTTTCCTTCACCGGCCGGGTTTCTGGCATCAGGAGCCAAAGCGTCGCGAAGCCGGCCAGGGCGATCGCGGCGAGCGAAGCGAAGGCCATCGGGCTGCCGAAATGATCGCTGAGGTAGCCGGCGAGCGTCGCGGAGAGCGACGCGCCGATGCCGGTGGCGGTGCCGAGAATTCCCAGGCCGAGATTGAAGTGGCCGGTGCCGCGCGTGAGATCGACGACCACCAAAGGCACCATGACGGCGAGGACCGCCGCGGTGATGCCGTCGAGCAGTTGCACGGCCAACAGCACCGACGGATCGGTTACCGCGGCGAACAGTATGCCGCGAATTGGCAGTGCGGCGAAGCCGATCAACAGCAGCGGGCGGCGGCCCCAGATCTGCGCCCACGTTCCGACCCACGGCGATAGCGCCGCGACGACAAGCTGCGGCACGACGATGCAAGCCGCGATGATGACTGTCGCCCACTGGCTGGACCGCATCGTGACGACGCTGCCCATCAACGGCAGCATGGCGGCATTGGCGAGGTGGAATAAAAGCAGGCAGCCGGCGAAGATCAGGAGCGGCCGATTGCGCATCAGCGCGCCCGGTTTGATCGGCGGCTTGATGACCGGCTGGCGCGGCGGCGCGCCGTGGGCGCGCTCGGGATCGATCTCGCCTGCGGAAATCGTGCGCAGCGCGAGGAGCGCGGGCGCGAGCAAAAGCACGGTGACGATGAATACGGCGCGCGCGGAAAGAAGGTAGCCGCAGGCGCCCATCGCTGCCGCCGCCAAGCCATTGCCCACGGAGGCAAAGCGCGCATTGCGGCCAAGCCGTTCGCCGATCGCTGAGTGGCCGACCAGGCCGAGGCTGATTGCCACCATGGCCGGACCGAGCACGCAGCTCGCCAGCGCATGAAGCACTGATCCCGCCAGCACCATCGGAAAGATCGGCAATGCGGCGTAGGTCAGTGCGCTGATGCAAATGGCGGCGATCGCGACGCCGGCGACGAAACGCTCCTTTCGCGCGGCGTCAACCAGCGCGCCACCCGGCATTTGACCGATCAGCGACACGAAACCCGCCGCGGACAGCACCAGCCCGATATCGACCTGCGTCCATCGCTGCGTGGTGAGATAGACCGATACGAACGGTCCGAAACCGGTCTGCACGTCGGCGACAAAGAAGATGAACCAATCGAGCCCGCGCAGACTACGCCGCGACGGCATCAAGGGCGGCGCGGGGCCCGCCGGCGGTTCCACCGACGCCGGCCTATGCCGGGACTCAATCGCGCCGTGCGGCTCTGGCCTGTCGCCTAGGCGGCGTGAGAGGTTTGCGGGCAGGATATGTCTCCAGCGCTGTCGTTTAGAGTTGGTGCACGTTCTGTTGCGAGACTAAGCGGCGGATTTTTGAGGATCGGCCGCTATTCGAATGGCAGCGGTTCGAGCCTGCCGAGCGCACCGAGGACGACGACGGGTTTGCCCTCCTGATATTCGGGGGCGGTCTTGACTTGGTCGCGCGCGAGTTCGAGCGTGATCTTGGCGTCGGGCTTCGTCTGCGGAAAATGCAGCGCGTTCCAATCGACCGCGATCTTGCGGCTGCCGACGCCGAGGAAGCCGCCGAAATCGATAATCGCGGCGCGCACTTGGCCATCGCGATCGACGAGCACATCGACAATCCGGCCCATATTCTCCTCGGCGGCGCTTACCACTTCGCGTCCGAGAATACCCTCGACCTCGTGCGTGTTGAGGATGGTGACGGACGGCGGCACGTTCGGCGCCGCCGCCGGATGCTCCGCAGGTGGCTCGGACTGCGCCGGTGCTGGAACATTTTCAGAAAAAGCTCCGTCGGTCGTGCCGGCGAGCGCCAACAGGACGGTCGCCGTCATCGTTGCCAGCATCATTAGCTTTTTGCCGCGCATTGCCGCTCCGGAACGCCCACGCTTCTCTACAATGGAACTCACAGCACTAAGCCGAGGCGGTCCTGCTGGTTCCACGGAACGACGCAAAAGCTGAGCACAACAGGGAAAGCGCGGAAATGGCCGCCCAATCAGGATGAAAAAACAATCGAAACCCGGATATCGCCGCTGATCCGGGGTGTATCGAGCGAAACGGTACCCCCATGGCGGCGCACGCGCAGATCGACGCTCGAGGACGAGAGACGAAGGTTGCGCAACACCACCTCGTCAAGGAACTCCGGCAGGCGCGGATTGCGCAGCCG
>PLTE01000136.1 GCA_003164375.1 Hyphomicrobiales bacterium | reverse complement strand
TTTGCAGTGCGACGCCCATCTGTTCGGCATTCGCCATGAAAAGGATGTTAAACACTTCGAGCATTACTGGATCGGCGTGGGTGCCGATGGCGCGGACGCGGGCAAGCTTTTGCACCCGACGCAGCACCAGGTGATTCCTCGCGGTCAGCTCGGCCCGCCAGCCATGCTCGACGACGACCGTCTGATGCGGCTCGATGATGATGGCAGGGCCATTGACCTTGTGTCCCGGCGTAAGCTGGTCGCGGGTATAGACCAGCGCGCGGTGCCACTTGCCACCGGAGAAGAAACGCGTGCGCCGCGCCGGAGCCGGCAATTTCGTTCGCGTCGTCTTGCGCGGCTTTTCCTTGAAAATGGCGCCACCGCCGACCGCTTCCACCGAGACAGCCTCAATCACGAGCGCTTTCTTGCGATCGATGAAGCCGAACTGCGCCTTGTGCGCAAGCTCGAAGCCACGTTGCATGGCCTCAAGCGAGGCGAGCTTAACCTGCCGTTTCAGAGCTCCGCGGACAGTGCCAGCGTTCACGATCAGCGGCGCGTCGGTGCCGGCGTAGCGGATATGCGCGCGCACATGCAGCGTGATCTTGTCGCCAGCGACGCCCTGGCCGACGACCTCCTTGATCGCGGCGCGCGCCAGCCGGCGCGCCACGCCTTCAAGCGTTGCGCGCGCCTTCTGGCCGAACGGCTCCTCGATCGCCTGCTGGCGGACGCTGCGGATATCCGCAAGCCCCATACCGTAGGCGGAGAGTAGCGACGACAAGGGATGAATGAGCACGCTCGTCATGCCGNNAGGCAGGCATGCTGGCCGCCGGCGCCGCCAAAGCAATTGAGCGCATACCGAGTCACGTCGTAACCGCGCTGCACCGAGATTTTCTTGATCGCGTTCGCCATGTTCTCGACTGCGATCTTGATGAAGCCGTCGGCGACTTGTTCGGTACTCCGACCGTCTCCGATCTCCTTCGCTAGCGCGGCGAAAGCCGCGCGTACCGCATCGGCGTCGAGCGCGAGGTTTTGCTGCGGCCCAAAGATCTTGGGAAAGAAATCGGCAATCAGCTTGCCGACCATGACATTGGCGTCGGTGACGGCCAGCGGGCCGCCACGGCGATAGCATTTGGGACCCGGATTGGCGCCCGCGGAATCCGGGCCGACGCGAAACCGCGCGCCGTCGAAGTGCAGGATCGAGCCGCCGCCGGCCGCAACGGTGTGAATCAGCATCATCGGCGCGCGCATGCGCACGCCGGCAACTTCGGTCTCGAAGGCGCGCTCGTACTCGCCGGCAAAATGCGACACGTCGGTCGAGGTACCGCCCATGTCGAAGCCGATCAGCCGGGAAAACCCTGCCGAGCGGCCGGTCTCGGCCATGCCGACGACGCCGCCCGCCGGGCCCGACAGGATCGCATCCTTGCCGCGAAACAAATCAGCCGCCGTCAGCCCGCCCGACGACATCATGAACATCAGGCGGGTCTTTCCTTTCCGCTGCGAAGACGCCGACGGATTCAGATCGCCCGCGACCTGCGCCACGTAGCGGCGCAGGATCGGCGACAAATAGCTGTCGACCACTGTGGTGTCGCCGCGGCCGACCAGTTTGATCAGCGGCGACACTTCATGGCTGGCGGAGACTTGCGGAAACCCGATTTCGCGCGCCAGCTTAGCGACGCGCTGCTCGTGAGCGCTGAAGCGATAGGCGTGCATCAGCACGATGGCGACGGCGCGGATGCCGTCGGCTTTGGCGCGCGCGAGTTCGCCGCGCAACGCCTCAAGATCGAGGTCGCGCTCCACGGTGCCGTCGGCGCGCACGCGCTCGTCGACCTCGATGACGCGTTCGTACAGCATGTCGGGCTTGATGATGTGCTTGGCGAAAATTTTAGGTCGCGCCTGATAGCCGATGCGCAGGGCATCGCGGAAACCCTTGGTAATGAGCAGGAGCGTCCGGTCGCCCTTGCGTTCAAGGAGCGCGTTAGTCGCAACCGTGGTGCCCATCTTCACCGCGGTGATGCGCGCGCTCGGAATCGCCGCGCCGGGCGCAAGCCCGAGCAAATGGCGGATGCCGTGCACGGCAGCATCCGTATAGGCTTCGGGGTTTTCCGACAGCAGCTTGTGGGTGACGAGCGCGCCGTCCGGCCGCCTGCCGATCACGTCGGTAAAGGTGCCGCCGCGATCGATCCAGAATTCCCAATTGTCGGACATGCTACTCTTTGTGCGCTCGATCCAGACCAGGCGAAGGCTGCGCCGGACCGAACCAAGATGGGGCCGGGCGACCCGTACCGAATAATACGATCGGCGGGCGTCTGGCTAGTCCGGGCGCGCTACTTCGTCGCGGAATCGTGCGCCAAGAGGCCGGCAATCGTCTTGATCTCGTTGCGGGCGTATTTGGGCAGGCCGGCGCTGATCGAACTGCCTGCGTTGAATGAGGACTGCCCCATCAAAACCTGAGCCGGCACCAGGTTGCGTAACACCGGTACGGTCTCGAAGCCGCGCTTCTCGTCGAGCACGCGTGCTTTGATCGCCAGCGCCATGAACGCGGTGACCACCGTCTTGCCGGCGTCGGTCGGATGGTTCTGGAATACCGCGAACAGTTTGCCGAATTTCATGATCTGGTTGACGTAGAAAATGTCCTGCTCGAGCGCGCCCGTAATCGGCGTATCGAGCGCGGTCAAGTCCTGCAACGAGGCTTGGTCGAGATCCGCGGGTGGCAGCGCGGACAGCTCGCTCTGGAAGTCGATGTGATCGGCGACCTTTTTGACGCTGTCGCGCAACTTATTCACGAGCATGATGCCCATTGGGATCTTGCCTTCGAGCTTGTAGGTCGACTGGATGCAGATCGACGTCGCTCGGCCGGTGCACCACTTGCGGTCGGGATTGTCGTTGCCGGTGCCAGCTTCGTCCTTGAAGCTCACCACGTCGGCTGCAACGATCTGTTTGTGGCTGATCGCCGGATCGATCTTCTCGAGAAACGGCAGCGTCACATCGTGCGAAAGATCGACCGCGTCCGGCGCCCGATCGAGGATGAAGCGCGCCTGCGCCACGTACATCGAAAGCTTGTCGGTGATTTGCGCGGCGTTGCCGTTCACCGTCTTAGTGATCGTCGGCTCGGCGTAGCTCGGAAACAAAGCGAGGAATTTCTTCTCGGCGGGCTGCTTGCTGGTCCAGTCATCGAAGGCAATAAGCGCGGTTTCGCTGTCGACCGCGCCTGAGCCGGTATGATCGCTAAAAGCGATAGTGCCGGATTTGAGCTGCGCCACGTCGGTTTTGCGCGCCGCGCTCACGTCGTCGATGCTGAAATCCTGTGCGCCAGCGGTCGTGGCAAAACCAAATAAGCCAAAGCCAAATGAACCGAGCAACACGATCGCGTGCCGCGTTCCCATCAAATTTACTCGCTAGTCTTCGCTAAGGGAAAGTCGTTCAATTCACCCGCCCGCTCCAGAAATTATCCTGATTTTGCCGCGGCGCGGGCTGCTGGGTCCAAGGCTGAAACAGGCCAAAAATGCCACGGGACTGCTGTTGGGGCGGCGCCGGTTGCGACGGCGCTTGTTGCCAACCTTGATTGGGATAATAGGACCGTGCACCCGATTGGCTATTGTTGTTCGGCGCCCCGCCCCAGAAAGAGCCTTGTTGGCCGCTGTCTTGCGGCTGGTTTTGGTAATAGGCGTCCTCGCGCGACACCAGTTGATATTGCGTGTCTTCGGCCTGGCCATCGGCGCCGCGGCGGAAATGCTCGATAAAACCTTGGCTTGGCGCTGGTGCCAGGCTCTGACCAAAAAATCCCAAGCCTTGGCTTTGCCCAGCTTGGTTTTGCCCGCCGTTGAGGCGGTCACCGGTCATATAGTCGATCGGAATATCGACGAGTTGCCGCTTCGCCTCGGGCGAAGGCCCGTTAAGCGGCGCCTTCGGCGCGATGTGCTCCGCCCAGATCGCCTCGATGATGGGCTGGAAGATCGGCAACGCGACCCGCGCGCCGGTTTCGTTGGAGCCGAGCGAGCGTCGCTTGCCGTCGCCATTGTCGTAGCCGACCCACACCGCCACGGTGACGTCATTGGTGAAGCCGATGAACCAGCCGTCGACGGCGTCCTCGGTGGTGCCGGTCTTGCCGGCGACATACGGCGACAATGCCCCGATGCCGCGCGCGGTGCCGCGCGCTACCACACCCTGCAGGATGGTCTTGAGCTGATAGAACGAGGCGTGGTCAGCGGCGTCGATCCGGGGCAACGGCGCGCTCGGATATTCGTAGATCACACGACCGTTCTGTTCGATCGAATCGATGCCGTGCGGTTGCGGCAACGCACCTTCGTTGGCGACGGCGGCATAGAAGGTGGCGAGATCGATCATCCGCACCGGCTGCGCGCCGAGCACGAACGGATAGTAGCGCACGCAATCCGCGTAGATTTTGGCGGCGACCGCCGTGGCGCAGACCGCGTCGAGGCTCTTCGCCGGGTCGGAGTCGATACCGCCGTCGAGCAAATGCGCGGTCACCACATTGACCGAGTTTTCGAGACCCCGCCGCAGCGTATAGACCCCGCCCTCGCCGTAATCGGCGTTGCGCGGCGACCAAAAATCCTCCGGCCGCGCATTGCCGTCGAACTGCCGGCTGATCACGTCGCGGCCACCGCTGCGGCTGCCGATCGGCGGCAGCGTGATCGGCTGATTGAGAACGAGCGTGTTCGGCTGCAGGCCGCTCTGCAACGCCGTCAGGTAAGTCAAAGGCTTGATCGCCGAGCCAGGCTGACGCTGGGTCTGCGCGGCGCGGTTGAGTTGGCTCAACGGATAAGAGAAACCGCCGGCCATGGCGAGAATGCGGCCGGTTTTGTTTTCCAGCACAAGCGCCGCGCCCTGCACCGTTGGCCGCACGCGCAATTGCGCTTGGCCGGCCGCGGACCCGGGAGCCGGTTTGTTCTTGCTCTTCGCATCGCCGCCCTTGATGTCACGGGCCGCCGCGGTCTTGACCGCGCTGCCTTTTGGCTCGACGATGTTGGTATAGACGACGTCATAGAGACCGAGACCGCGTCGCGCTTCGCCGGTCAAACCCGTCAGCGGCAGGATCCGCCCGTCGGGCAGGCCTACACGGATGACATCACTGCCTTTTTTGCTGTCGCCTTTCTGCACCACGACCGCAGGCGTCCAATGCACGTCGTAGAGCGGCAAGCGCAGGGCCTGCAAGGCCTGCTGCCAAGGCGGTAAAGCGGCGGCGGAATCGGACGATACACCGCCCGGGCTTTTGCCCGAAAGTTTCTGCATCGCGTCGGCGATATTGGCTTCCGGGCCGCGGAACTGCACGCGTCCCATCGAAATCTCGTAATGCGACAGGCCCTCCTGCAGCGCCGCTTCGGTGTCGCGCTGCAACTGCGCATTGATGGTCGAATGCACCGTGTAGGATTCGGCGGTCATGTTGGCGACGCCGTCGGCCTTGGCCTCGCGGCCGAGAAAATCGACGAAATGAAAACCCAGGTCGCGGTGCGGGTGCGCGTAGGCGATGAGCTTGGGCGGCCCGGCAAGCGCCTGGTCCTTCTGCGCGGTGGTGATGACGCCGTCCTCTTCCATGCGGCCGAGCACGTAAGCCAGACGATCCTTGGCACGATCGGGATGACGATCGGGATTGTAGTAGTTCGGCCCCTTCAACAAGCCCGCTAGCATGGCGCCTTCGCCTATCGTGAGCTCCTTCGCCGACTTGCCGAAATAGGTGCGTGCGGCCATCTCGACGCCCCAAGAGCCACGGCCGAGATAGGTGGAATTGAGATAGAGTTCGAGAATCTCATTCTTGCTCAGCGTGTTTTCGAGCCGCGACGCCACGATCATCTCGCGTATCTTGCGCTCGTAGGTGACGTCCTCGCCGACCAGGAGATTTTTCACCACCTGCTGGGTGATGGTGGAGCCGCCCTGCGGCCGTCCCGGCGCGCCGAGATTGCCGATGAAGGCGCGGATGATGCCGCGCTCGTCGACGCCGTGATGGGTAAAGAAGCGCCGATCCTCGGCGGCGACGAAGGCCTTCTGCACGAAGTCGGGAATATCGGAAAGCCCGACCCAGACGCGCCGATTGCCGGGCTCGAACACGTCGGCGAAATCGCGACCGCCGCCGTCGAGCACCGTGGTAGTGCCGGGCAGCTTCTTTCCCTTCAGCCGGGTCTGGTCGGGCAGGTCGGCCGCCGCATTGTTGAAGAAGTCGATGACCTGGCCGAGGTCGACCACCGGATTGGCGATCGTCTCGTTCTTGCAGAACTGATGATAGGCGGTGTTCAAATCGGAAAAATTGAGACCGTGGAAGGCTTTGATGTCGGCGCCCATCGCCTTCGGATCGTCGAGCGCGGTGGAAATGAGCTCATCAAGGTTGATCGATTCAATGTCGAACGCCTGCTTCATATGTTCGCAGCCGTTACGTAGAATCTGCACCACTTCGGCTTGATCTTGCGCGCGGTCGAAATGCGTCTTCACGGCCTGTGGCGCCGTGGTGACCTCGCTCAGCGCCAGCGCCGTCGCGAAAATCTTGACCAGGATTGTGTCCATGGGGATTGCGGCGGCGGGCCAAGTTCGAGGAACGCAAAGATACAACGGCGATTATAGCGACTTGATCCTTACAAAAAGACTTTTTTGCGAGAGCGCCGGGCCGCTTTGAAATGCCGAAAATCCCGGTAATTTGGCGTTTACGCGGCCAAGACCAGACCCGGTCATGCTGCCGTCATTTTTTGGGCAGCGCCAGGCCGTCAAAGTGCCCGCGCCATTGCAACACGGCGAGCAAGGCCAAGGCCGGCAGACCCGCCGCGGCGCAGATGGCGAAGAACCACGCCCAGCCGGCCGCTGCGGCGATGAAGCCCGCACCCGACGACAGGTAGGTGCGGCCGAAGGCGGCGAGTGCGGTGAGCAGCGCATATTGCGTCGCCGTGTGCAGCGGGTTGCGGCACAGCGCCGACAGATAAGCGACAAAGATCACGGTGCCGATGGCGCTGGTGAAGTTCTCGACAACGATCGCGAAAGTCAGCCAAGCCGCGTTATGTCCCAGCATGGCCTGAGCCGAAAAAGCGAGATTGGCGAGCCCTTGCAGCACGCCGCCGATCCACAGACTTGCCGGCAGCGAAAGAGCGCGCGCCACGGAGCCGCCGGCGAAGCCGCCGAGGAGCGTTGCGGCAAGGCCCACGCCTTTGATGATGGCGGCATATTCGTTACGCGAAAAACCGAGATCGATCACGAACGGCGCCGTCATCGCGCCGGACAGCGCGTCGGTGAACTTGAACAAAACGACGAAAACCAGTGCGAGGAACGCCATGTCGCGGGTGAGAAATTCGGAAAACGCGCCGACGGCCGCTTCGACGATGCGTCGGCCGGTGTTTTCCCGCGCATGCGCCGCATTGGCGTTTAAGGATTTTTCCGGTTCGGCGGCAGACAGCGTGGTCGCCACGCCGATCAGAACGAGCGCCGCCATGACGGCATAGCCAGCGGTCCAGGCGGCGTGGTGGCCGAGGCCGAAACTTTGAAAGCCGCTCACCAAAAACAACGCGCCCGCGGTCGAGGCCAGCATGCCGATGCGATAGGCGGCGACGTAGGACGCCATGCCGGCCGCCTGCTCGCTTTCGTCCAAGCTCTCGACCCGGAATGCATCAACAATAATGTCCTGGGTCGCCGAGGCGGTGGCGACCAGAAGCGCGCCGAGCGCGACGACGACGGCGGACGTCGTCGGGTCGCAGGTGCCGAGCAGCACGATCGCCGCGATCAGCAAGAACTGCGACAGCAAGAGCCAGCCGCGCCGCCGGCCGAAGCGCCGCGACAATACCGGCACATCGAGCGCGTCGATCAGCGGCGCCCACAGGAACTTTATCGTATAGGGCGTGCCGACCAGCGCAAACAGGCCGATGGTGCCGAGATTGACGCCGGCCTCGGTCATCCACACGAACAGCGTCGAGCCCGACAAAGCGAGCGGCAGGCCCGACGAGAAGCCGAGGAACATCACGATCAGCACGCGCGGCTTGAAATAGACCGCGAACGTGTCCGCTAACGGCTGGCGCGGAACGGCGGTGCTGGAATCTTCAGGCGTCACTCGCCCGCTTCCAGCTTGCGCGTCATCGGACCGGCAATGACATTCGAGGCGGCCGGTACTGGCACCACGCCGCCAAGCTCGACATGCTGGATGCGCTCGCCGCGCGTTTCGATCTTTTCGATCGACACGATCGACTGCCGAACATCCTCGCTGGCCTGATTGAAATGGGACTGCAGCTTGCGGACGCGATCGCCCAACAGGCTCACGTCCTTGACCAGGCGCCCGACTTCGTCGCGAATCTGATCGGCCGCCTCGCGCATGCGGGCGTCCTTCTGAATTTGCTGCACCACCTGGATCGCCAGCATCAAGAGCGACGGCGACACCACCACGACGCGGGCGCGATAGGCCTTCTGCACCACGTCGTCGAAACCGTCGTGCAGATCGGCATAGACCGATTCCGACGGCACGAACATCAGCGCCATTTCCTGGGTTTCGCCCGGGACCAGATATTTTTCCGCGATGTCGGCGACATGCTTGCCGACGTCGGCGCGCAGCCGCTGCGCCGCGACCTTGCGCTCGTCGTCGGTCTTGGCATCGCGATAAGCGGTGACGCCTTCGAGCGGAAATTTGGCGTCGATCACAAGGAGCCGCTTGTCGGGCATGAATACGCAGCAGTCGGGCCGGGTGCGGTTCGACAGCGTGTGCTGGAAGGCGTAGGCGCCCTTCGGCAACCCGTCGGCAACGATCGCCTCCATCCGGCCTTGCCCGAACGCGCCGCGCGACTGCTTGTTGGACAGCACGCCTTGCAGCGAGCTCACCTGGGTGGCGAGGTCGGTGATGTTCTTCTGCGCGCTATCGATGACGGCGAGCCGCTCGTTGAGCTTCTGCAGGTTCTCGGTGGTGCTCTGCTTGGTCTTTTCCAGCGAATCGCCGAGCCGGTGCGAGACGGTATCGAGCCGCTCGTTGACCGCGTGCTGGAGTTGCGTTTGGCCGCGCGCGAGCATGCCGATCATGGCTTCGAGCCGCGTCGCGGTATCGGTCTGGGCGCGGGCCAATTCGGCCATCACCGCGCCCGGCGGATGGCCGGGCTGGCGCGCCCGCCACAGCACGATGCCGAGCGCGACCAGCGCGGCGCAGGCGACGAGAACGGCCAAAAGGAACGGCAGGCTTTCGGTCATGCGCAGCTTTCCGCGACTCAGCCCTTAGAACGAAGAGCGAACGGTCATATCGCGTCGCGGCGGAAGGATCAACGGACCGTTCGACGCCCCGCGCGCATTGACCGCGCTTTACGCACCGCTTAAATCGCCGACCAAGGGCTTTGAGACCACCATGGCTGTGCGCGAAATCATAAAACTTCCCGACAAGCGGCTGCGGCTCTCTTCCGAGCCGGTCACAAACGCCGACGCCGATCTGCGCGCGCTGATCGATGACATGTTCGAGACCATGTATGACGCGCCCGGCATCGGGCTTGCGGCGATCCAGCTCGGCGTCGCCAAGCGCGTCGTCACCATGGATCTGTCGAAGAAAGAGGACAATCACAAGCCGCGGGTCTTCATCAATCCGGAAATCACCTGGAGCTCGGACGAGACCGCGACTTACGAGGAAGGCTGCCTGTCGATCNNCTGCCTGCAGCACGAGATCGACCACATCAACGGTGTGCTGTTCATCGACCATATCTCCAGGCTCAAACGCAATCTTGTCATCAAGAAATTCACCAAGGCCGCCAAGAAGGAGGCGTGATTGCCGCTCCGCTTGGTGTTCATGGGCACGCCCGATTTCGCCGTGCCCACGCTTCTCGAAATCGTCGGCTCTGGCCACGAGGTCGTCGCGGTCTATACCCGGGCGCCGCAACCGGCCGGCCGCCGCGGGCTGGAGTTGACGCCGAGCCCGGTCGCACGCGAAGCCGGGCGGTTCGGACTGACGATTTTCACGCCGAAGACATTGAAGGACCTGGACGCGGTCGACCTCATGCGCGCGCATAGCGCCGACGCCGCCGTGGTCGTCGC
>PLTE01000107.1 GCA_003164375.1 Hyphomicrobiales bacterium | reverse complement strand
GCTCGGGGTGCATGTTCTTCCAGCCGGCCAGCATATATTTGCCCCGCATCAAGCCGCCGCCTAGTTCGATCAGCTCCTGATAGAACGAGAGCGGATATTTGTGCGCCATGCGCTTGATCGGCCCGTNNGTTCACCTTGTCGGGAAAGCGCGCCGCGATCATCGCCGAGACCCAGCCGCCCTGACAAAGCCCGACGAGATTCACACGGCCGCCGAGATCGTCGATCGCGATGACCATCTCGGCGAGGTAGTTGTCGATCTCCAAATCCTTCATATCGGCGGTCGCCGATTTCCAATCGGTCAGTGCGACGTGACCAATGCCGCTGGCCAACAGAACCTCGACCAGGCTCTGGCCTTTGCGATAGTCGGCGATCATGGCGGTATGACCGGCATGAGGCGCATCGATGAGCGTCGGGATGCCGCCGGCCTTGCCGTAGTCGCGCAGCACCATGGTACGCAAGTCCAGCCGGATTTGGTTCGGCGTGGCAAGCACGGGTCTCAGCTCGGCATGAATTTTAGTCTCTTCGTCGACGAATTTGAGGTTCTTGGCGTAAAGCTCGGTACCCTGCTCGAGCATTGCCGTCGCGATCGCCATCGGCCAGAAGGCCGGAACGCTGAGCAGCGATGGAATTACGGACGTAACCGATGATTCTTCCGGCATGCTCAATCCCGACGCAATGGACGCGGCAGCCCAATATCGCTTGCCAGGATCGTCACGGGTCAGAGTTCGGGGCTGGCGTCTGCGGGACGACGGCGCTTGAGGCGGATGCATCAGCGCGATCGATCGGACCCCGCATTTGACCCCCCGTTACGATCCATTGGGCGGCCAGCATGACGACAATCAAGACCACGTACATATACACGCCGGTGCGGAATTTGGCCACGTCATCCACGTTCGGCAAACTCTCGAGCGACGGAGTTTTCGAATTGGATTGA
Source organism: Hyphomicrobiales bacterium (assembly GCA_003164375.1). Taxonomy (GTDB): domain Bacteria; phylum Pseudomonadota; class Alphaproteobacteria; order Rhizobiales; family Xanthobacteraceae; genus BOG-931. The sequence continues at coordinate 5,277 of PLTE01000107.1, read as the reverse complement.
CGTGGCAAAAGCGCAATCAAGCGCACTGCGATGATTCCATGTTCGTGCGGCGCCGACGGCCCGTCGGGTAGGGCCGCGATCGACGAGGCAAGCCGCTGCGTTGCAGCGTCTCGCGGCAACCGAGCCAGTTCGCCAGCCTCTTGCCAAGGATCGATATCCAATCGCGCCAGCACCGAAAGAACGCTGAGCGGCGTGTCGTTTCTATCCGCACCGATCGGCGAGAATAGAAAGGCGTCGAACTCAGATCCCAGGCCAGAAATTGAAGTCGAATTGGTCATCTCGATCACCGGATTGCGGACGAGGGAGCCCCGTCATCGGGACTGTTGCTTGGCACGGGCGGTCCACTCGATTTTTGCGGGCCGGTGTCGTGCCCGGCCAAGGCAAGCGCCACGGCCGGATTCATGCTGTCGACCATCGACGTCGGCATCAGGATAGTGGCGCCGCGCTCCTTGGTCGTCTCATAGATGATGTTCATCGCGCGAAGCTGCAGCGCCGTCGGATGATCGGCATAGATCATGGCCGCCTCGACGAATTTGCCGGCGATCGCCGCCTCGGCCGACCCGAGAATAACGCGCGCCTGCTTTTCCCGTTCCGCCTGGGCTTGCCGGGACATCGCGTCCTGCAAAGCAACCGGAATCGCCACGTCGCGGATCTCGACGGATTTTACCGAAATACCCCAGTCAGCCGTTTTGCGGCCGATTTCGCCGCGCAACAGGTCGTCGGCGGCGGTGCGTTCAGATAGCAGCGCAGAGAGCATCGACGATCCGATCATTTCACGAAGCGACGTTTGGGAAACGCGATCGATCGCCTCACGGTAATTGGTGATGTTCAAGGCCGCCTTTTGCGCGTCATGAACGAACCAGAAGATGATCGCGTCGACATTGACCGGGACGGTATCTTTGGTCAGCGCCGCCTCGGCGCTGAATGCCGTGGTCTGGATGCGCTCGTCGANNCAAACAGTCCCGGTCCCTTGACGCCACGCAATTTACCGGCGCGAAGAATGACGAATTTTTCCCAGGTATTGGCCATCTTCAGCGCGGCGGCGAGGACGATCGCGACGATCACCGCGGCGACACCCGCGTAAAGATACCCGATTGCAGCCAATCCGACGCCGATCGCGACGCACACCGCGGTTAGAAACACTGTAATGGGATTCATTGTCTTGGCTCCCTATCCATCGGGCGCCCCTCGACCGCATATGGTGACGTTTGGTTCGGTTCGCATCTGAGCAATATTGCTCTCGCCGGCGCACCTGCATTGAGGTGCGCCGAATTTTCGAGGCGGTGAATGCCTCACAGTGGTCCTAGCAGCCGTCGAATGATCTGCTCGGGGCTAGGAAGGCCGCGCCGGTAACGGTGGGTCTCTGTGGGCGCAACTTCCAGGGATTCGGCCTGGGCCGTGCGCTGCGGACCGATGGCTTCGAACCTCGCCTTCTGCTCGTCGGACAGCGTTGCGTAGAAGTCGTTGAGCGCCGCGCTCACCAGCTTGGCCGCTTGCAGCATGGTGTCGAGTCGCTTGCCGACGGCGGCGAGCCGCGCCGGCGGCGTGAGCGGATCGCTGCTCAGGCACGAGGATTTCAGCAAATCCGCAGCCTGGGCGGTGGCATTCTGCAGCGCGGTAAGGCTCGCGCGTTGCGCATCGGTCGGGCGTACCGTCTGGTCGATCTGTGCGGTCGGCCATTCCATCACGCCGGGTTGTGCGGCACCGCAGCTCTGGGCGAGCGAGCCAGTGGTGTCGGGGGTCTTGTTCTGCCGCTGATCGTTGCCGAGCGCGGTCAGCCGCGCCTTCTGCTCGTCGTTCAGAAGACCATAGAATCTTTCCAGCGGCGGCTGCACCGTCTGTACCGCGGCGAGCATCGCCTCGATGCGGTGTTGCATGGCCGCGAGCCGGCTCGGCGCGGTGAGCGCGATGTCGGTCGGGCATGCGGCCTTAAGGTCCTGTGCCGCTTTGAGCGAGGCGTTGGCAAGATCGTCAAGCGCTGCGCTTTGTTCGGCGGTCGGCTGGATCGCTTGCTGGAACTGATCGATCGGCAGCCCGGCGATGTCGCGGCTGTCGGCGCCGCACATTTGCGTCAGCTGATCGGAGGCTGCTGCTGCCGGCGCGGCGGTTGCGGGTGCCGTTTGGCCGCTATCGGCCGGATTGTTGTTGGCGTATTGCGGCAGGTAGCCGGTGAGGTCGNNGAGGTCGTCGTAGCCGTAGGGCGCGAATATGCCGGCATAAATGTCGCCATAGCCGTAGCCCCAGAACGAGTCGTCATAGCTGTCGCCCCACAGCGCGTAGTCGTACATGTCGTAATAGGCGAACGGCCAGTAGAGCGGGCCGACCCAGCCATAGCCGCCGTTATTGTGGCGCCACCAGCCATTGCCGCCGTCGCGTCCACCATGCCATCCCGCCGTCGCCGCAGTCGCGGTGATGTGGGACCGGTTGCTCGCATTGCGTAATGCGCTGGTATTGTGCAAGGCGCCGGCGACCGAGCGGGAATTCAACGTGCTGCGCACGGCGCTACTTTTGACATTCGGGTTCGCGCTGCGCGTTGCGTTCCCGGTCGAATTAAGCAGCGTCCTTTGGCCGACGGCATCGTTCGTAGTGTTGCGCACGGCCGAAGAGCGGTTGGTGCGCGAGCTCGTCGACGCAGATGAACGGGTTGCAGATGAACGGGTTGCAGAGGTGCGGGATCGGGAGACCGACGAACGAGATACAGATGCGCGAGGTGCGGATGCGCGGGGTGCAGATGCACGGGATATTGCCGGCCTGGCACTGACGTGACTCGCGCCACCACCACCGAAATGCGCACCGCCGCCACCGGCATGCCCACCGCCGCCAGCATGTCCGCCGCCGCCTGCAGCATGCCCGCCGCCACCGCCGCCGGGATGCCCGCCACCGCCTTTAGCCGCATAAGCGGAGGTCGACAGCGCAGTAGCAAGAACAATAACAAAAAATCCGATTTTAAATCTGGACATGACCCGCTCCCGTTTTTTCTTTGTTACCTGAATACCCTGTTATTTTAGACTATGCCGGATCAAACAAAATTGCATTGAGGTAGATCAATTATGTACGATACCGGACATTACCTTTTGTTGCGAAAGACCCACGCAAAAAAGCCATTCGTAGCACTTCCCGAATCTAACAATCGCCCGACGAAGTGCCATTGCGTGAGTTCGCTACACTTGGGGCGAAGCAAGCGACGGCGTGAAGTTGAAATTACAATTGCGTGACGGTTCGCTGCTGGTTCATAGCGCCGAATGGCTAGGAATAATGATCTCTAATACCGAGCATGTCTGAGCAATATTGCTCACGCACCGCCCCAACAAATCGGCGTGGACCAATTAAAATGTCACGCCCGATGAGCGAGATGTCGACGAAAATAGAATCGTTCTGATCGCGACAAGAGCAGCCGATCTGCCTTGCCGGCACAGCCGTAAGGGAGCAACCTGCAATTCGGTAAATAGGCCATCGGGGCGAATAAGCCATCGGGGCGAATAAGCTATCGGGGCGAATAAGCTATCGGGGAATATCGGGTAAATACCGCGGGATGCCGGCCGTACTCGCACTGATAACTTTGCTATTGCTCGCTCACCCCGCGCACGCCGAGGAGCAACGGGTGCGCATCCCCGACGGTTGCAGAGAACTGGCCGACCGGGCCGGACTTCCGCTGACCCTAACCCATGCCGAAGCCACCCGCGCCATCGCATATCTCAGCGTCATGATCAGCCGGGATCCGGCGGTCGTGCGCTGCCGTTCGGCGCTCCGCAGCTAGCCGGCGCGGAGGCTTTAGCAACGGCGCCGTCCAACAGGCGGCCTGGACATCGCTCACACTCGATTTGCCTACACCGCCTTTGGCAATGGCCGTTCCGTTGTGCGAAGCTTTCGTTGATGTTATTGAGCGTCAAGAGGAATTCGTTTCGGCGCGCACAGTAGGTTCAAATGACGGGTTGGAGGATCATCCTCACCGCCCTGGTTGGTGCGATCGCCGGCAGCGTCATCACGGCGGCCGTGTTCCTTTACACTGGCACCAGGGCATTTCAGGCAAGTACCGCACGGGAATTGCTTTCGGAAGTGGTGGCCATCGTTTCCTTGCAGGAGGGCTGGCTGCTTCAGGGTGAGGGCAGCCAGACTGCAAGATTATCGGACAACCCTGGCCTTCCGGAAACGCAAACGGGCTCCGGTCTTTGGCTTATGCCCGTGGAGATCAGGGCCATTCTGGACGAAGCCCAATGGAATCCTCCGTCAGATCCGAGCTACGGCTTCATCCAGGGGCGCAAGGTCTGGATTATCAGAAATCAAATATTGCCGGACGCTCCGCTTTCATATTCGGGGGTCAAAGAAGAGCATTTCCCCGCCCTGATCAGTTCGGCCGGAAGGCAAGAACTATGCGCCTGGATCGAGCGTGTGCAGATTGCATATAATGGCGGAACGTTGACCGATCGCGGACTGGCGCCGCTGCGGCCCTATTTGGTGCCGCTAGCCCAGGGAGATCGAGCGGCCGCTTTTCAGATTCTGTTGTCTCAGGATGCGCGAAATTTCCTGGCTTCGATTCGGGCGCGGTGGGACAGTGCATTGTTCGCGAATTAGCGCGTAGAAATTATTGCGATCATTGGCACGCGAACAGGCAGTTGCATTTTATAAAGCCCTACTCTGGCCCTCGACTGGTGTGATTGCGACGGCTATATGTCAATGTCCGGTGTCGGACATTGCTTGATATGCATCAATGCCGTTCGGCAATTCCCTCATATTGTAAAATTTGGTTCAACCCTTGGAGATCACCATGCGTCGATTTGCTGTTACTGTTGCGGCTGCAACGGTCTTTGTTGCTGGCGCATCGATCCTGGGCGCCGGCGCGGTGCCGATGGTCGCACCCGCAGCGATTCGCGGTGCGGCCGACAGTCTGAATGTCGTCGAGCGCGCGCAGTTCGTTTGGCTCGGTCACGATTATTGCTGGTACGACGACGNNGCTGGGGCGGCGGCTATGGCTGGCATCATTGGCGCGGCGGGCATGCTGGCGGCGCTCACGGCGGTCATGCGCACGCGGCAGTCGGTCATGTCAGTCATACGCATGCAGCAGTCAGTCATGTCAGTCATACGCGTGCAACAGTCAGTCATGTCAGTCATACGCATGCAACAGTCAGTCATGTCAGCCACGCGCACACAGCGGTCAGTCATGGCGCTCCGGCACGCGCGGCAGTCAGTCACGGCGGCGGCGGTGGTCATCCCGGCGGCGGTGGTAGTCATGCCGGTGGCGGCGGACACGGCGGTGGTGGTGGCCACGGCGGCAAGCGT
>PLTE01000293.1 GCA_003164375.1 Hyphomicrobiales bacterium | reverse complement strand
GCGCCCGCGTCGTATTTCAGAACAAAAACGTGATGTGCCAATACCGCGCCGTCGGTCATCCGATCGCGACCGCGGTCACCGAAGGTCTGGTCGAGCTTGCGGCGGCCAAGATCGGCATGGACCCGGTGGAAATCCGCCGCCGCAATCTGTTTGCCGATGACGCTTATCCGGCCACCGGCGCATCCGGCATCAAGTTCGAGGGCCTGTCGCATCACGCTTCGCTCGATAAGATTCTGAAGATGATGGATTACCAAAGCTTGCGCGCCGAGCAGACGCGGCTGCGCGGGGAGGGCATCCATCGCGGCATCGGCTTTGCGTCGTTCATCGAGGTGACGAACCCATCGGCCGCGTTCTACGGCGTCGGCGGCGCGCGCATTTCCTCGCAGGACGGCGCCACACTGCGGCTCGACGCAACCGGCGCTGTGATCTGCCAGTCCGGCGTCACCGAACAGGGCCAGGGCACCGAATCGGTGCTTGCCCAGGTCGTCGCCACCTCGTTCGGCGTGCCGATCGAGCGCGTGCGTGTCATCACCGGCGATACCGATAATACGCCCTATGGGGGCGGCACCTGGGCGTCGCGCGCGGCCGGTATCGGCGGCGAGGCGGCCTGGCAGGCCGGCAAGGCGTTGCGCGGCAACGTACTTGCCGCGGCAGCCTCGATCCTGCAGGCCGACCCGAAAGGGCTCGATATTCGCTCAGGCATCGTGGTCGACGCCGACAGCGGCCGCGAGCGCATGGGGCTCGATGAAGTCGCCCGCGTCGTCTATTTCCGCCCCGATAGTTTGCCGCCCGGTTTCCAGGCCGAATTCATGGTGACGCGGCATTACGTGCCGCGCGCCTGGCCGTTTGCCTTCACCAACGGCGTGCAAGCGTCTTATCTCGACATCGACATCAGGACCGGCGAGGTGACGTTGCTCAAGCATTGGTGCGTCGAGGATTGCGGCACCGTGATCAATCCGCAGCTGGTCGACGAGCAAATTCGCGGCGGCATCGTGCAGGGCATCGGCGGCGTGCTCTACGAACATTGTCTCTATGACGATACAGGCCAGCTGCTCAACGCCACCATGATGGACTACCTGGTGCCGATGGCCGGCGAAATGCCCGATATCGATATCGGCCACGTGGTGACGCCGACCAAGGATTCCGAGCTCGGCGCCAAAGGCGCGGGCGAGGCCGGTACCGCCGGCGCTCCGGCCTGCGTCATGAACGCGGTCAACGATGCACTGCGCCCGCTCGGCGCTAAGCCGATAACGCAAATGCCGATCACCCCCGAACGGTTGCTTGCCGCGTTGCGAGGCCCGTGATCGTTTTGCGCCCGTCGCGCGGCGCTTTAGCCTATGCTAGTTTCGTAGCTTAACGGCAGCCCTGATCCGGCTGCTCAATCGCCCCGGACGAGGGCGAGTTGCAAGAATCGACGCAAGGGGGAAACGTGAGGGCTTAGTGCCAATGGCCGAGAAATTCGTCGCAAAAGTCTCCGAATTCAACGACGGCGATCGCCGCATTGTCTTTGTCGGCGATAATGAAATCGGTGTGTTCCGGCATGACGGCGAGTTCTTCGCCTATAGCAATTTCTGCCTGCACCAGGGCGGCCCTGCCTGCGAAGGTTTGACCATCGCCAAGGTCGAAGAGCGGCTGCGGCCGGACAAGACCTCGGCGGGGCTGTACTTCTCGAAGGACGAGATGCATTTCGTCTGCCCCTGGCACGGCATGGAATACGACATGAAGACCGGCGAGTGCGTCAGCGATCGCAAGCTGCGGCTGAAAAAATACAAAATCCTGCAAAAGGGAGATGACGTATATGTCGTCGCCTAAACGTGCCGCCAAACCGAAAGCGACGGCCGGAGCTGCTGCGAAAATCGTCCGCCGCGCAGCGCGGCCGGCGGCGAAGAGAAATGTCGGGAAGCCGCCTGCCGATGTTGCAAACGGCGCTACGGCGGAGGCAAGGCGCCTCGCCGTTACGCTCGAGCGCAGCATCGTCGACGGCAAGCTCGATCTGGTGGCGGCCGACGCGTTACAGGCGCTCATCGCCGCAGCCTGCCGGGTCTACACCGCGCGCAGCGAAGCCGGCGAAGAGTTCACGCCGGTGCCGCGCAATTCGATTTCGGCCACCGACGTCATGGTCACCGCCAGCGGGCTGTTGCGCTCAGCCGACCTTGCCGTCTTCGAACTCGGCATGTGGCAGAGCTGGACCGGACGCTAAAGCGATTTGAAACGGGCACGAACGCCAGGAGAACGTCATGGATCTCATCGCCGATCGCGGCCGCCGCGTAACGATCGATGAACTCAACACCACCCGTTTGCTGGCGCACGCCCGCAAACAGGCGCACCGGCGCAATTTCGACGACGTCGTGATCGTCGATGTCGATGCTCATCATTATGAAGGCGAGAACTTCGACGAATTCCTGCCCTATATGGAAAACGACGTGCTGCGTCAGCTCACGATGTCGGGGCGCATGAAAGGCATGGCGCGCGCCAACGTCATGCCGTCGCAGGTCGGCTATCAGGACATGGGCGGCCGCGTCACGCGCTATCCGTTGCGCTCAAGCGAGAAAACCGAAAGCGGCTCGCTGCGCGACATTCAGCTCGGCCATCGCTGGATGGATGCGATGAGCGTCGATTATTCCTGTCTGTTCCCGACCGGCATGCTCTCCATCGGCCTGCATCCGCAGAAGGAAATGGAGGCGGATCTGTGCTGGGCCTATAACCGCTGGCTCACCGAAAAAGTGCTTCCCGAGGGCGGCAACCGCTTCTATTCGATGCTGTGCCTGCCGTTCAACGATCCCGAGCAGTCATTGCGCCACGTCGAGACCTTTGGCGACCGCAAACATGTCGGCGGCTTCATGGTGACGACGGTGCGCCCCGATATGGCCGTTTACGACAACGCCTATATGAAGCTTTATCGCGCGATGGAGGAGCGCGGCCTGGTGCTGTCGTTCCATTCCGGTCCGAACTGGGGCGAGCCGATCTTCAAGAGCTGCAACCGCTTCCTCTCGGCGCATGCGCTCGGCTTCACCTGGTACAATGTGCTGCATTGCACGAACTGGGTGATCAACGGCATGGGCGAGCGGTTTCCGAAGCTGCCGGTGATCTGGATCGAATCCGGCCTCGCCTGGGTGCCGTTCCTGATGCAGCGGCTCGACCACGAATACATGCTGCGGCCGTCGGAGGCGCCGCTTTTGAAGAAGAAGCCGTCCGACTACATGCGCGACATGTACTACTCATCGCAGCCGATGGAGATCCAGGATTACGGCGCGATGGAGTGCACGTTCCGCATGATGAATGCCGAGACTCAGCTGTTGTATTCCTCCGACTATCCGCACTGGGACTTCGACCTGCCGTCGACGATCTGGGATCTGCCGTTCCTGTCGGAAAAGGCCAAGCACAATATCCTCGGCGGCACGGCGGCGCGGCTGTTCAAGCTTGAGCCGCGCAACGACAAGCAGAAAGAAAACCTCAAGCGGTTCGGCAATCTGGCCACAGCGGCCTGACGGCACCGACACCCGGCGGCCATTTCGAAATCGTGATGCCCGGCTTGCGCCGGGCATCGCTTTTATGGGGACCTCCATGGACCGCTCGCGCGTTGGAAATTGGTGCCCGCAGGCGGCCGATTGCGGCAGAACCAGGGCGCTGCACCATGGCTTGTTTTATTTCTTATTGATTCTCTTGTGTTTTCAATGAGATATTCGAGCTTGTGCGACGCACAAAATGCTGGCCTTTGCCGTTATAAAACGGTAAGCAATTCGCTCGCCAATGATTTGAGGGACGACTGAGGATGAAGATACTCATAGCCGCATGCCTGTTGCTGGGCCTTTCCGTCACCGCCGCCAATGCGATCGATCTCGCCGAGTTGGCGCCGTGCCGGCCGGCCGCCGCCAGGCTGTGCGACCACACGGCCGGCATGACCTGGAGCAATCTCCTGCAATGCGGCGCGACGCTCGCCGCCCATAGCTGGCGCGTCGGCGACGAATGCCGGGCGGTGTTGCGCAAATACGGGCAACTCTAATCGCGACGGCCGCGATGTTTTTGTAGCGTTGTGTCAAGTTCCGGTTTGTAGCGTAGCGTTTGAAATGCAGAACCCCGGCGCCAACAGAGGCGCCGGGGTTTTGTTTTGAAGGCCGCCGACTTCGCCCGCTCAGAACAGATGGGAGAAGATGAAGTAGAGCGTGCCCGAAAGCACCATCGCCGCCGGTAGCGTCAGGACCCAAGCGAGCGCGATGTTGCGGATGGTCGACCATTGCAGGCCGGAGCCGTTCGCCGCCATGGTGCCGGCGATACCCGACGACAACACATGCGTGGTCGAGACCGGCAAGCCGTAGCCGTCGGCTGCGGCGATGGTCGCGGCGGCGGTGATCTCGGCGCAGGCGCCTTGCGCGTAAGTCAGGTGCGTCTTGCCGATCTTCTCACCCACCGTGACGACAATGCGCTTCCAGCCGACCATGGTGCCTAAGCCCAGCGCGATGGCGACGACGATCTTGACCCAGCCCGGGATGAACTTGGTGGCGCCGTCGAGCGAGCCCTTGTAGGCGTTGAGCGTGTTGACCTCTTGCGCGCTCAAATCGGCTTCCTTGTCCTTCGCCAGAAAGCGCAACGCTTCCGAGACAAGGTACATGTCGTTGCGGGTATTGCCGACCATGTCGGTCGGCATCTTGGCGATCGAGCCGTATTGAGTGACTTGCTTGCCGATGTCGCTGATCAGGATCGCCAGCGACGGATAGGTGCCCTCGCTGATCTGATGTTGGGCGACATAAGCCGTCACGGCCGGCCGCGGGTTGCCCAGCACATTATAGCCGGCGGCCTTGGCTTCGAT
>PLTE01000383.1 GCA_003164375.1 Hyphomicrobiales bacterium | reverse complement strand
TCGATCACGTGCAGATCACCGCGGCGGAGACGGTCGGCGTCGAGGCGCGCGGCAATTTCTACGAGCAGACCGGCGCGCTGCGGGACATGGTCCCCAATCACCTGTTCACATTGCTTTCGATGGTGGCCATGGAACCGCCCGCCAGCTTCGATGCCGCCGCGATCCGCTCAAAGAAAGCTGAAATGTTATCCGTGATGCCGGCCGTAAAGCCAACAGCTGCGGTGCGCGGACAGTACGGCACCGGCGTAGTGCTGGGCAAAGAGGTCAAGGCCTATCGGCAAGAGCCTGATGTGGCGCCAAATTCAAACATCGAGACCTATGTCGCCATGCAGCTTGAGGTCGACAACTGGCGCTGGGCCGGCGTGCCCTTTTACGTCCGCACCGGCAAGCACATGTCGCAGCGGAATACAGAGATAGCGATCTGCTTCAAGCAGGCGCCCTACACGGCGTTTCAGGACACGCCGGTCGACGCCCTGCGACCCAATTGGTTAGTGCTGCGCATCGCACCCGATGAAGGCATTTCCCTGCAGTTTGAAGTCAAGCGTCGAGGGCCGGTAATGGACCTCGCGGCTGTCAAAATGGACTTCCACTACGATGACTGGTTCCCCAAGGAGCCGAATGTCGGATACGAGACGTTGATTTACGACGTTATGATCGGCGACCCGACATTATTCATGCGCGCCGACATGGTTGAGCACACTTGGCGCATCGTGCAACCGGTGCTCGACGCTTGGGCCAAGAATGATGCTACAAATGTGCCGATCTATCCAGCAGGAAGTCCTGGACCAAGCGAGGCCGATGCGCTTTTGGCGCGAGATGGCCGTCGTTGGCGGAGCGTCCACGGCGATGACGACGGTCAGTCGTCATGAGTCATTTGCCCCTACTGCCATTCAAATGTTCGGCGGTGATCTCGGATGTCGATGGCACCTTGGTCACTGAGGATAAGGTGTTGACCGCGCGTGCGCAGGCGGCGGTAGCAGAGCTGCGTGCAAACGGCACCATTTTTTCGATTGTCAGCAGTCGGCCGCCCCGCGGCTTGCGCATGCTGCTCAAGCCCCTGGGAATTACGGCGCCGATAGGCGGCTTCAATGGCGGGGTTATAGCGACGTCAGATTTTACGGTGATCACCCAACATCTCTTGTCGCCTCAGGTCGCTCGCCGCGCGGTCGAAACACTGAATGCGCGCGCGATAGAGGTCTGGATTTTTAGCGGGCAGGACTGGCTAGTGCACGACCCCGACGGTCCTTATGTCCCGCTCGAGCAGCGCACCGTGGGATTCCGGCCGACAATCGTCGATGATTTCGGCACCGCCCTCGATGTCACCGCCAAGATCGTCGGTGTCAGCCAGGATTTCGCGCTTCTCGCGCGTTGCGAGCGCGATGTGCGAGCCACGCTGGCCGACGCCGCCTTCGTCGCCCGTTCCCAGCCCTACTACCTCGACATAACCCACCCGCTCGCAAACAAGGGTGTCGCCTTATCGGAGATTACGAAGTTGTTGGGAGTTCCGTTGGCGGAGGTCGCCACCATTGGCGACGGCGGAAATGATGTGGCAATGTTCGAGCGGAGTGGCCTCAGTATTGCCATGGGAAACGCCAGTCCACAGGTGCAACGGGCGGCAGATTTCGTAACCGAAAGCAATCGCGACGACGGCTTTGCCAGGGCGATCGAGCGCTTCATCCTCGGTGGAAGTCGGTCGAGCCCACGGGTCGAGGCGGTTCGGGCCGGAAAACGTGCATGACAGAAGATGCGCATGCTGCGTCGAAAATCTCGCTCGTCTTAGCCGACGTGGACGGCACACTCGTCACTGCGGAGAAAGTGCTGACGCCGCGCGCGGTGGCAGCTGTGAAGGCGCTCCAGACCGCAGGGATAGCTTTCGCGATTACCAGCGGCCGCCCGCCGCGTGGCATGGCGATGCTGATTGGACCGCTGGATCTGCGAACCCCGATCGCTGGATTCAACGGCGGGATTTTTGTCAAACCCGACATGACCATCATGGAAGATCACGTGCTTGCGGCCGACGCCGCAACGCGCGTGCTGGAGATTATCCTCCAGCACGGCATGGATGTGTGGGTCTATAGCGGCAAGGACTGGCTGGTTCGGGACCCCAACGCCCCTCACGTCGCGCGGGAGCAATGGACCGTCAAGTTTGCCCCCACCATTGTCGAGAATTTCGAAGGTGTGCTCGGCGGCGCCGTCAAGATCGTAGGCGTGAGCGACGATCTCGATCTGGTCGCGCGCTGCGAAAAGGATGCCCAGGCCGCGCTCGGTGCAAATGCATCGGCGGCCCGTTCGCAACCCTATTATCTCGACGTCACTCATCCGGACGCCAACAAAGGAACGGTTGTTACAACGCTATCAAAACTTCTCTCAATCCCGGCCAACGAGATTGCCACGATGGGCGACATGCCGAACGACGTTCTGATGTTTCGCAAGAGCGGCCTCAGCATCGCGATGGGCAATGCAAGCCCGGAGGTTCAGGCTCAAGCCAATGTAGTGACCGACTCCTACGACAATGAAGGTTTCGCCAAGGCGATCGAGCGATTTATCTTGGTCCGCACCCGCTCGGCCCTGCCGAGGGCGTCATGAAGCCGATCGTTGTCGCGCCTTCCATTCTTGCCGCCGATCTACGTCGGCTTGGCGAGGAAGTACGTGCCGTCGATCAGGCCGGCGCAGATTGGATTCATATCGACATCATGGACGGTCGGTTCGTGCCGAATATCTCCTTCGGTCCAGCGATCGTGGATGCGGTGCGTCGCTCGACCGCGAGGCCGCTGAATGTGCATCTGATGATCGTCGAACCCGAACGTTATCTTGCCGAATTCGCCAAGGCCGGGGCCGATCACCTTTTGGTTCAAGCCGAACCGTCGTCGACGATCCAGCTCTATCGCGTCCTGTCGCAGATTCGGGAGCTTGGTAAGAAAGCCGGCGCGGTGCTCGACCCAGCCAGTCCCATCGCCTTCGTCGAGCAGGTGCTGCACCTCTGCGATGTCATCCTGGTGATGACCGTCAATCCCGGATTTGGCGGACAGAAATTCCTTCCGGAGATGCTGCCGAAAATCCGCGAGCTACGACGACTCTGCAAATCAAAGGGACTCGATCCGTGGATCGAGGTCGATGGCGGAGAGGACGGCGACAATGCCGCATTGGCCATTGCGTCGGGCTCGGACGCGATCGTCGCTGGATCGGCAATATTCGGTTCGGACAATTATGCGGCCGCCATCGCACGAATTCGACATGGCGCGACACACACGAGGGCTGTCGCGCAATGACCAGCGCTGCATCGACCGAGAACCGGACCTTCGAGAGCGCCGAAACGCTGGCGCACGGCGCCGCCGAATGGCTCTGCGGTCTTGCGCAGGCGAGCGACCGCGTCTTCGCGGTCTGCCTCTCCGGTGGATCGACGCCCAAACGGCTCTATGAATGTCTGGCTGCGCCGGAAATCGCGACGCGCTTTCCATGGAGCCTTACACACTGGTTCTGGGGTGACGAACGGTTCGTGCCGCACGACGATCACGACAGCAATTATCGGATGGCGCGCGAGGCGTTTCTTTCCCGGGTCCCTGTTCCCAATAACAATATCCATCCGATGCCGACGGAGGGCCTGTCGCCCGACCAAGCCGCGGCCGCGTACGATAGAGCGCTGCAGCGTTTCTACGGCGCCGACGAACTTGCACTCAATCGACCTCTCTTCGACGTTACGCTGCTTGGAATCGGCGAGGACGGACACACCGCTTCGCTGTTTCCCGGGCAGCCGGCGTTGCGCGAGACCGAACGATGGGCCGTCGCCGTCATTGGCGCAAAAGCCGAGGCCCGCGTCACACTGACCTACCCGGCGCTCGACAGTAGTCGTGAGGTTGCCTTCCTGGTGACAGGAAAGCAAAAGCGGGACGCTGTCGCGCGCGCGCAGGCGGGAGACCCGACGATTCCCGCCGCCTTGGTTCGTCCGATCGGGCGTCTCCACTGGTTTATGGATCGGGCGGCGGCGCCAGCAGGAGCGGATTGATGTCCATGGAAACCCGGCCGATGGAAGTTGCTTTGCGTGAACGAACGCGCGGGAAGCTGCCGGCGAATGCCACGCTGTCGCCCGACCTGCTGGAGAAAATGGACGCGTATTGGCGCACTGCGAATTATCTTTCGATCGGACAAATCTATCTCAAGGACAATCCGCTGCTGGAGTCTCCGCTCAGGCTCGAACACATTAAGCCGCGCTTGCTTGGCCATTGGGGCACGACGCCGGGATTGAACTTTCTGTACGTCCACCTCAACCGGCTGATCAAAGAGAACGACTTGAACATGATGTATGTGGCCGGTCCGGGTCATGGCGGCCCGGGTATCGTGGCGATGACCTATCTGGAAGGCTCGTACACCGAACGCTATCCGGCGATCGGGCGCGACCGCAATGGACTGCAGCGGCTATTTTGCCAGTTCTCCTGGCCTTACGGCATTCCCAGCCAC
>PLTE01000272.1 GCA_003164375.1 Hyphomicrobiales bacterium | reverse complement strand
GGTTACAAGCCCCGCCCGCAGGAACCGCACCCGCCCCATCGCTCGGCTGTCACCGGTCGACGACCCTCGATGGGCGAGATCGACACCAAGTAATATGAACAGGGACCAATGTCAATATGAGTCACAAAATATCTCTGGTATCGTGACATTGGGCCGCGTTGTCGGCGTAAAGCCAAAATTAACCCTGTCTGCGGCATCGTCCGGAGCGATCCTAATCGCTTGAAATTCTTGGAATTAACGGAGAAGCGCCATGAAAAACCGGCTTTTGGCCTCGTTCGCGGGCCTGCTGTTGAGCTCGGGCGTGGCTGCCGCCGCGGATATGCCGCTGAAGGCTTGGTCGCCTCCGGTTCAATCATCGATCTGGTCCGGCTGCTATGTCGATGGCGGCGGCGGCTACGGCTTGTCGAACGACGACACTTATTCCGAGACCACGGCCGGGCTGACGCCGACCTCGGTGACCACGACACTCGGCGGCCGCGGCTGGTACGGCCAGGCCGGCGCCGGCTGCGACTACCAGGTCATGCAGCATTTTCTGATCGGCGCCTTCGGCGACTACAATTTCATGAATCTGCACGGCCAATTCATGGACCCGCTGACCGGCTTCGTCGGCGAGCAGAAGGAGACCGACGCCTGGGCCGCCGGCGGCCGTTTAGGCTACATCGTGTCGCCCGCTTTGCTGGCCTATCTCAACGGCGGCTATACCCAGGCCCGCTTCGACCAGATCAATTTCGGCACGCTCACCGGCGGCGCGCCGCTCGGCGTGGATATTGCCGCGACCACCTATGCGGGCTGGTTCCTCGGCGGCGGCTCAGAAACCTCGCTCGCAGGCTTGCTCGGCCTCGGCCTGCCGTCCGCCCTGTTTCTGCGCTCGGAATATCGCTACGCCAGCTATTCGGCGAAGGACGACGCGATCGTCGCCACCGCAACCGGCGCGCCGACCGGCGGCTCGGATCACGTCAGCAAATACGTCCAAACCATCGGTGCGGCGCTGGTTTATAAGTTCGGGTGGGCGGGGCTGTAGGCGGAGGGTGAGGCCAAGCGCGCTATTCTCCGCAGATTGTGCGGAGAATAGGGGGCTAATCTCCGCAGATTGTGCGGCGAATAGGCGAACCTAATTCCGCATCCGTCAGCCACCGCGGAAAGACGGCCTGTCGTTGTGATTAGCGCGGCGTCACCCTATTTCTCCGAGGGTACGTTGTGGACAGGAGCCGCCTACTTCGGGCGGCGGAGCGCGCTTATGCCAAGGCTCCAACGTAAGCCATTGAAAATCCCTTTAGATTGTCAGTTTATGAATAGGTTGTGGGTCGCGTAAAAACTCGTTCGCGACCTCTGACGTTCGTAGTAGCATTTCACTCTGAGAGGTCGATGTGTCCAACGCAAAACAAATCCTCGCGATGCTTCGCAGCCGCGCCGAAGGCGACGAGGACGCATTCTTCTCGATAGCTCTCCAGGTTGCGGCCGCAGAAGCGCGCCAAGGACGCCGCGAGACCGCTCAAGAAATGCGCGCGGAGATCGACAAGGCCAGAGCGAGAGGATCACGTGGCGCTTCGGTGGCGATCCCATTCGCGCATCCGCGTGGTAGCCTCGAAGGGCTGCTGGAAATGCGCGAACCTCGATTTAAGCTAAAAGACGTTGTCCTGAACGAGCGGCTTCTGGGCCGCTTTACAGACATACTACGGCAGCAAAGAAAGCGCGACTGGTTGCGTGAACACGGAAAAGTTCCCAACCGACGCATTTTGTTCGTCGGTCCGCCCGGATCTGGCAAGACGATGTCAGCCGAAGCGTTGGCCGGCGAACTTAATCTGCCCCTTTTCATAATTCGACTCGAAGGGCTGATTACCCGCTACATGGGCGAAACGGCAGCAAAGCTGCGCCTCATATTTGATGAGACAGCAAAACGTCGGGGTGTATACGTTTTTGATGAATTTGACGCCGTCGGCGGGCAGCGAACTGCTACAAACGATGTTGCGGAGATGCGCCGCGTCCTCAACTCATTTTTGCAATTTATGGAAGAAGGAAATTCGACGGATAGCGTTATTATCTGTTCGACCAACCACCCATCGCTTCTCGATAGAGCATTGCTACGACGCTACGATCAGGTTCTGGAGTTTGACACCCCTACCTCCACACAAATTAAGCAGCTCATTAGTACGAATATTGTCCCTATGAAGATCGTCCGCCCAGTGTGGAGAAACATTATCCATGCAGCGGAAGGCTTGAGCCAATCCGAGATTGTGCGAGCAGCCGACGACGCCGTCAAAACGGCGATTCTGGATGAACGTAAGCAACTCACAACCGAAAATATTATCGACCGCCTTCAAGAGCGTCACGCGATGCGTACGGCATTCCTTGATACGGAAGGCGCCTAATGTATGCCTTCGCGCTTCAACCTTCCACACATTGACATCACTGCGTTCGTCTCGACCCAAGAATACGTTGGCGAACAAGGCTTCGGCTCAAGCGCGGTTCGGGAACGTGCCGCGCACGGGGCAAAGATTCAGAATGAACTTAGCGCTGCTTTTGCTGCAGCGGACGGGAACAAACCTACCGATCCGCGACTAGTGCCGCCGACCGGCGCCTTTCTGGAGGTGGAGCTGCGCCGCGGTACAGCTCCCGATCTGTTGGATATGAAAACGCAGGAAATTCGGTCTGGCGCAGCGAAGATGAGCGACACGAATGACCGAACCATAGCACTCTATGTGCCCGATCACGCAAGGCCGGCGCTGGACGAGATTCTGAATGACTACTTGAACGGCCAGTTGACCGAGGCGGGGAATCCCCCATACAGAACGAAGGTGGAGTCCATCGAAGCGGTCCGCACCGCGCGCCTTGAGACTTTCTGGACGGATACACCGACTTCGCTACCTACCCAACCACAGCAACAGATTTGGTGGGGATTGTGGTGCCATCGGGACAAGGAAGCCGAGATCGAGGATGTTTGCGCTCGATTGAACGTACGAGTCGCCGACACTGATCGCCGATTGTACTTTCCTGAAGTCGTCGTCGTGCCGGTCCTTGCGACACGAGTGACCATTGAATTGATGCTCTTTGCCACCGGCGCCATCGCGGAGCTGCGCCGCGCTAGCGACACACCGGTATTTTTCACCGAGGACGTGGCGGGCGATCAGCACGAATGGATTGATAGCTTGGCTGAGCGCGTCATTTGGCCCGGCACTGATGCGCCAGCGGTTTGTATGTTTGATACGGGCGTGAATCGTGCTCATGCCCTCATCGAGCCCGCGTTGGCACCCGCCGACCTTCACACACTCGATCTGGAATGGGGCGTCGACGATCAAGACACGGCAGGTCACGGTACTGCAATGGCGGGAATGATTTTACACGGTGACCTAACGGCGCGGCTCAGTGATCAGTCACAACGCGCCCTATCCCATCGACTTGAATCGGTGAAATTGCTTCCCCCCGACGGTTTTGATCCGAACGAGCCACAGAGTTATGGGGTGCTAACACAAGCGGCGGTCGCCCTGCCGGAAATCGAGGCTCCCGACCGGCCGCGTGTCTACTGCATGGCGATTACGAACGATAACGTGTCGGGCGCTACAGCTTCCAGCTGGAGTGCGGCCATTGACCAAGCTGCGGTCGGACGGATGATTGCCGATGAAGGCGAGGAAGGCAAAGAGGAAGATGATCGTCCGAAGCGTTTGATTATTGTATCTGCAGGAAACGTTGTTGCCGAGACCGACTTTGCGCGTCGGCGTTCTCAGGACGAATATCCGATTGAGGATCCGGCGCAGGCATGGAATGCGTTGACCATCGGTGGGTACACGGATCTCATTGATGTACGAGATCGGGGCTATGAAGACTGGACGTCCCTGGTGACAGCAGGGGAGCTTAGTCCCCACAGCCGCACAAGTGTGACGTGGCCGCAGGGGCTGTCACCATTCAAACCAGAACTAGTAATGGAAGCCGGCAACCGCGCAGTAAATCCCGGTCGAACTGAAATATTGACAATGGGCTCATTGTCTCTACTGACAACTGGCCGCGACGCGGGTACGCCCTTGGTTTCTTTCGAAGCTACTAGCGCCGCGACAGCGCAGGCAGCGCGGATGGCGGCCCGCATCGCCGTAGAGCATCCTGACTACTGGCCCGAGACCGTACGCGCTATGATGGTGCATAGCGCGGAATGGACGGCACCTATGTTAACTGGGCTGGGCGGCGTCTCCGGAAAAAGGGCTCGATACGAACTTGTGCGCCGGTTTGGGTACGGCGTTCCAAGCTTCGAACGTGCGAACGCCTCGGCGAAGAATCATTTGGCGCTTTTCGCGCAGGCCGAGATTCAGCCATTCAAGATCGAAAAAGGCCGCAGGTTCAACGAGTGCCACTACTACACATTGCCAATCCCACAGGCGATGCTCGAAGAGCTCGAGAATGAGCCTATTGAGATGAAGGTGACCCTATCATACTTCATCGATCCCAATCCGGGACTATCGGCAAATATAGACCCGCAGAGATATCAGTCACACGGGCTGCGCTTTGATCATCAACGAAGGAACGAGACTTTCGAGCGGTTTAAACTGCGCGTAAATCCTGGGGAACGGCATGGCTCCCGCAGGCGGCCCGCGATAGAGCCGGCGGACAGTCGCTGGTTGCTGGGTGAAGACAGCATCTCGGCAGGCTCGCTGCACTGCGACTTGTGGAGCGGCCACGCGATCGACTTATTGAACCGCGACAGCATGTGCGTAAGGCCCGTTAACGGCTGGTGGCGCAACCGTGCGTCGACGGAGATTTGCAATCGGAAATCACGATATGCGCTCATCGTGACTCTCAAAGCGGCTAATATTGATTTAGATATCTATACGCCCGTACGGACATCGATTGGGTTGCCCGTGCCCATCGAAATCGAAACCCCGGTCTAAGTGCGTGCTCGATTTTCACCCGTGTAGATACGCGCCTCTCGAAGTTGGCGGCGGTTAGCACGTAGGGTGGATTAGATGGGGTAACGGGCCGGC
>PLTE01000113.1 GCA_003164375.1 Hyphomicrobiales bacterium | reverse complement strand
AGCATCTGGGCGCCGAGCGCGAGCGTGTCGGGGTGCGCCTTATAGGCGCGGCGCCGACGCGCATGACCAGTGCTCGCGCGCGCGTGCTCGAACTCCTCGCCGACGGCATGACGCGCGGAAAAAGCGAAGCCGCGCGCGAGTCGGGCGTCAGCGCCGGCGTCGTCGACGGCTTGATCGACGAAGGCACGCTCGAAACCGTGGTGCTGCCGCCGGAGCCGGTCGCGGNNTCACCGGCTCGGGCAAAACGGAAGTTTATTTCGAAGCCGTGGCGGATGTGATCAGGAGCGGCCGCCAAAGCCTGATCCTGATGCCGGAGATCGCGCTCACCGCGCAATTTCTCGACCGCTTCGCCGCGCGCTTCGGCACCCGTCCGGCGGAATGGCATTCGCAGCTCACGCCGCGCCGCCGCGCCCGCACCTGGTCAGCCGTCGGCAAAGGCGAGGTGTCGGTCGTGGTCGGCGCCCGTTCGGCGCTGTTTCTGCCTTACGCCGATCTGGGACTCATCATCGTCGATGAAGAGCACGACCCGGCCTACAAGCAGGAAGACGGCGTGCATTATCACGCCCGCGACATGGCGGTGGTGCGCGGCCATATCGCGAAAATCCCGGTGGTGCTGTCGTCGGCGACGCCGTCGCTCGAATCCGAAGTCAACGCGCGGCGCGGCCGTTATGCGCGGCTGTCGCTGCCGGAGCGTTTCGGCGGCCAGCAGATGCCCGCGGTCGAGCCGATCGATCTGCGCATCGAGCAGCCGCCGCGCGGCCGCTTCATCGCGCCGACGCTAGCGGGCGCGGTGGCGACCGCGATCGAGCGAAAAGAGCAGGCGCTGCTCTTTCTCAACCGCCGCGGCTATGCGCCGCTGACGCTGTGCCGCGCCTGCGGCTTCCGCTTCTCCTGCCCGAATTGCGACGCCTGGCTGGTCGATCACCGCTTCCGGCGGCAACTCGTTTGCCATCACTGCGGCTTCACCACGCCGCATCCGCCGGCCTGCCCGAAATGCAGTGCGCAAAATTCCTTCGTCGCCTGCGGCCCGGGCGTCGAGCGGCTCGAGGAAGAAGTGCACGCGCTGTTTCCCGACGCGCGCGTCTTGGTGCTCTCCAGCGACCTCGTCGCCACGGTCGAGCGCATGCGCGAGGAATTCGCCGATATTGCCGCGGGCCTGTTCGATATCGTCATCGGTACGCAACTGGTGGCGAAAGGCCATCATTTCCCGATGCTGAACCTCGTCGGCGTCATCGACGCCGATCTGGGTTTGAGCAACGGCGATCCGCGCGCCGCCGAGCGCACATTTCAGCTATTGCACCAGGTGGTCGGCCGCGCCGGCCGCGATGCCGGCGTCGGCCGCGGCTATCTGCAGACCCACCAGCCCGAGCACCCGGTGATGCGCGCGCTCATCGCCGGCGACCGCGAAGCCTTCTACTCCGCCGAAATCGCGATGCGCGAAAGCGCGCATTATCCGCCGTTCGGCAGGCTTGCGAGCATCGTCGTCTCCGGCCCCGACCAGCACGACACCCAAAGCCACGCGCGGGCGCTGGCGCGTGCGGCGCCGCTGCACGACGACGTCCGCGTCCTCGGCCCCGCCGAAGCCCCGTTGGCGTTAGTGCGCGGCCGCCATCGGTTGCGTTTGCTGATCCGGGCGCCGCGCGGGTTCGATCTCTCGGCTTATATGCGCGAGTGGCTGGCCGCGGCGCCGAAGATCAAGGGCTCGATCAAGCTTGATATTGATGTCGATCCGCAGAGTTTTTTGTGAGGGGAATGACTTTCATTTCTTAAGGGTGTCCGGCAGCCCCGTCTGAAGGCGTACCATTTCAAAAAACGTGGAAAGCCTCGAAAAGCCCAGCGATGATGTCATTGGAGTCGGTGTCGGCCCATTCGAAACGCAGGGCATCTCATCCTTAATTGCGTGTATAAGCGTTTCTCGTTACCTCCCGCCGCCGCCCGTTTGGTTGCGGTTGAGAAAAAGAACTGTACAATCATGCGCCATCGCATTTGTGAAATGCTAACAGTCTATAAGTTCCGCTGACCGAATCGCCGTCTCTAAGGTCAGCACTCACCCGTTCGATCGGTTCTTCAAGAATGGAAATGCGTATGCTGTGCAGAGCCGCACTAGCCGCTGGTTTTTTCTTGGCCCTCGGTGCGAATGCGTTCGCGCAAAACGCTCAGGCTGACGACAAGTCTGCCATTACCCAACCTGCGGCACAGCCGCCAAGTTCCGCGGTGTCGCCGGAGTCGATGGATCCGCCAATGATCGGAGATCATTGGACCTATGAGGTTCGCGATGAAATCACTGGCGAGCTGAAAAATACCGTGACCAATATCATTACCGATCTGACTCCGACCGAGATCGCAGTTCGTGTTCAGAGCCAAACTTATTCTGCGGGTCCGGGCGTCCTCATCTTCGATCGGTTGTGGAACCTGAAGAACAGTCCGACCTGGAGATTCTCGCCCAATGACGGAACCGGCATAAAAACGCCGCTGGCCGTCGGCAATACATGGAAATTCCAAAGCGATCAGATTCGCACCGGTTACGGTACGACATTCAAGAATGTCGGCACGTCGAAGGTCGTCGGCACGGAAAGTGTCGTGACCGACGCCGGCACTTTCGAAGCCCTGAAGATCGAAACCTCGATCGACGGGCATAACGCCAACGATTCGTCGAAGCGCTTCGAATCCACGGTGGCGACTTGGTATGTTCCGTCGATTGATCATTGGGTGAAGCGGACCACGAAATCGGCGTTCAACGGGCGCGTCCAGGAAAACGCTTCGACGCAATTGGTCGATTACGGCAGACGTTGAAAAACTCTGCCGCAAGATGAGTGTGGAATTACGATGTTGCGCCAATATGTCATCGCACTGATTGTACTTTGTGGCGTCACATCGGTGTCCGCGCAGGAGCCGGTGCCGAACTCCGGCGCCGCGGCAAAAATCGACCTACAACAAGTGGCGCCGGGGGATCATTGGACTTATGAGGTAAAGGACGAAATCGTCGGAACGATCCTGCGCACGCGAACGGACATGGTGACTGACGTTTCAAAGAACGAGATAGCGGTCCGTTTCGATGTCGCCGATACCGGCCGTTCCGGCAACCTTATTTACGATCGTTCGTGGAATATTTTGCGCGAAGAGCCCTTCAAATATTCGCCGAATAACGGCACCGGAATTCAGCTTCCGCTTACGCTCGGCGCGCAATGGAAATTCGCAATCGACGTGACCAATTCCAGAAACGGATTGACATTCAGGCGGATCGGCAATTCGAAGGTAACGGCGAAAGAAAGCATCACCACGAAAGCCGGCACCTTCGAGACCTTCGTCATAGAAACCAACTATGCCGGCAAGAACATTCAGGACCCGACGCTCATAAATGAATCATCAGATCGCACCTGGTTCAGCCTTGATGTCAATCATTGGGTCAAACGCAACATCGTGCGCCGTCAGCGCGGGCACGTCACCGAGAATAACACGATCGAATTGATCGACTACGGTCACAAGAAGCAATAAAGCAGGCGCAACTGGATAAGTGGACGCGAACTTTAAGCGGACGTTAGCACGTAAGGTGGATTAGCCGAAGGCGTAATCCACCGTCTCTCGGTGATCGAATGGCGGATTACGCTGCGCTTCTG
>PLTE01000336.1 GCA_003164375.1 Hyphomicrobiales bacterium | reverse complement strand
CCGCAGATCCAGAACATCATCCCGACGGCCTATTTCAACACCACGACCGCCGCAGCGCCGGTGCTCGGCATATCGGGGGCGGTCTTCATCTTCGTTGTCGGCGTCGCTTATCTGGAATGGCGCCGGCGCGTCGCCCACGCGGCGGGCGAGGGCTACGGCGAAGGTCACATCAACGAGCCGCCGCCGGTCGATATCACCCATCTCGCGTCGCCCTGGATCGCCTTTTTGCCGCTGGCCGTCGTGTTTCTTCTCAATATCGCGCTCGGCGGCTTTCCCGGCGTGTTCACCGGACTGATCGACCGCGCCTATGGTGTGAGCTACGACCTGACGCTGGCGATGGATCACGCTATCGCCACACCGGTGCCGCCGATCCGCGCGATCTGGGCCGTCGAAGGCGCACTTCTCGCCGGCATCGTCACCGTATTCGTGTTCGCGTTCCGGCAACTGTCCAAGACCTTTGCCGAGGGCAGTAAATCGGCGATCGGCGGCGCGCTGCTGGCCGCTATGAACACCGCCTCCGAATACGGCTTCGGTGGCGTTATTGCCGCTTTGCCGGGCTTTCTCGTCATCCGGGAAACGCTGCAGTCCATTCCCAATCCACTGGTCAACGAAGCCGTCACCGTCACCGCGCTCGCCGGCATCACCGGCTCCGCGTCTGGTGGTATGTCGATCGCGCTTGCGGCGATGGCGAAGGACTTCCTCGCCATGGCCCAAGCGGCGCATATCCCGCCGGAGGTTCTACACCGCATCGCCTCGATGGCGAGCGGCGGCATGGACACGTTGCCGCACAACGGCGCGGTCATTACGTTGCTCGCCGTCACCGGCCTCACCCACCGCCAATCCTATCGCGACATTTTCGTCGTCACTTTGCTGAAGACGGCCGCGGTTTTCGTGGCGATCGGCGTCTATTACTTTACCGGCTTCTACTGAACGGCAGGGAGGTTCGCCATGCGGCCGCATCCCGCCTTACCGTTCCTGCGGTCGCCCGAAAAGGGAAAGGTCGTCACCGCCGCCGACGCGGTGCGGCTGGTGCGCGATAACGACACGCTCGCGACCGGCGGCTTTGTCGGTATCGGCTTCGCCGAGGAAATCGCCATCGCGCTTGAGGAGCGCTTTCTTTCCGCCCCCGACGCCGGCCCGCGTGGCCTCACCTTGGTCTATGCGGCGGGACAAGGCGACGGCAACACCAAGGGTCTCAATCACCTCGCGCATGACGGGCTGGTGCGGCGCGTGATTGGCGGTCATTGGGGACTGGCGCCAAAACTGCAGAAGATGGCGATCGACAATACGATCGAGGCCTACAATCTGCCGCAGGGTGTCATCACCCATCTGTTTCGCGACATCGCGGCGCACCGGCCGGTCCACGTGACGCGGGTCGGCATCGAGACTTTCGTCGACCCGAAGAACGGCGGCGGCAAGCTCAACGCCAGGACCAAGCACGACCTGGTCGAGCGCGTCACATTCGATGGCGAGGATTACCTCGCCTACAAGACCTTTCCCATCGACGTCGGAATCATCCGGGCGACGACCGGCGACGCCGAGGGCAATCTGACGATGGAAAAGGAGGCGCTGACGCTGGAGGCGCTCGCGATTGCGATGGCGGCGCACAATTCGGGCGGCATTGTTATTGCTCAGGTCGAGCGGGTCGCCGAGAGCGGCAGCCTCAACCCGCGTCAGGTCAAAATTCCCGGAATCCTGGTCGATTGCGTCGTCATTGCTCGTCCTGAGCATCATTGGCAGACATTCGGCACGCAATATAACCCCGCCTTCAGCGGCGAGATCCGGGTGCGCGCCGGCCTGCTACCGCCGATGCCGATGAGCGAGCGCAAGATCATCGCTCGTCGCGCGGCGTTCGAACTCAAGGCCAATAGCGTCGTCAATCTCGGTATCGGTATGCCCGAAGGTGTCGCCGCTATCGCCAATGAAGAAAAGATCATCGACCTCATCACGCTCACTGCCGAGCCCGGCGTCATCGGCGGCATTCCGGCGAGCGGCATCGATTTCGGCGCCGCCAGCAATACGCAAGCGGTGATCGACCAGCCCTATCAGTTCGATCTCTACGATGGCGGCGGGCTTGACTCGGCCTTTCTAGGCCTCGCCCAGGTCGACCGTTTCGGCAATTTGAATGTAAGCAAGTTCGGTCCAAAACTCGCCGGCGCCGGCGGCTTCATCAACATCAGCCAGAACGCAAAGGAGGTCATATTCGTCGGCACTTTCGGCGCCGGCCGGCAGCGCATTGCCGCGCGCGAGGGCAGGCTGTTCATCGACGAGGAGGCGCAGAAGCGCAAGTTCGTCAATGCCGTCGAACATGTGACGTTCTCGGGCGCCTACGCGGGTAAACGCGGCCAAAGCGCGCTCTACGTCACCGAACGCTGCGTGTTCGCGTTGCGGGCCGACGGCCTCGAACTCCTCGAGGTGGCGCCCGGGGTCGACATCGAACGCGATATTCTCGCCCGCATGGAGTTCAAGCCGCTCATCCCGCGCGATCCGGCTCCGATGGATGCGCGGATTTTCAGGCCCGAGCCGATGAATCTGCGCGCCGACCTCGTCGGCATTCCGCTCGACCAGCGCTTTACCTACGATCCGGTGCAGAACCTGTTCTTTGTCAATCTCGAACGCTTCGCGCTGCATAGCCGCGACGACATTGCTGCGATCGAGAAGACGGTCGAGACAAAGCTCGGGCGGCTCGGCGCTCGCGCCTACGCGATCGTCAACTACGACAACTTCACCATTTTGCCGGAACTGCTCGACGAATATTCGGCGATGGTGCGCACACTCGTCGACCGCTTCTATTCCGGCGTCTCGCGCTACACGACCTCAGGCTTCCTGCGCATGAAGCTCGGCGAGGCGTTGGAGAAACGCGGCGTGGCGCCGCACATCTTTCAAAGTGCGGAAGAAGCGGCGTCCGATTGGCACCATGAGGTGCCGGCCCCATCGGCCTGAACCGACGGGGCTGTTCGACGATTATCAGGTATCATGCCAGTTTGCGATGAGGGCGACCGATGAGTGGAAGCAAGGCAAGAGGTTCTTTTTTGAAAAAAAGAACCAAAAAACCTTAAAACGCTGACGCGGCCCTCTTCGGAAAGATCCGCGCAAGCGTTTGAAAGTCTTTTGCTTCTTTTCTTCAGAAAAGAAGGCTTTGCTTCAATGAGTCATTCTCACTGCATCCTGGTATAAGCGTTCCGGCCCGGCCGCGCGCGCTCTGATCAGTTCTTCTTCAC